>CAUJET010000110.1 GCA_963169665.1 Actinomycetota bacterium | reverse complement strand
ACCCGTGGTGGGTGCCATGTTGGGGGTCCTGTCGTTGGGTCTCGCCGCGTGCGGCGGATCCGACGAGGAGTCGACCAGCATGGAGCCCACCTTCGACCAACCCGCCGGGCAGGTGGCCGACGCAGGGGACTCCGGGGAGGGTGCCCCGGCGATCGCACCGTCGGCTTCTCCAGGCGTTTCAGAAGCGGCGCCCGAGGCGACCGAAGCGCCGGCCGCGACCGACGCCCCGGCGGCCGACTCGTCCGGTTCCGGTGGCGGCTTCGGCGGCTCGACGGTCGGCCCGGCGCCGGCACCGACCCGTCTGCTGCAGATCGAGGTCACGATCGCGGTGGAGGTGCCCGACGTGTCGGCCGCCCTGCCGCTCGTGGTCGACATCGCCGGCGACCACGGCGGTCAGGTGTACGGCTCCGACGTCGAGTTGGGCGATCCGGAGACGGCGACGGGGGAGGTCGTCGTCAAGCTGCCGCCCGCCGAGTTGGAGGCCGCGATCACCGACATGACCGCGCTCGGCATCCTGCGGGGCCGGTTCCAGAACACCGACGACGTCACCGACACCGTGACCGACGTGGAGACGCGGATCATCAACCAGCAGCAGAGCGTCGACCGCGTGCAGGCGATGCTCGTCGAGGCGAAGGACCTCGGTGAGGTGGTGATGCTCGAGGGGGAGCTCACCGCACGCCAGCTCGTGCTCGAGCAGCTGCTCGCCCAGCAGCGCAACCTGCGCAACAGCACCGCGCTGTCGACGCTCACGGTGCGCCTGACGGCGGCGCCCGTCGAGACGGTTCCGACCACGGTCGTGCCGACGATCGACCTCGACATCCAGACCGAGGAGGGCGTCGGCGACGCGTTCGCCACGGGCGGTCGGGCGTTCGTGATCGCCGGGACCGCGGTGCTGATCTTCCTCGGCTACACCGGCCCGTTCATCGCCCTCGGACTGGTGGCGTTGCTGATCGGCCGATCGGTCACTCGTCGCCGGGTGCGACGAAATCGATCAGCTGCTCCACCGCCCCCACGAGCTCCGGACGCAGGTCCGCGAACGAACGAACCCGATTCCGCAGGCGCGGCCAGAAGTTGACCGGGTCGGCCCCGAGCGCCGCGCAGATGCCTTCCTTCCACGGACGGTCGCGCGGCACTCGGGGCCACGCCTCGATGCCGACGAGCTTGGGGCGCACGCCCTCCCACACGTCGACGAACGGGTGGCCCGTCACGAGCACGTGGCGCGAGCTGCGCATCACCTGCGTCGCCAACCGGTGCTCCTTCGACCCGTCGACGAGGTGGTCGACCAGCACGCCGAGCTTGCGCTCCGGCGACGGGCCGAACTCGGCGACCGCGTCGAGGATGTGGTCGATGCCGTGCATCGGCTCGACGACGATGCCGAGCTCGCGCAGGTCGTCGCCCCACACGTGTTCGAGCAGTTCGGCGTCGTGTTTGCCCTCCACCCAGATCCGGCTGGCGCGGGCGACCCGTGCAGGGACCGGCTTCGCCGACGCGATCGAACCGCTGGCGGTGACGCGGGTGACGGCCGCCGTGGCCGCGGCGTTGGTGGCCGGGCGGATGAGCGTGATCGGCTTGCCGTCGATGCGGAAACCGCCCTCCTTGTAGCGGAAGTGGCGATGCACGCCCTGGCGGTCGCGCAGGGTGACGGCCTCGACGGTGATCTTCACGACGTCGCCGCAGAAGCCGGTGGCGCGGTCTTCGACCACCATCCCGGTGCGGACGGGGACCTCGCGGTACTTCGGCTTCGTCTTCGCGTCGGCGAACTCCTGGAGGATGTCGCGCGTCATCGACTCACCCACCAGCGACTGCCACGGCTGGGCGACGTGGCGAGGACCTGATCGACGTGGAGACCGTCGGAACGGCGGTATGGCGCGCGCACGCCGCGTGTGTCGTTGGGCATCGCGAACGATGTTGGCAGGTACGGCGCGCCCCACACGTGCACCCGTTCCCCCGGCCCGGAGAACGACAGGATCCCCTCGGTCAGCTCCACCTGCACGTCGACCTCGCCGTCCTGGCGATAGCCGCCATCGACCGGCTGCGGGTCGCCGGTCGCGTACCACTCCACGTCGAACGTGACAGGCACCGGTGTGCCGTACGCCCTCCCCCACGCCTCGGTGGGGTCGTCGAGCAGCACGCCGTGCGCCTCGTTACCGAGGCTCCACTGCCGGAACGGCAGGTCGCACTCGTGGCCGGCCCACATCTCCGGTGGCTTGATCTCCAACCCGCCACGCAGGCCGGTGCCGTCGAGTTCCTCGACGTAGAGGTAGGGCTCACCCTCGCGGACCAGCCCGGCCCAGTAGTCGAAGCGGCGGCCGCGCAGCTCGATCCCGACGTACACACCGACGAGCGAGCCGGTCTCGCGATCGGTGCTCGACCCCCACCACCACCAGGCCTCGACGGGCGCGTCGTCGTGGCGACGCTCGTCGGACGGCGCCCACCCGATCGGCGCGAGCTCGCTCACGGCACCGTCACGCGGGCGGCAACGGGTCGTAGTACGGGCCCTCGTCGGCGTTGGCGGCGTTGTCACCCTCCATCGCCGCGACCATCTCGTACAGCGCCGGCGGGATGTCGCGCGGCACCGTCCAGTCGAGCTCGTCGGCGACGCCCGCCTCGAGCGCGAACGGACGCAGGAACGAGAAGTACACATAGGCGCCGCAGCGGATCTTCTCGTCGCGGGTCATGCGTGCGATCGCCCGGTAGTGCTGCGACTGTGCGGCGCGGACGGCGGGCACCATCGCGTCCATCGCGTCGAGGTCGACCGCACGGAGCCCTCCGACCGCTCCCGGATCGCCGGCGCTCGCGTCGATCCCGTCGGTCGTGTACAGCGCGAAGCCCACCATGTGGTCGAGGTAGTCCTCGGGTGTGGTGTTGCTGGTGCCGAAGTCGGTGATGCGATCGATCGTCACCCCGTCGAGCACGAACACCGCGGTGAGCGACCCGTACGGCACGCCGGCTGCGACATCGCTCCACGGGAAGTCGCTGTGCCCGAGTTGGTAGTAGTCGCGCACCAGCGCCACGCGACCGTCGGGCAGCAGGTACGGGCCGGTGTCGCCCGTGCCGACACGCGTGTCGAAGTAGAGCAGGAACAGGTAGCTCACGAGCGTGGCGTTCCAGGTCTTGATCCGTCGGCGGACGTCGTCGTCGACGGGTGTGACGGCGTCGAGCAGTCCGTCGAGCACGGCACCGGCGTAGGGCGTGACCGTGCCGGTGTCCCACGCCTGCCGCGTGCCGTCGTCGCCGCGGAAGGCGAGCGCCGTCCGCTCCCAGAACGACGCGATCGTGGCGAGTTCGCTCACGTCGTGGGCGCGTTCGGGGTCGACCAGTGCGAGCACCTTGCGTCCGACGAGTGGGAGGTTGGCGATGCTCCACAGGTGCACCGTGTTCACGCGACACCCGGGGCGACGGGCGCGGCGACCGATCTCCTCGGGCGGCATGGCCTCCTCGATGCGCTTCATCATCTCCGGATACCGGAGCAGCGCCTCGATGCACGACGTGACGATGTAGGCGCTCACCGGGATCAGCTGGCTCTCGAGCGAGGTGCGCTCGGCCGTGAGCTGCCGGGAGATCGTGCTGTGATACCCGAGGTACTCGTCGACGTACTCGCGACGGAGCGCGTGATACCGGCTGCTGTCGCGGTCAGCCACGGACGACCCCCTCGGCACCGCTGCAGTCGAGCTCGACCTCGGTGTCGCGGGCGGGTTCGCCGTCGACGAACGTCGCCGCCATCACGCAGGGCACCTGGAACTCACGGCTCACGATCCCGATGTGGCTGCGCGGTGTACCGCTCGTGCAGATCACCCCGGCGAGCTCGTGGTAGATCGGGGCGAGGAACGTGGCGCCTGCGTCGCGGACGAGGGCGATCACGCCCTCGGCGCCGTGGTCCATCAGGTCGAGCACGTCGTCGGGCGTCTCGATCGCCCGGAACCTGCCGTGCACCGGGCCGGCGTCGAACACCTTGGTACCGGAACCGATCACCCGCGAGAACTGCGTCACGATCGGGCAGACTAGGCCCCGATGGTTCGCTACCTCAGTCTGGAATGGATCGACGCACTCACCGCCGAGGTGGCCGCGAGCGCCGAGCTCGCCGCCCTCGCGCACGATCACGAGATCGGGGTGACCCAGGCGGTCACCGAGGGTCCCGAGGGCGACGTGGTGTACCACCTGCAGGTGGGCGGTGGCACGGCCAGCTTCGGTGCCGGCGCCGCCTTCCCCGAGCACGTGCGGATGGAGCAGACGTGGGAGACCGCTGTGGCAGTCGCCACCGGCGAGCTCAACGCGCAGGACGCCTTCATCGGCGGCCGCATCCTGCTCACCGGCGACCAGCAGAAGCTGATGGCGTCACAGCCGGTGTTCAAGGCACTCGACGCCGTGTTCGCCACCGTCCGGCAGCGCACCGAGTACCGCTAGCGACTGCGACCAGGACGAGCCAGGACCAGGAGGAGCCGCGATGCCCGAGTTGCCCGAGGTGCAGGCCCACGCCGAGCGACTCACCGAGCAGTTCCGCGGCCACGTCCTCGAGAAGTTCGTCCCGTTCAACTTCACCGCACTGAAGACCGCTGTGCCGCGGCCCGACGAGGCGTACGGTCTCCCGCTGCTCGAGGTCGGCCGTCGCGGCAAGTACCTGCTGTTGCGGTTCGAGCCGGTGGTGTTCGTCGTGCACCTGATGCAGGGCGGCCGATTGCTCGTCGACGACAAGCTCGCGCTGAAGCCGCGCAACGGCCAGGCGCGGTTCTTGTTCACCGACACGCCGGCGCTGCTGCTCACCGAGGCGGGCAAGGAGCGCCGAGCCGGGGTGTGGTGCGTCGCCGCCGACGCACTCGACGGGCCACCGATGCACCGCCTCGGTCCCGATGCGCTCGAGCTGAGCGACGAACAGCTCGCGGCCCGGTTCGCCGAGCACAACATGCGCCTCCACGGCTTCCTGCGCGACCAGCACACGATCGCGGGGCTCGGGCGCATGCTCGCCAACGAGGTCTGTCACCGAGCGAAGCTGTCGCCGTTCGCGATGACCGGCAAGCTCGGTGCCGAGGGCGCCCACGCCGTGCGCGAGGCGATCCACGCGTGCGTCGCCGACGGGCTGGCCTACGAGCGCACCCGCACCGACATGAGCTCGTCGGCCGATCGCCCGGGCGCGGTGCACGGCCGTGCCGGCGAGGCATGCCCGGTGTGCGGGGACACGATCCGCTCGGTCAGCTACAGCGGGTACACGGTGGCCTACTGCCCCACCTGCCAGACCGGCGGCAAGGTGCTCGCCGACAACACCACGAGCAAGTTCCTGAAGTAGCCATCCGAGTGCCAGCCGCCCACCCGAGTGCCAACCACGCACCCGAGGGTGTGCGAAGCACCCGGGAGGTCCGCTGGCACTCGGATGGGCGGCTGGGCCTCGGGCGGGCGGCTGGCACTCGGATGGTCAGGGCCTACAGGTCGGCGATGGCGACGTCGCAGGCGACTTCCATCATCTGGTCGACGCCGGCCTTGAGCTCGGCGTCGCCGATCCGCACCGTCTCGCCCTCCTCGCCGATCATGTCGCTGACGGTCATGATCGCGAGCGCCTCGAACCCGTGGATGGCGCCGAGGGTGTAGAGGATGCTCGCCTCCATCTCGACGGCGAGGTGACCGCGGTCCTTCCAGCGCTTCATGATCCCGGGCCGCGGGTCGTAGAACACCGCGCTCGTGACGATCGGTCCGACGTGCACGGTGGCGCCACGCTCGCGGGCGAGACGGGCGGACAGCTCGACGAGGCGCCAGTCGGCGGTCGGTGCGTGCGGGTCGCCGCCGGTGAGGATGTCGATCATCGGATCGTCGCTCGTGGCGCTGACCGCCACCACCGTGTCGCCCATCTTCAGCCCGGTCTTCAGCCCGCCCGCCGTGCCGACGCGGATGAGCCGAGTGGCGCCGAGCTGCTCGGTGAGCTCGGTGTAGTAGATCGCAGCGCTGGCGCCGCCCATGCCGACGCTCTGCACGCTGAGCGGCTTGCCCTTGAACGTGCCGGTGAAGCCGAGCTCGCCGCGCTCGTCGTTGACCTGCCGGGCACCCGGATCGAAGAACGTCTCGGCGATGTACTTGGCGCGCTTCGGGTCGCCGGGGACGAGGACGGCGGGGGCGAAGTCGCCCGGGTTGGCACGAACGTGGATCGGCATGTGGGCGAGCGTACCCGCCGGTCGGATCAGGCCCCGTGAGCGACCAGCGCGACGGCCAGCCGCGCCGGTCCGGCGGCGACGAGCGACACGAGCGCGTCCTGCGATCCGTCGATCACGACCGCGTCGAACGTCGGGCCGTCGAGCACGTCACCTGCTACATCGTCCCCGTCGGCGACGAGCTCGACCCGTCCCGACAGCACCAGCACGGCCCGGAGCGCCCACGACCACCGCTCGCCCGCACCGAGTTCCTGCACGTCGAGCGCGCCGGCGGCGCGTCCCCGCCGCAGCATGAGGTTGACGTCGACGAGCGGGCCGTCGAGCACACGGCACGACGTGTCACCATCGCCCGAGAACGACACCGCGCCGTGGGTCTCGTCGAGGACGGTGGACATGAACTCGTCGGGGGCGCCGGCCTGCAGCGCCATGCGCCCGCCGCGCGCCACAGCGATCCAGCGGTCGATGCCCGGCAGCGACGAGAACGGGCCGTCCTCGACCACGTCGGCGAGGCTGAGGCGCCACGCCCACTCGTCGGTGTCGGGCACGCGGGTCACGATCGCAGTGGTGCCCCGACCATTGGCCCACTGCACCACGCGACGATCGGCCGGGCCGACGACCCGCCACGAGGGGCGATGCGTCGACACCGGCCGATCCGTGCGTCTTCGAGTTGGTTCTGGTCCGCTGGGCGGGCCGGCTCAGATGAGGCCGAGTTCCTTCACGGCGTCGCGCTCCTCGGCCAGTTCGCCCGTCGAGGCGTCGATCTTGCCCCGGCTGTAGTCGTCGATGTCGAGACCCTGGACGATCGAGTAGACGCCGTCCTTGCACGTGCACGGGAAGCTCGAGATGAGCCCCTCGGGCACACCGTACGAGCCGTCGCTCGGCACGGCCATCGACACCCAGTCGCCCTCGGCGGTGCCGAGCGACCACGAGCGGATGTGATCGACCGCGGCGTTCGCTGCCGACGCGGCCGACGAAGCGCCGCGGGCCTCGATGATCGCCGCACCGCGCTTGGCGACGGTGGGGATGTAGGTGCCGTCGACCCACGCGTGATCGTTCACGAGCTGGTAGGCGTTCTGACCCTTCACCTTGGCGTGGAACAGGTCGGGGTACTGCGTGACCGAGTGGTTGCCCCAGATCGTCATGTTGGTGACGTCGGTGACCGCGGTGCCCGTGCGGGCGGCCAGCTGGCTGATCGCACGGTTGTGGTCGAGACGGGTCATCGCGGTGAAGCGGCCCGGATCGAGGTCGGGTGCGTTCTGCTGGGCGATGAGGGCATTGGTGTTCGCCGGGTTGCCGACCACGAGGATCTTCACGTCCTTCTTCGCGCTCGCGCTGAGGGCCTGACCCTGCGGCTTGAAGATGCCACCGTTGGCGCTCAGCAGGTCGCTGCGCTCCATGCCGGCCTTGCGGGGCATGGCGCCCACGAGCAGGGCCACGTCGGCGCCACCGAAGGCGACGTTCGCATCGTCGGTGCACACCACGCCGGCGAGGAGCGGGAAGGCGCAGTCGTCGAGTTCCATCTTCACGCCCTCGAGCGCCTTGAGCGCCGGGGTGATCTCGAGCAGCTGCAGGATCACCTGCGTGTCGGGTCCCAGCATGGAGCCGGAAGCGATGCGGAAGAGGAGGCTGTAGCCGATCTGGCCAGCAGCACCGGTGACGGCGACGCGCACAGGAGAAGTCATGTCGCGAGCGTACGCCTCGCACCTGGTCGGTCACCAAGCCGCAGCCCACCGGCACCGCCGCGTCTGTGGCACTTCTGGTCGCGCATCGTCTCGCGCAGCAAGAGACGTCGCGACCAGAACGAGGCGGTGGGCTACTCCGGCAGCGGCAGGACGAGGTCGCGGCGGCCCATGAAGTCGAAGATGTAGTTGGCGTACCACTGCTTCGCCGCGGCGGTGCCGAGGTGGATGCCGTCGCCGGCCAGGCCTGGCACCTGTCCGCTCACGACGAAGCCGGCCCAGTCGAGCACCTTCACGTTCGGGTACTTGCCCTGCAAGGACCAGATGATGGCGTTGTTCGGTTCGATCCAGTCGCGCGGCGCGGCGACCGTGAGGAAGATCACGTGCTCGACCTCCGCCGCCGGGAGGAAGCCCATGATCTTGTCGTAGGTCTCCTGCGACACGGGTCCGTTCGTTCCCACCTGGATCACGATGGTCTTGCCGATCTGGCCGCTCGCCCGATACTGCCCGACGATCTCCGCGGTCGTCTCGCCCTGCCGGCTCTCGTCTGCATTCACGACGAACCCGCCGACCTGCAGCTGCGGGGCAGCGCCGAGCATCACCGACTCGCCGATCGCCAGGGGCGGCCGATCGGCCACCGGCACGGTGGTCTCCGGTGTCAGCGTGGTCTCGGGCGCCACGGTCGCGCCGGGCACCGTCGGGGCGACGGTCTCACCCGGCACCGTGCTGGCGGACGGATCGAGCGTGGCGCCAGGTTCGGTCGCAGCGGTGGTGCCGTCGGTGACGGTCGTGGTGGTCGTCGAGTTCGCCTCGTCGATCGCCTGCTGGCCGAGCTCGCTGGCACACTCGACCGTGCCGACGCATTCGTTCGGGGCCATCGCGATGCTGACGCCGGCCCAGCCGGTGACCATCACGCCGACCACGCCGAGTGCGGCGAGCTGACGGCGACGGGCTGCAGCGGCCCGCGATGGACGATGGCGGTCGCCGCGCAACCACTGACCGATCGCACCCTTGCGGATCGGCATCTCGACGAACCGGTAGCTCGCCTCGGTGAGCGCGCCGGCCACGAGCATCGCGAGCAGGAACTGCCAGAGCGTGAGCGTCTTGCCGGCCTCCTGGCGGATGATCTGGTAGATCGGCCAGTGGTAGAGATAGAGGCCGTAGCTGCGCGTGCCCACCCAGGACAGCACCGGGTTGCCGAGCAGCACGCCCGCCATCGCCCGCTGGTGTGTGACCGCAGCGATGACGAACAGGGTGAGGATGCCGGTGAGGAAGATGCCGCCGCGGAACAACCACGGGTCGAAGCGGCTGCCGGTGAGCATGGTGAGCGCTGGGTCGGCGAGGTGGATCGACCACACGAGGAACGCCAGGCCGAGCACACCGATGACGGCGAGCACGTCGAGTTGGCGACCGCGGTCGCGCATCGGGCTGCGCATGATCGCGATCGGACGCCACACCATCGCGAACGCCGCGCCGAGCATCAGGCCGCCCGCACGCGTGATGGTGCTGAGGTAGAGCGTGTCGTTGATGCTGATGCACCGCTCGCCGACGAGCCAGTAGCCGTGGTGCGCCTCGGGCGAGCACGACGAGTCGATGTCGCCCGGAACGTACAGGAAGGCGGTGAGGAGCGCGATGCCGACGGCCACGCCGAACAGCCAGAGGGCCACGCGGGGCAGCTGCGAGCGTCCACGCCGCAGGATCGCCACCATCACGAGCGGCCACACGAGGTAGAACTGCTCCTCCACTGCGAGCGACCAGAGGTGGCGCAGCGGGGCGAACGCCTCCGACGCGGTGTACCCGGCGCCCACCCAGATCTGGAACCAGTTCGAGATGTACCCGACACCGGCGAGGATGTCGCCACGGGTGCGACCCCGGGCCTCGGGCTTGAACAGCGCGAGGTACACCATCAGCAGCGCCAGCATCACGAACAGCGCCGGCAGCAGACGCCGGAACCGGCGCAACCAGAACTGCTTCAGATCGACGTAGCCGCTGCGCTCGTGCTCGGCGATCAGCAGCAGGGTGATGAGGTAGCCCGAGATGACGAAGAAGACCTCGACGCCGAGGAAGCCGCCGTGCAGCCAGTTCTTGTTGGCGTGGTAGATCATCACCGCGACGACGGCGATGGCGCGCAGACCGTCGAGACCCGGCAGGTGCGGGACTCGGCTGATCTGCCCCTTGGGCGTGCGCGGTGCGGACCAGTCGGTCATCAGGGGCACATTCTTCCAGTTCCGTGACGATTTCCGACGGCACACGGGAGAACCCGGGCGGCCGGCGCTCCCCGACCCCGCATCTGGCGGGACCGGGGAGCCGGCTCGTCGGACGGGATCAGAGCTGCAAGGACTTCACCTCGAGGAATTCCTCGAGACCGAACTGGCCGGCCTCGCGACCGAGACCGCTCTGCTTGTAGCCACCGAACGGTGCCATCACGTTGAACGCGCCGCCGTTCACCTCGACCTGGCCGGCGCGGATGCGACGGGCCACGCGCTGGGCGCGCTCGGGATCGCCGCTCCACACGCCGCCGGCGAGGCCGTAGATGGTGTCGTTGGCGATCTCGATCGCCTCCTCCTCGGTGTCGTACGGCATGATCGACAGCACCGGGCCGAAGATCTCCTCACGGGCGATCGTCATGTCGCGGGTGACGTTCGAGAACACGGTCGGCTGCACGAAGTAGCCCTGCTCGAGTCCCTCGGGGGCGGCGGTGCCTCCGGCGAGGAGCGTCGCGCCCTCGTCGATGCCGGTCTGGATGAAGCCCTTCACGCGGTCGCGCTGCGCGGCCGACACGAGGGGGCCGAGCCGCGAGGTCTTCTCGAACGGGTTGCCCGGGGTGAAGGCGGCAGCGGTCGCGGCGGCGATGCCCTCGGCCTCGGCGAGGCGCTCGCGCGGCACGAGCATGCGGGTGAGCGCGGTGCACGTCTGGCCCGAGTTGAGGAAGCACTTGCCGACGCCGTCGGCGACGGCCTTGGTGAAGTCGGCGTCGTCGAGGATGACGTTGGGGCTCTTGCCGCCGAGCTCGAGCGAGACCTTCTTGACGGTCTGGCTGGCCACCTCGGCGACGCGCTTGCCGGCGCGGGTGGACCCGGTGAAGCTCACCATGTCGACGTCGGCGTGGGCGGCGATCGCCTCGCCGACGACCGGACCGACGCCCGTGACGAGGTTGAACACGCCGGCCGGCAGGCCGGCCTCGTCGATCACCTCGGCGAGGATGAAGGCGTTGATCGGCGCCACTTCGCTCGGCTTCAGCACGACGGTGTTACCGGCGGCGAGGGCCGGCGCGACCTTCAGCGCGATCTGGTGCAGCGGGTAGTTCCACGGCGTGATGCAGCCGACGACGCCGATGGCTTCGCGGACCACGAGGGAGTTGCCGACCTTGGTCTCGAACTCGTAGGACGTGGCCAGACCAGCAGCGATCTGGAAGTTGGCCTTCGGCAGACCGGCCTGGATGAGGTTGGCCAGCATGAGGGGCATGCCGACCTCTTGGGCGATGGTCTGGGCGATCTCGTCCGTGCGGGCCTCGAGGCCGGCGTGGATCTTCATGAGGTAGCCGGCGCGCTCGGCGGCGGGCAGGGCGCTCCACCCCGGGAACGCGGCCTTGGCGGCAGCGACCGCCGCGTCGACGTCGCTCGCGGCCCCGTTGGGCACGGAGGCGATGACCTCTTCGGTGGCGGAGTTGGTGACCTCGAGCGAACCCTCGCCGGCGGAGGGCACCCACTTGCCGTTGATGTAGACGTTCTCGTATGCGCGCATGGCCGAACCCTACGCCCGGGGTGCGGGCGGCGTGCAAGCGTGACCGGCCGACGAGCGAAGCGTCGGGCGGCGTGTCGTGCCCTCAGGCCGCGATGGCCCGCAGATACCGATCGAGCGACTCGTCGACGGCGCGGCGACCGTCGCCGATGACGTTCAGGCCCCAGGTGAAGCCGTAGACGTCGTCGATCGCCAGCCCGGTCAGGCGCCGCTGGACGTCGCGGATCACCGCGGGTCCCACCGGCACATGGTTCGGCACGCTGTGCATGACACTCACGTGGCGCCGGTCGGCCGCCACGTGCAACGAGTCGCCGGCCAGCACCACGGCTCGGCCCTGCGGCGGCGTCCAGTGCAGCAGCGCACTCCCCGGGAAGTGACCGGGGCAGTGCACCAACCGGAGGTCCACGCCGAGGTCGAGATCGTCGCCGTGCCACCGCCTCACGTTCGGCGACGTCCGAGCGATCCACGCTGTGTCGGCCTCGTGCACGTGGATCGGCACGTCGCCGAGCGCTCGGCTCCACTCGACCATCGAGCTGTAGAAGTGCGGGTGCGAGATGGCGATCGCATCGATGCCTCCGAGGCCGTTCAACGTGTCGACCGCCTCGGGGGTGACGAGGCTGACGCAGTCCCACAGCACGTTCATCGCACCGGTGCGCACGACGAGGGAGCGCTGCGGGATCGCGAACGGCTCGAGGATGCCGATACCGAGCAGGTGATCGTCCATCTCGATCCGTTGGTGGTGGGTCCGCAGCAGCGCGCCGTGGGTGGTCCACTGTTGCCCGTGCCTGCCGAGGTACTGCCGGTCGTCGGCGCAGACGCGGCACGTCGTGGGTGGTGAATCGGTGTCGGCGTACTGCGTGCCGCAGTTCGTGCAGAGGTGGTGGGGCATGGCGTCGTCTCCGATCGATGGTGGTGTGGTTGGTCGCGTGGTGTGGTTGGTCGCGTGGTGTGGTGGTCGTGGTGGTGCCGTTCGTCAGTCGAACGACAGCGAGCGGATGCGACTGCGCTTCAGCTCGAAGAACTCGGGGGTGGTGGCGGCGATCACGACGGCATCCCAGAGGCGACCGGCCGCCTCACCGCGCGGGCAGGGCGTGACGACGGGTCCGAAGATGCCGACAGCCCGCGCGCCAGGCGCCCGCACCCGCAGCACCGGCGTGCCCACGTCGTCACCCACGAGCGCGACCGCCGCCGCATGCCGCGACCGAACGCCGACGTCGAACGTCGGGTCGGCGGCGGCGCTCGCGATCCGCTCCGGGAGGTCGGCCTGGCGGAGTGACGAGGCGAGGAGGCACGGCCCGAGCGACTCGGCGCCGACATGGTGCCGTTGCCCGAACGCGTCGTAGAACCGACGGACGGCGGCCTGACCGAACTCGTCGTCGACAGCGACGGCCACACGGACCGGGCCCCACCCTGCGGCGACCAACTCGCGGTAGAAGGTGGACAGGTCCTCGCGTCCCTCGTTCAGGACGGACAGGCTCATCAGTCCGAACGTGACGTCGACCTCGCGGCACGACGCGACCTCGAGCAGCCATCGTGACGTGATCCAGGCGAACGGGCAGATCGGATCGACGAGGATCTCCACCCTCGTCCGAGTGCTCGCGGCGGCGGTGTCGGTGGGCATGACATCGACGGTACGTCGCAAGTGGTCCGTATCGAAGTGACAATTCGGTCCGTTATTGTCGGACCAATGTGGATCGACCTGTTCGTCGACGGCGGCACCCGCAGCACCTCGGCGTCACTGTTCACACAGATCCGCGACGCGATCGCCGACGGACGTCTCACGGCCGGGGATCGCCTCCCGCCGAGCCGGACCCTCGCGGCCGAACTCGGGGTGGCCCGCTCGACGGTCGCCGCGGTCTACGCCCGCCTCGTCGCCGAGGGCTTCCTCGACGGACGCGCCGGGAACGGCACGTTCGTCACCGCGGGGCCGGAGCCGTCGAGCGGCGCACCAGGACACGCCTCGCGCCCGGCGACGCATTCGAACGCCACGTTCGTCTCGCCCATGCCGACCGAGCACGACGCGCCGCCGGTGCTCGTCGATCTCAGCACCGGCCGACCCGACCCGCGGCTCTTTCCGGTCGTCGACTGGCGACGATGCGTCACCGCAGCAGCGGCGGGCGTGCCGCCCGGGTACGGCGACCCTGCCGGGCTCCCCGAACTCCGACGCACGATCGCGTCGTGGGTCTCGCGCTCTCGGGGTGTGATCGCGACGTCGGCGCACGTGCTGGTCACGTCCGGCGCGCAGCAGGCGTTCGACCTCGTGGCGAGCACGTTCCTCGCTCGGGGCGCCGTCGTCGCGATCGAGGATCCCGGCTACCCGCAGGCACGCCGTGCCTTCGAACGTCACGGTGCCCGCCTCGCGCCGGTGCCGGTCGACCACGACGGGATGGTGGTCGACGCGATCCCCCGCGATGCCGATGCCGTGTACGTGACGCCGTCGCACCAGTCGCCCACGGGCGTGACCATGAGCGGCGCGCGTCGACGAGCGCTGCTCGCCCGCGCGGCCGAACTCGATCTCCTCGTCATCGAGGACGACTACGACACCGAGTTCCGATACGTCGATCGACCGCTCGAGCCCTTGCAGCGCCTCGATCGGTCCGGGCGCGTGGTGTACGTCGGCACCTTCTCCAAGACGCTGAGTCCGTCCCTACGTCTCGGTTTCGTGGTCACCGACGCGGCGCGGATCGACCGCCTGTGTGCCACCCGGTCGGTGGTCGACGCGCAGCCTCCACACATCACGCAGGCGGCACTCGCCGAACTCATCGCTCGCGGTGGGTTCGACCGTCACCTCCGCCGCGGCCGCCGCCGCTACCAACCCCGGCATGCACTGGTGGCCCGACTGCTGCAGTCGCTCCACGACGACGGGCTGGTGCCGGTGCCGTGGCGCTCGAACGCCGGTCTGCATTCGATGCTCGAGCTCGCACCCGGCACCGACGCGGAACTCGTCGTCGAACGGTTGCGGCGACGCGGGGTGGTCGTGCAATCGACCGGCGACTGGTCGATCGAGGCCGATCTCCCGGCGCTGCTGATCGGGTTCGCGCTGGCCGAACCGGCGCACCTCGAGCTGGCGCTCACAGCGATCCGCGACGAGCTGTCCCTCCTCAGGGGCTGACCGACGGTGACGAATGCCGCACGACCGTCGGGTCCGGGAGGGTCAGGGACGGGTCAGGGCTGGGCGCGGTCGAGGCCGAGGTTGGCCCACAGGTCGCGGGTCGGGCCGCTGCGGTTCAGCGTGTAGAAGTGCAGACCGGGTGCACCGGCCTCCAGCAGTCGGGCACAGAGCTCGGACGCGATCTCCACGCCGATGCGCGACGCCTCGTCGGGATCGTCGCCGGCCTTGGCCACACGCTCCACCAACCAGCCCGGCACCTCGGCGCCGGACATGTGCGCCATCCGGCTCACCTGGGCGAGGTTCGTCACCGGCATGATGCCCGGCACCACCGGCTTGTCGCAGCCGTGCGACGACAGGTCGTCGACCAGCGCGAGGTAGTGGTCGACCTCGAAGAAGAACTGGGTGATCGCGAAGTCGGCGCGGACGAGCTTGGCGGCCAGGTGTCGTCGATCGGAGTCCCGGTCGGGCGAGCGCGGGTGCAGTTCGGGATGGGCGGCGACGCCGATCGAGAAGCCACCGAACTCGCGGACGTCGTCGACCAGCTCGCTCGAGAACTGGTACTCGCTCACTGCATGCGCCGACCCGTCGGCCGGAGGGTCGCCGCCGAGGGCGAGGATGTTCTCGACGCCCTCCGCGCGGTAGTCGATGAGGATGTCGCGGATCTCGGCGCGGGTGTGGCCCTGGCCGGTGAGGTGTGCCATCGGCGAGATCGGCGTCTGCCGCTTCACCCACGACACGAGGTCGGCGGTGCGCGTGCGGGTACTGCCCCCCGCTCCGTAGGTGACGCTCACGTAGTGCGGCGCGAGGTGCTCGAGCTCGGCGATGGTGCGGCCGAGGCTCAGCCAACCCGCCTCGTTCTTGGGCGGGAAGAACTCGAACGAGTACGTCGTCCCGGCGGCCAGGAGGTCCGCGATCCGTGCCATGGCAAAAGTCTCGCAGGTTCCGGCGCCGAACGCGCCACACCCAACCCCGCGATGAGTGATGAGCGGCTGTGGCGCGCCCTTCTCTCATCGCCGATCGGTGGCGACCCGTCGCGATGAGAGATGCGGTCGCCAGCGCCACTCATCTCTCATCGCGGGGTTGTTCAGTGCCGGAAGTGCCGTTCACCCGTGAAGACCATCGCGATGCCGTGCTCGTCTGCGGCCGCGATCACCTCGGTGTCGCGCACGCTGCCGCCCGGCTGGATGACCGCACGGATCCCGGCGGCCGCCGCCGCGTCGAGCCCGTCGCGGAACGGGAAGAACGCGTCGCTCGCACACACCCCGCCCTGGGCCCGGCCAGCGGAACGCTCCGCTGCGATGCGTGCGCTGTCGAGCCGGTTCTGCTGGCCGGCACCGATGCCGAACGCCTGCCGCTCGTGGGCGTAGACGATCGCGTTGCTGCTCACCGCGGCACACACGGTCCAGGCGAAGGCGAGGTCGTCCATCTGGGCAACGGTTGGAGCGGCGGCGGTGACCACCTGCCAGTGCGAGCGGTCGAGGTCGACGGTGTCGGCCTGCTGCACGAGCAGCCCGCCGTCGATGCTGCGCAGATCGAGGACCGAGCCGTACGGCCTCGGACCCGACAGCACGCGCAGGTTGCCCTTGCGGGCGAAAACCTCGAGGGCGTCGGGCGTGTACGACGGGGCGACGACCACCTCGGTGAACACCGGAGCGAGCGCCTCCGCCAGATCGGCGGTCACCTCGCGGTTGAGCGCCACGATGCCACCGAACGCACTCACCGGGTCGCAGGCGTTGGCGCGCACGTACGCAGTGGTGACGTCGTCGGCGACGGCGACGCCGCACGGGTTCGCGTGCTTCACGATCACGCACGCCGGCTGGTCGAAGCGGTGCACCAGCTTCCACGCTGCTTCGGTGTCGTACAGGTTCAGGTAGCTCAGGTCCTTGCCGCCGTGCTGCACCATGTCGTCCCACCAACTGCGTGCCCCGTCGGCGAGGTAGCGGGCGCCCTGTTGGTGCGGGTTCTCGCCGTAGCGCAACGACTGCTGCAGGGTGAGCGACAGCTGCATCGCCGGTGGCAGCGGGTCGCCCCCGCCGTCGCCGAGCTCGTCACCGCTGGCGTCGAACCAGTTCGCGATCTGGGCGTCGTAGGCCGAGATCGTCACGAACGCGTCGCGGGCCAGACGGCGGCGGGTGCGGGCCGACACCGATCCTGCGGCGGTCACCTCGGCGAGGACCGGCTCGTAGTCGACCGGATTCACGACGACCGCGACATGCGCGTGGTTCTTCGCGGCCGCGCGCACCATCGCTGGACCGCCGATGTCGATGAGCTCGATGCTCGGATCGCCGGCGAACGGGTAGAGGTTCACGACCACGAGGTCGATCGGCTGGATGCCGTACTCGGCCATGTCGGCCACGTGCTCGGGCTTGGTCGGGTCGGCGAGCAGACCGCCGTGGACCTTCGGGTGCAGCGTCACCACTCGGTGGTCGAGGATCGCTGGCACCCCGGTGAGATCGGCGACGTCGATCGCCGGCACCCCGGCGGCGATCACCGCTGCGGCGGTGCCGCCACTGCTCACGATCGTCCAGCCGAGCCGGTGGAGACCGGTGGCGAGCTCGACGATCCCGGTCTTGTCGTACACGGACAGCAGCGCGATGGGCATGCGACGGACGTTACGAGACGATGGCGATCACCGAGGAGCCGCGTTGACAAGGTGTACGTTCGGCGCCGGACGGGGTGACACGACACCCGACGTTCGTGTCAGTGATCCGGCAGTGACCTGGGAGGGACAGATGGACTTCAGCAAGTTCAAGACCAGCGATTGGTTGAAGGTGGGAGGTGCTGCAGGTTTCTTCCTGTTCGGCTTCTTCAACTGGATCTCGATCGACTTCGAGAGCGATTTCGGCTCCTTCGGCGCAGCTGACGGAGGCAACGTCTTCGACTTCTTCTTCACGGGCATCGTCCCGTGGATCCTCGTCATCGGTACGGGCGTGATCACCGTGCTGCTCGTCATGGGCACGTTGAAGCCGAACCTCCCGTGGCCGCTGATCATGCTCGGCGCCACCGGCCTCGCGTCCCTTCTGCTGCTCATCCGGTTCATCTTCAACCCGCTCGACGGCAAGGACGAACTCGAGGCGTTCGGCGGCGTCGACGTCGGCCGCGGCTTCGGCCTCATCCTCTCGGTGATCAGCGGCCTCGTGGCCTTCGCCGGTGCCTTCCTCGGGTTCAAGGAGTCCGGCGGCGACCTGAACGACCTGAAGGACGTCAACAAGATCAAGAGCCAGTTCAACGCCGGCGGCCCGTCGATGGGCTCGGTGCCCCCGCCGCCGCCCCCGCCCGCGTCGACGACGCCGCCGCCCCCGCCGCCCCCGCCGCCGGCACCCGGGACGCCGCCGCCTCCCCCGCCGCCGCTCGGCTGAGCAGGGCGACTCGACCGCAACGAGTCCGAATCGAGTCCGACAACGACAGGAGCCCCGCCTCATGGCGGGGCTCCTTCGCGTTCGGTGGTCGTGTGCCGATCGGTCCGTCAGGACCCACCAGCCTCCTGCTCTTCGTCCTACTTCAGCGTGGCGACGATCTCGGCCATCAGGTCGCCGGCCTCGGTGGGGTTGAGGCCCACCTTCACGCCGGCGGCGCGCAGTGCGTCCATCTTGCCCTGGGCCGTGCCTTTGCCACCGCTGGTGATCGCACCGGCGTGGCCCATCTTCTTGCCCTCGGGTGCGGTGACGCCGGCGATGTAGGCGCTCATCGGCTTGGTGACGTTCGCCTTGATGAACTCCGCCGCCTCTTCCTCTGCCGAGCCGCCGATCTCACCGATCATGATGATCGCGTGGGTCTCGGGGTCGGCCTGGAACTCCTTCAGACAGTCGATGAAGTTCGTGCCCGGCACGGGGTCGCCACCGATGCCGACGCAGGTGCTCACGCCGATGCCCCGCTGCTTCAGTTCGTACAGCGCCTGATAGGTGAGCGTGCCCGAGCGGCTGACGATGCCGACGTTGGGGCCCGATGCCGACGGGAGCTCGGCGATCTCGCCGGCGGTGATGCCGATGTTGCACTTGCCTGGGCTGATGATGCCCGGGCAGTTCGGGCCGAGGAGGCGGGTGTTCGGGTAGTCGCGGACGAGGGTGTTGTAGACCTTGGCCTCGTCCTGGGCGGGGATGCCCTCGGTGATGCACACGATGAACCCGATGCCCGCAGCGGCGGCCTCGAGGATCGCGGCGCTCGCGGCCTTGGGCGGCACGGCGATGAACGACGCGGTAGCGCCGGTCGCGGCCACGGCCTCGGCGACGGAGTTGAACACCGGGATGCCTTCGACATCGGTGCCGCCCTTGCCGGGCGTGACACCGCCGACTACCTGGGTGCCGTAAGCCTGGTTGCGCAGACCGTGGTACTTGCCCTGGCCACCGGTGAGGCCCTGGACGATCACCTTGGTGTCGGCGTTGACGAAGATGGCCATGATCAGTTCCCGTTCGCGAGTGCTACGGCCGCACGTGCGGCTTCCAACATGGTGGGCTTGGAGGTGAGCTTCGACTCCGGGATGCCGGCGTTGGCCAGGATCTCGCGGCCCTGCTCGGCGTTCGTGCCGTCGAGGCGGATGACGATCGGGGCCCGCAGCTCGACGCGACCCATGGCCTCGACGATGCCCTTGGCCACTTCCTCGCCACGGGTGATGCCGCCGAAGATGTTGATGAAGATGCTCTTCACGTTCTCGTCGAAGTTGATGACCCCGAGGGCCGCAGCCATCATGTCGGCGTTGGCGCCGCCGCCGATGTCGAGGAAGTTGGCGGCCGTGCCACCCACCTGGTTCACCACGTCGAGGGTGCTCATCGCCAGGCCGGCGCCGTTGGCGATGATGCCGACCGTGCCGTCGAGGCCGATGTACTGCAGGTCGTGGGTGCGGGCGAGCTGCTCGCGCTCGTCGAGCTCCTCGGTCGCACGGAACGCCTCCCACTCGGGGTGACGGAAGCCGGCATTGTTGTCGAGACTCACCTTGGCGTCGAGGGCGTGCACGCCGCCGTCCGGGCGCAGGATGAGCGGGTTGATCTCGGCGAGGTCGCAGTCGCCCTCGGTGAAGCAGCGATACAGCTTCACGAGCATGTCGGCGACACCCTCGACGGCCTCGGCGTCGATCTTGGCGCGCACCGCGGCGTCGCGAGCGACGTCGAGGCTGATGCCGTCGACCGGGTCGATGTGCAGCAGCACGATCGCATCGGGGTTCTCGACGGCGACGGTCTCGATCTCGACGCCACCTTCGGCGCTGAGCATGAGGAGGTGCTTCTTGGCGGCACGGTCGAGCGAGTACGACGCGTAGTACTCCTTCGAGATGTCGCTCGCGTGCTCGACCCACACCCGCTTCACCAGATGGCCCTTGATGTCCATGCCGAGGATGTTCCCGGCGTGGAGGCGCACCTCGTCGGCGTTGTCGGCGAGCTTGATGCCGCCTGCCTTGCCGCGGCCGCCGACCTGCACCTGTGCCTTCACGACGACCGGGTAACCGGCCATCTCGGCCGCAGCGACGGCCTCGTCGACGGTGTAGGCGACGTCGCCGGGTGACACCGGGATGTCGTAGCGGGCGAAGTACTGCTTGCCCTGGTACTCGAACAGGTCCACTGGATCAGTCCTCTCTGGCGTCGAGCGCCGATTCCAACCATGTTGCGATGCCCTTGAGCGAGGCGCCGGGACCGAAGATCTCGGCGACACCCTGCTCGCGGAGCACGCGGGCGTCGGCGTCGGGGATGACGCCGCCGCCGAACACCATGACATCACCGAGGTCGCGGTTGCGCAGCTCCTCCATCACGCGTGGGAACAGCGTGAGGTGAGCACCGCTCAGCAGCGACAGACCCACGGCGTCGACGTCCTCCTGGAGGGAGGTCTCGGCGATCTGTTCGGGCGTCTGGTGCAGCCCGGTGTAGATGACCTCGAAACCGTGGTCGCGCAACGCTCGGGTGATGGTCTTGGCTCCGCGATCGTGGCCATCGAGGCCAGGCTTCGCGACGACGACTCGATACGTGCGCTTCACGAGTGGTGGACCCTAGGCCGTCGAACGCCCTCCACTCCAACTGGTGCCCTCCCGAGGCCGACGTGGCGTCGGGCGAGTACCGGGGCCTGCGTTGGGAGCGGGGCGGCGGTGGAGCAGACTGGCGGCGTGCAGACCCGCTGGCAACCGCGTTCCAACCTCGCTCGGGCGGTCCTGCCCGTCGCCGGCGGCCTGGTGTTCTTCGCGCTCCTCGGCCTCGTCACGTGGGGCATCGCCTCGCTGCTGTCGCGGAATCCCGAGAAGGTCGAGGAGCGCCTCGCCCAGACACAGTTCGAGGTCGGTCCCACCCAGTCCCTCGCCGATCTCATCGTCGAGGACGGCCCGCTGCTGTTCCAGGGACTCGTCGGCGACGGCGCCGACCGGAGCATCGTGCTCGACCATCAGGGCGACGATCCGGCACAGGGCTGGCGCGTGCGCTACGCCCACCCGGCCGACCGCGAACCCACCTGCAAGGTGTCCCAGATCGAGCAGACCCGGCAGTACACCGATTGCGAGGGGCGTACGCTCGAGGTCGACGACCTCGCCCGACCGGAGCAGGCACGGGTGCTGGTGAGCGACGTGGTGGTGATCGACCTGCGCGCGGCCGCCGAATCCGACGAGCAGACGACCGTGACCACGGCGCCGGCGGCCGACACGACCGAGCCGTGACCCCGCAACCGTTCGACCGACGCAGGTTCCTGGCCGCGCTCGCTGCAGCCCCCGTGCTCGCCGCCCTGCTCCAGGCGTGCGGCGACGACGACCAGCGCGAGACCACCACCGGCGAACGCCGATCCATGGTCGCCCGCACGACCGCAGACCCCGCGCTGGCCGCAGCGGCGGCGGACGCCGTCAACCTGTTCGGCACCGATCTCTACCGACGGCTCGCGTCGGCCGCCCCGACCGACAACGTCGTGCTGTCGCCGGCGAGCATCGCGATCGCCCTTGCGATGGCGACCGCCGGTGCCGACGGGGTCACGCTCACCGAACTGTTGCGCGTGCTCCGTGTGGACAGCGTGGACGACGACGCGACGGACACCGACCTGCACGCCGGCACGAACGCGCTCGACGCGGCGCTCGACGCCCGCAACCGCTCCGGCGTCGAGCTCTCCCTCGCGAACGCCACCTGGCTCCACGAACCGTTGGACGTCGAGCAGGCGTTCCTCGACGTGCTCGCCGCCGAGTACGGATCCGGCGTGGAGCTGGTCGACTTCGAGTCCGACCCCGACGGCGCACGGGTCGCCATCAACGCGTGGGTCACCGAGCGCACGAACGACCGCATCACCGAACTGCTCGCCCCCGACACCCTCGACGAACTCACCCGTTTCGTGCTCGTGAACGCGGTCTACCTGAATGCCCGCTGGGCCGAACCGTTCTCACCCGATCTCACCCGTGACGCCCCGTTCACCACCGCAGCGGGCGACGTCGTCGACGTGCCGACCATGGTGCGCCAGGCCGAACTGCCGTACGCGTCGGGCGACGGCTGGCAGGCCGTCGAACTGCCCTACGTCGGCGACGAACTGGCGATGTTGTTGTTCCTGCCCGAGCCCGGGTTCCTGCCGACGTTCGAGGAGATCTTCCTCGTCACCGACGCCACGCAATACCTCGAACCACGGCTCACGCTGGTGCAGCTGCCCAGGTGGGACACGTCGTCGGCGCTCGATCTCGCCGAGCCGCTCGTGGCCCTCGGCCTCACCACCGCGTTCGGCGACACCGCCGACTTCTCGCGCATCACGACCGAGATCCCGTTGCGGATCGCTCGCGTGGTGCACCAGGCGAACATCACCGTGGGCGAGGAGGGCACCGAGGCCGCCGCTGCCACCGCGGTGGAGGGCGCTGCCGGGTCGGCACCGCCCGAGGAGGAGCCGATCACGCTCGTGTTCGACCACCCGTTCGTGTTCGCACTGCGCGACCGGGCGACGGGCGCCGTGCTGTTCCTCGGCCGGGTCGCCGACCCGCGCAGCTGACGGGTTCAGCTGGGAATCAGCGGAGTGCGGGCGGCAGGTTCGCGAGCAGGCGGTCGACGAAGACCTCACTGTGCTCGTCGAGCTTGGCGCGGTTGAGTGCCACGCCACCGAGCACGTCGGCTCCGCGGCCCATGACCGCGTTCGTGAGCTTGTCGAGGGTTTTGGCCGGGTTGAGGGCGAAGGTGCAGAACACGGCCGACTTCTTGCCGCGCATCATCGGGAGCTTGTCGATGCCACCGAGCCCCCACGGGGCCTGGCCGACCACGAACAAGCCGTGCACCCAGGTGCCGACGATCACCATGTCGGCCTCTTGGATCGCGGCGTGATCGGGCTCGCGCACGCGGTTCAGACCGGTGATCGACCAGCCCTCCTGCTGCAGCAGCGAGCCGATGCGCTCGCCTGCTTTCCACGTGTTGCCGGTGAGGCTCTCGACCAGGATTGCTGCCTTCATGGCGACGATTCAATCAGATCGCGCATGCCCGCTCCGCCTTCGCTGACACGACGACGGCCGATGCGGCGCAGGTCAGGACGTTCGTCCCGGTCGGTGGATGTCCGTGCGGCACCGTCGCCACGGACGGCCGGTCGCTGTGGCACCCCGTCCCTAGGATGGTCACGCCATGTCGTCCGACCTCCAACTGTTCCCCGACGAGCCCGTCGATCCCGACGAACCGGGCCCTCGGGGCCGGGTCGCCCTCGACGGGCTGAACCCCGACCAGCTCGATGCCGTCGTGCATCGCGGCGGCCCGCTGCTCGTGGTCGCCGGCGCCGGTTCTGGCAAGACCCGGGTGCTCACCCATCGCATCGCCCACCTCATCGACGAGGGCGTGCACCCGATGCAGATCCTCGCGATCACGTTCACCAACAAAGCGGCCGGCGAGATGCGCGAGCGTGTCGCCGCCCTCGTCGGTCCGGTCGCGATGAAGATGTGGGTGAGCACGTTCCACTCGGCCTGCGTGCGCATCCTGCGAGCCAACGCCGACCGGCTCGGCTACCCGCGCACGTTCAGCATCTACGACCAGGCCGATGCCCAACGCCTCACCGGCTACGTCATCCGCGACCTCGGCCTCGACGCCAAGCGGTTCACACCCCGCGGTGTCCACGGCCTCATCAGCCTCTACAAGAACGAGCTCGTCACCCCCGACGACGCCGCGGTGAAGGCGGCGAACATCTTCGACCGCAAGCACGCCGACGTGTACCGCGAGTACCAGCTCCGCCTGCAGCGCGCCGGAGCGATGGACTTCGACGACCTGCTGATGAAGACGGTCGAGCTGTTCCGCCACCACCCCGATGTGCTCGAGAGCTACCAGCAACGCTTCCGCCACATCCTGATCGACGAGTACCAGGACACGAACATGGCGCAGAACGAGCTCGCGGTCCTGCTCGCCAAGGACAGCGGCGAGATCACCGCGGTCGGTGACTCAGACCAGTGCCTGCCGTGGGGCACCGTCGTGTCGACCGCCGCCGGCAGCGCCGAGATCCAGACGATCGATCCGAGTGCGTTGGTGTCGGGCACCGCCGGTCACACCGACGTCGTCGTCGGCGAGGTCCGCCATCGTCAGGACGGCGTGTACCACGGCCCACTCGTGCAGATCACGACGACCTCCGGCGCCCGGTTGGCGGCCACGCCCTGGCACATCATGCCGTTGGAGATCACCGCCGAGCCCGGCAAGTGGTTCGTCTACCTCATGCACCGAGCCGACCGCGGCTACCGCGTCGGCATCACCACGACGGTGCGATCAGGCCACCTCCGGCAGGATGCGCTCGGCTACTTCGTGCGCTCCAACCAGGAACATGCGGACGCCACATGGCTCCTCCGTGTCGTCGACACTCGCGCCGAAGCCGCGTACTGGGAGTCGTGGTTCGCAGCGCAGTACGGATTGCCGACTGCCTGCTTCCATGCGATCGGCCGGCCCGGCATGGCGATGGACGATCGGATGATCGAGCGCCTCTACGACTCGCTCGACACGACGACGGCCGCGAAGTGCCTGATGGAGGACGAACTCCTGCATCCGGAGTTCCCGCACCATCGGCCGCAGAACGGTCGTCGCCGTCAGACGATCAACCTCACCATGTTCAGCGATCAGCGCATGGGTGCCGGATACCACCGGGTCCAGTGGTCCTCGAACCGGGCCGACATCGCCGAGCGTCTCGAGCGCTCCGGTTTCAACGTGCGCGTCGGCAAGGGACCGAACAAGCGACTCGAGACCAGCCGCAAGAGCTACGGCGAGGCGGTGGCACTGGCGAAGGCGGCGGCCGCAGCGGGCGGGTTGCAGCTCCGACGGCGGATCTCGATCGACGGGGGCATCGTCGACCTCATGCCGATCAGCCATGCCCGGGCGGGCATGCGCGTCTACGTCGAGCACGACGGCAGGTTCGTGCCCGAGGCGATCACGGCGATCGAGCACGTCGACCATTCGGGGCCCGTGTACGACCTCGAGGTCGCCGGCACGCACACCTACGTGGCCAACGGCATCCTCGTGCACAACTCGATCTACGGCTTTCGCGGGGCGGATGTTCGCAACATCAACGAGCTCGAGGACAAGTTCCCCGACCTCACCACGATCGTGCTCGACCAGAACTACCGCAGCACCCAGGTGATCCTCGACGCCGCGAACGCGGTCATCGCCAACAACGCGTCGAAGACCAAGAAGCGGCTGTGGAGCGAGCTCGGCACCGGCGACCGGATCGTGCGCTACCAGGCCGACGACGAGCACGACGAGGGACAGTGGGTGGCACGTTCCATCCAGTCGCTGCACGACCACGACTTCCAGCAGTGGCGCGACGTGGCGGTCTTCTACCGCACCAACGCGCAGGCCCGCGTGCTCGAGGAGTCGCTCATCCGCGTCGGCATCCCGTACAAGGTGGTCGGCGGCACCCGCTTCTACGACCGGCGCGAGATCAAGGACGCGATGGCGTACCTGAAGGCGGTCGTGAACCCGGCAGACGAGGTGAGCGTCAAGCGGGTGCTCAACGTGCCCAAGCGCGGCGTCGGCGACACCAGCGTCGCCAAGATCGATGCGCTCGCTGCAGCAGCCGGCATCAGCTTCACCGAGGCGATGCGGCGTGCGGGCGACGCGGGCGTGAGCGGCCCGGCCCTGCGCGGCGTCGACCGGTTCGTCCAGCTGCTCGACGACCTGGCGAAGATGGTCGTCGAACCGGCCGAGGGCGACCCCGAGGCCGTGCCCGCGGCCGGGCCGGCCGACGTCCTCCAGAACGCGCTCGAGCTGAGCGGCTACCTGGCCGAGCTCGAAGCGGAGGCGTCGGTCGAGTCGAACGGTCGCCTCGAGAACCTCGGCGAGCTCGTCGGCAGCGCCCGCGAGTACACGCGCATCGACGAGTTCCTCGAGCAAGTGGCGTTGGTGGCCGACACCGACGACCTCGACGAGGACAACCGCGTGGTCCTGATGACGCTGCACTCCGCCAAGGGGCTCGAGTTCCCGAACGTGTTCCTGCTCGGCATGGAGGAGGGCGTGTTCCCGCACACACGGGCGCTCACCGAACCGACCGAACTCGAGGAGGAGCGCCGCCTCGCGTACGTGGGCATCACCCGTGCCCAGCGCAAGCTGCACCTCACCCATGCGTGGAGCCGCAGCCTGTTCGGCAGCACCCAGTACAACCCGCCGAGCCGGTTCATCGACGAGATCCCGCCCGACCTCATCGAGGTGAAGGGCAACGGCGGTGGTCGTAGCAGCTACGGCCGCCAGAGCTACCGCGACCGGGACCGCGACCGCAGCTACGGCCAGGCACCCGAGTACAAGCGCCGCAGTCCGCTGTCGTCGTTCGACCCCGACGAGGACGCGTCCGAGGCACACCGCGAGCGGGTCGTCGAGGCGGCGCTGCGTGCCGGTCGCAACCAGCCGGTGCAGTCGGGCGCCGAGTCCCTGGGCCTGAAGATCGGCGACGACGTCGAGCACCCCACCTTCGGCGAGGGGATCATCCTCGAGGTGCGTGGCGAGGGCGACCGAGCCGAGGCCACCGTCCGGTTCCCGGGCGTCGGCACCAAGCACCTGTCGCTCGCCTGGGCACCACTGAAGAAGCTCTGACCCGTGCGGCACCACGTCGTCGGCACCCTCCGGTTCGTACTCCTCGGCGCGGTGTCCGGCGTGCTCGCCGGCCTGGCATCGTTCGTGTTCCTCGAACTGCTCGACGCCGTCACCGACGAGCGCCTCCAGCACGGCCGGCTCGTGTGGTGGCTGCCCCTCGGCGGCCTCGTCATCGGGCTCGCGTACCACTGGTTCGGCGGCCGCGCGGCCGGTGGCACCGCCCTCGCCGTCAGCGAGGCGCATGCGTACACGCGTGGCACCCCGGCCCGGATGGCGCCGATGGTGCTCGCCGGCACCCTGCTCGGCCACCTGTTCGGCGCCTCCATCGGCCGTGAGGGCACGGCGGTGCAGATGTCGTCGTCGCTCACCGACGCCGCCGCCCGGGTCGGGCGCCTCGACCACCATCACCGTGCCGTGCTCGCACGGGCCGCGTTGGCCGGCGGTTTCGGGGCCGTGTTCGGTGTGCCGTTCGCCGGCGTGGTGTTCGCGATGGAGATCGCCCGCCGACGCACCTGGTCGGCGCTCGCCGCCTCGGTCCCGGCCGCACTCGTCGGCCACCTCGTGGTCGTCGGCCTCGGTCACGATCACGCCGATCGGGCCTCGGTACAGGTGCCGTTCGGGTTCGACACGTTCCTGCTGCTCGCCATCGCCGGCCTCTCGTTCGGCGTGGCGGCCCGCTGGTTCGCGGCGGCGGTCCCGTTCACCAAGCGCACGATGGCCACCGCCATCCCGTGGGCACCGTTGCGACCGGTGATCGGCGGCGTCGTCACGCTCGGACTGATGATGCTGGTCGGCCGCGACTACCTCGGCTTGTCGCTGCCACTGCTCGACACGGCGCTCGAGGGCGTCCCTCGCGACTGGTACGACCCGATCCTGAAGTTCGTGTTCACGGTGGTCGCGCTCGGCACCGGCTTCGTCGGTGGCGAGGTCACCCCGCTGTTCGTGATCGGCGCCTGCCTGGGTTCGGTCGTCGCCGATCCGCTCGGGTTACCACAGCCGGCGATGTCGGCGCTCGGGCTGGTCGCCGTGTTCGGTGCCGCCGCGCACGTGCCGCTCGCGTGCACCGTGATGGCGGGCGAGCTGTTCGGCGTGCACGCGATGGTGCCGGCGTTGGTGGTGTGCCTCGCGGCTCGGGCGGTCTCACGAGGCGACAGCATCTACGCCCACCCGGCTGCGGCCATGGTGGCCGCCGAGGGGACGACGGCCGTCAGGCCCGGCGCAGCACCCTGATCGGCAGCTCGCGCGGTCCACGGATCTGACCGACGCTCCAGCGAACGGCGGCCGGGTCGGCGAGCTCGAACTCGGGGAATCGTTCGACGAAGGTTTCGACCGCGATGCGCAGTTCGAGCCGGGCGAGGTTGGAGCCGAGGCAACGGTGGATGCCGAGACCGAAGGCCGCATGCCGGTTGACCTCGCGGTCGATGTGCACCTCGTCGGCACGGTCGAACTCGGCCGGGTCGAGGTTGGCCGCCGGGAACGGCAGCAGCACCCACTCGTCCTTCTTCATCGGGCAGCCGTTGAAATCGTGGTCCTGGGCCACCATGCGGGCCATCGTGACGGGCGCGTAGGCGCGGAGGAACTCCTCGATCGCGGTGGGCCACAGCTCGGGCTCGGCCTGCAGCCGCCCCACGTCGCTCGGCGTGCCGGCGAGGTGCCAGATGCTCGACCCGATCGCGCTCCACGTCGTGTCGATGCCGGCGAGCAGCAACAGCACGATGCTGCCGCGCACGTGCTCGTGCGACAGCGGCTGGTCGAAGATCGTCGACTGCATCAGGAACGTGGTGAGGTCGTCACGGGGGTTGTCGACGTGGTCCTGGATCTGCACGTCGAGGTACGCGTCGAGTCGCTCGAACGCAGCCATGCGGACCGCCGGATCGTGGTTCACGCCCTCGAGGACGTCGTGCACGAAGCCGCGGAACAGATCAGCGTCCTCCAGCGGAAAGCCGAGCATCCGGGCGATCACGTTGACCGGGATGTGCTGGGCGTACTGGACGGCGGCATCGACCGTGAGGTCGGCGTCGCCGGCCGTCCCGTCCAGCATCGCGTCGATGAGCTCGTGGCACAGCGAGCGGACGTCGTCCTCCCACGGGTCGATCTTCTTCGGCGCGAAGGGTGGGAGCAGCAGGCGGCGGGCGTGGTGATGGAACGGCGGGTCGCTGGTGATCGGCGGGGCTCCACCGATCGGCGCCTCGGCGATCTGCTCGCCGGTGCTCACCACGACCGAGCGCGACGTGAAGTGCTCGGTGTCGTAGGCGATGCGGGTGACGTCAGCGTGCGTGACGGGTAGCCACGTGCCGCCGTACCGATCGGTGTGCGCCACCGGGCACGTCTCGCGGAGATCGGCCCAGATCTCGTGCGCGTGCCGGTTGTAGTCGGGGTCGGCATGATCGAAGTCGGTGGCCCAGTCGGTGACCGGGCCGTACATGCTCGCTTCGGGGTCGTGCGGGACCTGAGGGATCGTGTCGCTCACGAGGTGCTCCTGGGGGGGTCGGGGCATGGCGGAGGCCGGACCGATCGTCCGGGTGGGACGGGTCAGTCGGCTTCGGAGATCGCGAACTCGGGGCAGTTGGCGATCGCGAGACGCGCCTTGTCCTCGAGCTCGGCGGGCACGATGCCCTCGTTGAGCACCAGCGCCGAGCCATAGTCGTCGACGTCGAAGAGTTCGGGAGCCAAGGCATAGCAACGGTTGTGCCCCTGGCACTTGTCACTGTCGATCTGAATGCGCATGAGCGGTCACTCTAAGCGAAAGTTGAGACATGTCGAAGAAGAACGTCTCACTGTCTCTCCTGCTCCCTCCATCGGAGGGCAAGGCGCAGGGCGGGCGTGGGCACTGGGACCCGGCGAGCGGCAAGGTCGCCGCGTTCGCCGGGCTCGCCGAGCGCCGTGAGCAGGTGGCGCGCGCCCTCGCCGAGGTCGGCGGCGGCGACGAGAAGCTGCTCGGCGTCGGCGGTGCGCACCTGACCCGAGCCCAGTCGGTCAACAGGTCGCTGCTCGGCGGGCCCGTGGTGCGCGCCGCCGAGCGTTACACCGGCGTGGTGTGGGACCACCTCGACCTGGCCTCGATGTCGCCCGAGCACCGCAAGCGGGCCGGCGCCTCGATCGCCGTCGTGTCGGGACTGCTGGGCGCGGTCGGCGTCGACGACCGCATCCCCGACTACCGCCTGAAGATGGGCGCCTCACTCGCCCCGATGGGGAAGCTGTCGACCTGGTGGCGGCCGGCGGTGTCGGCGGCGATCAACACCTGGGCGAGACGCCGGTTCGTGATCGACGTGCTCCCCAACGAACACCGGGCCGCATGGGTGCCCGACAAGGTGCGCGGGGTGTCCGTCTCCTTCGTCGAGCGCGGCGCAACCTCGGCGGGCGCTGCCGGAGCGTCCGGCACCGCGAAAGTGGTGGGCCACGACGCCAAGGCTGCGAAAGGTCGACTCGCGAGGCACGTGCTCACCTTCGACGGCCATCCGGAGGACGCCCTCGCGACCTGGTCCGATGATCGATTCGCCATCGTCGTCGTGGCACTGTGACAGGCATGGATCAGGCGTTCATCGACCGCATCAACGCCCAGACGGCGTACGAGTTCGCTCGCACGGCGCCCCCGGACGACTTCCCGAAGCTCCCCGACCTGCCGCTCGGCCGGTACACCGATCAGCGCCTGTGGGAGCTCGAGCACCGACACGTGTTCGGACGGAACTGGATCTTCGTCGCGCACGCCAGCGAACTGCCGGGCGCTGGCGACTATCGCACCGTGGACGTGGTCGGCCGACCGCTCGTGCTGGTGCGCGGTGACGACGGCGTGGTGCGCGCGTTCTTCAACGCCTGCCGCCACCGCGGCGCACCCGTGGTGCGCGACGAATGCGGCACCTGCCGGCTCATGGTCTGCCAGTACCACTCGTGGAGCTACGACCACTCGGGTCAGCTCGTGCGCGTGCCCGACGAGCGCGACTTCGTGGGCCTGCAGGTCGACGAGCGGGCGCTCACGTCGGTGCGGTGCGAGGCCTGGGGCGGGCTGCTGTTCGTCAACCTCGACCAGGACGCCGAGCCGCTGCTCGACTGGCTCGGCCCGCTCACCGACGAGCTCGACGAGCTCGTGCACGCCGACCTGCGCGTGGTCACCCGCATCAACACCACCCACGCGTGCAACTGGAAGATCATGGCCGAGGGCTTCCTCGAGGTGTACCACGCCAAGACCATCCACCCGACCACGGTCGCCGGTGTGCTGCGCCCCGCCGGTGCGGCGATCAGCCTGGTGCGCAACGGGCACCAGCGCATGTACACGCCGCTGTCGGAGGCGGTCATGGCCGCGGGTCGCGACAGCCATCGCGGGCTGCCGGCCGTCGACGGCCTCGGCTCGCTGTTCGAGAGCCACAACCCCGCCTACGGCATCTTCCCCAACCTCATCTCGCCGCTCGACAAGGTGGGGTTCCCGATCCTGCAGTTCTGGCCGGAGGCCGTCGACCGCACGCGACTCGAGCGCGTGTGGCTCGGGCCTGCCGCTGGCGTCGAACCGGTCCGCCACGAGACGTGGGACAAGCGCCTGCCCGCGTTCGAGATCGTGATGGAGGAGGACACCAAGAACCTCGAGCCGATCCAGCGTTCGGTCGAGACCGCGGCCCACGGCGGCATTCCGCTCAACTACCAGGAACGTCGCATCTGGCACTTCCACGCGACGATCGACCGCAACATCGCCGCCGTGCTCGGCGACGACGCGATCCCCGAGCACCTCCGCGTCCCGGACCTGCTGGCCGACTGGGTCGACTGACCGTCGTCCGGTCACGAACGACTCCTCACCGTGCACGACACCTCGGCCGACACGGTCGCGATCTGGACCGACACACGTCGGGTGCGACTCGGCGACGTCGACCCGGACGGTCGGGCCTGGCTCGACGCGATCACCGGGTTCGTGCAGGACGCCGCGGCCGACCACTCCGACCACAACGGCTTCGCCGGCACCACGTGGGTGGTGCGGCGCCTCGAGCTCCGCTGTGACCGGTTGCCGCGCCACCGCGAGGTGCTGACGGTCGGCACCTGGTGCTCCGGCGTCGGGCCCCGCTGGGCGGAGCGCACGACCACGCTCACCGTCGACGGCGTCGTGGGCGTCACCGCGGTGGCCGTGTGGGTGAACGTCGATCCGACCACCGGAGCACCCACCGCACTCCCTGCGAACTTCACCGCCGTGTACGGCGCCACGATCACGAACACGAAGGTGCGCGTCCGCCTCGAGCACGGCGAGCCACCGGAGCCGGGCCCGCAGGACGACCGGTTCGCCTGGCAGGTCCGGCGATCCGATCTCGACCTCATCGGCCACGTGAACAACGCCCGCTACTGGTCGGCCGTGGAGGAGGTGCTCGCCATGCGCGGTCTGCCGCGCGAGCCGATCTCGGCCACGATCGAATTCCGTGCCGGCCTCGCCCGCGGCCCGGCGACCGTGGTGCACAGCGTGCGCGACGCGGGCACCGACATCTGGGTGGTCGACGAGCGCGGCACGACGGCAGCGTCGATCCGGATCGCCTCGACCTGATCACCGCGACCTGATCGCCGCGACCTGATCACCTCGGCCTGATCACGTCCGGCCGCGCCGGACTGGTGCCGTTGTGCCCTGGCGCGCACGTCCCCCGACGGCGACCATGATGGTGGGGCACCTGCGCGTTCCCCAGGAGGTCCATCATGAACACCAACGTCTCCGCCGTCGACGATCGGCGCTACCTCGTCGTCGACTCCCCCTACGAGGTCGCGAGGTGGCGGCCGCTCGTGAACTGGGTGCTGTACATCCCGCACGGGATCATCCTCTACGCCTTGCAGATCCTGGCCCGCGCCGTGTTCGTCGTCTACTGGGTCATGTTCCTGTTCACCGGCAAGCTGCACCCCGGCATGTACGGGATGATGGCGATGTACGAGCGCTACAACGCCCGCGCCGGCGGCTTCCTGCTCGGCTGGTCCGAGGCATATCCGCCGTTCGACTTCGACACGTCGACCGGAATGACCGACGGTTCGGGCGACAAGGGCGCCTATCCCCCGGTCCGCCTGTCACTGCCGGCCGTCCGGGAGACCGCACCACGCGGTGCAGCGCTCAACGTGCTGAAGGCCATCCCGCTGTACTTCGTGATGATGGTCTACGGGTTCGCCGCGGCAGTGGTCGCCATCGCCGCGTGGTTCGCCGTGCTCTTCACGGGCACGTGGCCCGTCGGCATGCGGACCTTCCTCATCCGGGTGAACAACTACTGGTTCGGCGTCTGGACGTACGTCACGATGGTCGCCGATCGCTACCCGTCGTTCGCACTCCCGCCCGCCTGACCCCACGGCCAGCGCCGCGGGTGACGCCGCTCAGCCGAGGGCGCGCAGGGCGTCGACGCACGCGGGCGTCGACAGGTCGATCACCGCAGCGACCGGACGACCGACACCGGTGACGGTGTCGAGCGCCTTGCCGCCCGATGCCGACGACGGCAAGCCCCAGGCGAGCACGGCGTAGCGGCTCGTCGGTTCGACCGAGGCGACGACGGCTCCCTTGGCGATCGCCTTCCACAGCGTCTCGAGACGCAGCAGGCCGGGCCGCGAGCCGGTTCGCCCGCCGGCCACCTCGATCCACCAGACGGTGCCGTCGGCGGCACGGCAGCGAAGGGTCGGCTGCACGCCCGTGGTGACGGCGGCGTCGTCGACGATCTGGGTGAACCCGGCCTCGGCCAGGCACCACTTCGCGTAGTCCTTGGCCGCCCAGCCGCCCCGGACCGGATCGGTGTCACGGCCGGCCCCGGGATCGAGCCGTACGGCGACCGGCGACGCGGGGTCCGCCGCAGTCACGGCCGCCGCAGCCGTCTCACGTGCGAGGCGCGCCTCGGCCGCCTCGACGTAGGCGCGGTCGGTGTCGTACCCGATGTAGTGGCGTCCGGTGCGCACCGCGGCGACGGCGGTGCTGCCCGATCCCATGAACGGGTCGAGGACGAGGTCGCCGACGTAGGTGTGGAGATGGATCAACCGCTCGGGCAGCGCGATCGGGAACGGTGCCGGATGGCCGACGCGCGTAGCGCTCTCGGCCGGCATCTCCCACACGTCGAGCGTGGCCTCCATGAACTCGTCGCGCGTGAGGCTGCTGGCAGACGGCAGATCGCGCTTCACGCGCTTCTTGGCATCGACGGCGCGATCGAACCGGCCCTTGCTCGCGACGATGATCCGTTCGCTCACGTCGCGCAGCACCGGGTTGCCGGGCCGTTGGAACGAACCCCACGCACATGACCCCGACGCGCCGCGCTGCTTCACCCACACGATCTCGCCGCGCATGAGCAGGCGCAGATCGTCCTGGAGGATCGAGGTGACGTCGGCAGACAGCGACCGGTAGGGGCGCCGCCCGAGGTTGGCGACGTTCACCGCGATGCGGCCGCCCGGCTCGAGCACGCGCACGCACTCGCGGAAGACGTCGCGCAGCATCTGCAGGTAGTCGAGATAGGTGGCGGGCACGCCGCCCTCGCCCAACGCCTCCTCGTAGGCCTTGCCGGCGAAGTACGGCGGTGAGGTGACCACGAGCGCCACGGAGTTGTCGGCGACGTCGCGCATGTCACGCGCATCGCCCACCACGATCCGGTCGACGTCGCCGGGCACCGTGATCGTCTCGTCGTCGCTGACCTCGGGCGCGGAGAAGCGGGCGTAGAACGCCGACGCGTCGTGGTTCTCACGCTTGGAGACACCGAAGTTCGACGTGGACGTGCCGCGCGGGATGCGCGTCTCGGGGCGCACCTCAGGCCGCGGGTCCGTACGCGGCGCGACCCGCTCACCATGGGCGAGCCCTCGGGATCTGCCGCGGATACCACCGCGCGTACGTTCGGCCATCGGCCCGATGCTACGAGTTGTGACGCGCGCAGACGGGCACCCTCCGCGCGAACGCGCGGCGCACCACCCGCACCGCGCCGCTGTGGACCTTCGGCCCTGGCACGGCGCGCCGGCCGGGTGGAGCGTTGATCCGGAGGAGCCGACCGCTTCCGGTCGGCAGCGGAGGAGGCCACGATGGATCCGATCCGCACGCCCGCATCGGGCGCCCCGCGCCCGAGACGGCGAGCGACGTCGGTCGCCGCCGCGGTCGCGGCGCTGGCCCTGCTGATCACGTTGGTGGCGGTTCGCGACGCGTGGTCGCCGGACGGGATGGTGAGATCCACGCGATCGTCCGACCTGGGCACGACGCACACGACCGACGCGACGGACGCGACCACTTCACCCGAGCCGCCGCCCGAGACGTTCCCGCCCGACACGTTCCCACCGGACACGTTCCCACCGGACGAGACGCTCTCTCCCGACGACACCTCCCGACCCGACACCTTCCCGCCGGCCGACGACGGCCCGGACGCCGGCCTCGCCGACCCGAACCTGTTCGCCGACCTGTTGCCGGCCCTCCGTTCGATGCCCGCGCCGGACGGTCTGGTGCGAGGCACGCGCCTGACCTACTACGCGACCGCAGCATCGGTCCCCGGTTCGTACCACGAGTACGTCGAGGCGGAAAGCGGCGACTGGGTCGATCCGGACACGGGCGATCGGTACGACCAGGTCGACATCCCGGGCGCCGCAGGGCACGGGTACAACCAGGTCACCGTCACGGAACTGAACGAGTCGGTGGCCGTGCTCTCGGTGCGCGCCTACGGACTGAGCGATCTCGCGCTCGACAGCCCGGTGCGGACGATCAGCTGGGGTGGCGTGGTCGGGATCCCCGGCGCCGGCGCGGACTACTGGCTGCACCCCGACGTGCTCGCGCAGGTGGAGGAGGTCGTGACCCCGTCGCTCAAGGTGCTGAGGATGCCGTACTCGATCGACGGCCAGGAGTTCTCGACGATCTGGGTGCAGTCGCTCGGCGAGACCGGCAACCTCACCTGGGTGTACGACACCGAGACCGGACTCCTGTTGCACACCGCCGGATCCACCGTCGGGCCGCCGATCACCGGACCCGTCGCGGCGGGCGACGGTCGCGACGGTTCCACGTTCCTCACCCAGAGCACGATCGTCGCGGCGCGGGACACGGCCCTCCCGTGGTCGGACGCCGGGCCCCCTGCGTGGCTCGGCTCGATCGAACGGATCGAGTACGCGGGCTCGATCACGGTCGGCCTCACGGGAACCCCGGCCGCCGTCCTCGATGCATGGCTCACGGTCGAGCGCCGGATGTCCGGTTCCACCTGGGGCAGGTTCATCTACACCCGGACGATGAGCACGGAGGTGACGCCGTCGGTCACCGAGTCGATCGAACGTGTCGACGGGCCGGGTCAGGTGGGCGCGCTCTGGATCCCACCGGACGGGTTGGCGGACCTCGCCACCGGTCAGCAGATCGACCACGACCCGGTCACGCAGACGACGGTGCTGGTGGCATCGGTGGACCCCGGCAACACCGTGACGATCTTCGAGTCCGGGCCCGGCGAGGAGACGGAGCTGGTCTACGACGTCGCCACCGGGCTCCTCGTGGCATCGACGACGACCGATCTGGTGCTGGGTACCCGCGTCGCCTACGAGTTCGCCGAGTGGGTCTGATCGACGGTCGGCTCCCGCACGGCGGGGTCAGGTCATCTTGCCGTAGTCGATGGTGAGCCACTGCTCGGGGTGCAGCCGTGCCGTCACCGAGTCGCTCCCCGACGGATTGCGCTCCGCATACCAGGCGCCCATCTCCGGGCCGAGATAGCGGGTGGCCAGCGCGAGCGAGTCGTGGTCGTGCTCGCCGATGGTGACCGGCCCTTCGACCATGACGTACTTGTACGGGGGCGCCTCGGTCTGCACCGTCAGCGTGGCGCGGCCCCGAGCACCCAGCAAGCGGGCCTTCAGGCTGGCGCCGTCCATCGACAGCACGACCGGCCCACCCGGCTCGTACATGTACCAGATCGGCAGCGCCAACGGCCCCTTGCCCTCGCGGGCGATGGACAGCACGCCGACGTGCAGGTCGGCGAGGTATGCCTCGCGTTCGGCGATGGTCATGTCGAGTTCGCTCATGCGGGGTTCTCCTGTCGTTCGGCTCGTTCCATGCGCTCCACCGGCAGGTGGCGCATGTCGGGATGGGTGAGGATCCAGAACCGCTCCTCGCGGATGGCCGACACGACCTCGTCGGCCACGATGGTGGCGTCGATGCCCTCGGCGACGCCCTGCCTCAGCATCTGGTCGATCGCCTGCTGCACGGGCGACGTGGACTCGGCCGGCTCGTCACCGAGACGGGCCGACCACGTCTGCGTCTCCACCAGGTTGGTGCGGACGAACCCGGGGCAGAGGGCGCTCACGCGCACGGGCGATCCGCCGCTCTTCAGCTCGATGAACAAGCTCTCGCTCAGCGCGACGACCGCGGCCTTGCTGACGCCGTAGGGCGCGTTGCCCGGCACCGCCACGAGACCGGCCATCGACGCCGTGTTGACGATGTGGCCCTCACCCTGGTCCTCCATGATCGGCAGGAACGCCCGGATCCCGTGGATCACACCGTGGAGGTTGATGCCGAGCATCCATTCCCAGGTGCTGAACGGGCCCCGCCAGGCGTCGCCCTTGCCGAGCACGCCGGCGTTGTTGCACAGCACGTGCGCCGCGCCGAAGCGCTCGATCGTCGCGGCAGCGAGTGCGTGCACCTCGGGTTCGAGCGAGGTGTCGGCCTTCACCGTCAGCACCTCGGTGCCGCCCTCGGCGAGTTCGGCCTCCGCGTTGCGCAGGCTGGCGTCGTCGATGTCGGCGAGCACCACCTTCATGCCCTCGGCGGCGAAGCGCACGGCCATCGCCTTGCCGATCCCGCTCGCCCCACCCGTGATGACCGCGACCTTGCCCCTCAGCTCCTGCATGTCCGGCACTGTACGACGGCCTACGGTGCCCTCATGACCGTGGACGACTCGAACGCCGTGACCCCTGCTGATGCCCGCCGGACCTGGCGTCGGCTGGAGGCCGTGCACGGAATGATCTACTTCACGCCCGACGCGCCGCCCCGGTACGCAGCGGTCGGCGTCGACCACCACCGGTCCGGCTACTTCGGGTCGCGTGTCGCGGCGATGGGTCCGGTGAGTGCCGAGGTCGTGATCGCCACCTTCTACAACTTCCACCCAGCGCTGGTCCGTCGCTCGATGGACGGCCTGTGGGAACGCACCACACCTGCCGCCCTGCTCGGCGCACGTCTCGCGGCGGTCGACGACTCGCTGCGGAGGGCGTTCGGCCCCGAACTCCTCGACTCGACCGAGCTCGCCGACGGCGCGGCGATCCTGCGGCGCGCAGCCCTCGTCGCGTGCGAGCGACCGGAGGGTCGCCCGCTGTTCGCCGCCCACGCAGCACTCCCTTGGCCCGACGAACCCCATCTCGTGCTGTGGCACGCCCAGACCCTGTTGCGCGAGTTCCGGGGCGACGGCCACATCGCCGCGCTGGTGACCGAGGGCCTGTCCGGTCTGGACGCGCTCGTGTCGCATGCCGCGTCGGGCGACGTGCCGCGCGCCGCGCTGCAGGCCACGCGGGCGTGGAGCGACGACGAGTGGGCAGCGGGTGTCGAGTCGATGGCGGCGCGCGGCCTGGTGACGACCGACGGCTCGTTCACCGACGCAGGACGGACCCAGCGCGACCGGATCGAGGCTCGCACCGACGACCTCGCCGTCGCACCGTGGGCGGCCATCGGCGCAGATGCGTGCGCCGCGGTGCGCGACCTCGGCAAGGTGCTCACACAGCGCGTCATGGACGCCGGTCTGCTCGCCATCGACCCGCGCCGGTTCGACGACTGACGGCCGATCAGCACACGACGAATAAAATCTGTTGCCGGAAACACACCTCTACTGTTAGAGTCCTCCCCACGGAAGGGGAGTATCCCTCGAACAGTCGGCCGGTGACGGCGGGATGTTCGCCGGTTCGACCGTCATCACAGTGGGCCCGTCGCCCACTCGGTCAGCCACTCCAACCTGGCGTCGTGCTCGCACGGCGGCTCGGGGCGGGAGAGACCTTCGACATCACGTCGAGAGGTCCGCGTGCCCGAACACCCATCCGTCCCCCCAACCGGTCGATCGTCCGTCCAGCGGCGTCCCCTCGATCTGCACTCGCCGCTCGACTGGCTGCGCATGATCGGTCGCAACACCAAACGGCTCGCCGTGCTGGTGCTCGGCGTCGCGATCCTCGGAGCCGGTGTCGCGATGCTGGCGCTCCCCGGCCCTGGCGTGCTCGTCATCGTGGTCGGCCTCGCCGTCCTCGCCACGGAGTTCGCCTGGGCGGAACGAGCGCTCGACCGCACGACCGCCACCGCAGCCTCGGCCGCGTCGAAGGTGTCCGGGTCGCGCAGCGGTCGGACGGCGTTGATCGCTTCGGGACTCGGGATGGTCGTCGGCGGCGCCGTCGTCGTCGCACTCGTCGGTGACTTCCGCATCGTCGGCGTATCGGTGGCAATCGCCGGCCTGATCGGGCTTGCGACGTTGCACCCCCGCGCCCAGCGCTGGCTCGAGACACGAACCTCCACGAACGCCACCGGCACCCCGGACTCGAGCGCGGCCGTGCCCGCGCACGTCCCGATCCCCGTCCCGCCCCTCCACACGAACGGAGACCACCCATGAACCGAGCCCTGCTCGCCGACCTCCAGCGTCAGTTCTGCTACCCGAGCGTGACCATTCTCCAGAACACCCGAGGAGGTGATGACATGCACCCGGACGACGTCATCTCGCTGACCCACCTGGCCGACACCGTCGACCGCCGCCTCGAGGGCGACGTCGCCGACGAGTTGCGCCACGAGATCGTCTCCTCCGTCATCGGTCTGATCGCCCGTGCCTCGTCGGAACGACCGACGCGCGCCGTCGCGATCTGCGTGTCCCCGCAGTACCAGGCCGTGGTACGCCTCGGTCGCCCGGTTCGCGACCGCGTGATCATCGACGACACCTTCGCCACCCGCGACATGGTCGCCGACGCGAACCGGACGGCGACGTTCCGCGTGGTCACGGTGAGCGACCGCAAGGCCCGGGTGCTGCTCGGCGACCGCACGCGCCTCGTCGAGGAACGGAGCCGGAGCTGGCCCCTGCTGCGAGAGGACGACCAGAGCCTCGCCCAGTGGTCGCGGGCCGTCACCCATGCGGTGCAGACCGTGAACCGTGACTTCCCGCTGCCGACGGTGGTCGCCGGCGTCGACCGATCGGTCCGCGAACTACTGAAGCTCGACGAGCTCCAGCCGGTCGGCACCGTGCCGGGCAACCACGACCGCACCGGATGGGCCGACCTGCACCACTTCGCCTGGCCGCTCGTGGTCGACTGGCTCCGCGCCGACGCCGACCGCGCTCGGCGCAGCCTCGACACGGCACGCGACCAGCACCGCTACGCCGGTGGCCTCGACGAGGTGTGGGAACTCGCCCATGAAGGCCGGGTCGAGCTGCTCGTCGTCGAGGAGGACTACGCCGTCGCCGCCCGGGTGCTCGACGGCCGACTCGAGCTCGCCAAGGACACATGGGCCCCGGACGTCATCGACGATGCCGTCGACGAACTGATCGAGACGGTGCTGCGCAAGGGTGGCCGAGCCGTCGTCGTCCCCCCGGGAGATCTCGCCGACGCCGGTCACGTCGGCGCCGTGCTCCGGTACTGACCTCCTCCCGCCAGCGGGTCATCGCCGAAGCACCCCCTGGACGTCACGCCCCGCAGGTCCCCACCGGGCGTGACGGCCGCCGACCCCGCCCCCAGCCCCCACCAGCGT
>CAUJET010000109.1 GCA_963169665.1 Actinomycetota bacterium | reverse complement strand
GCGACACAGCGGCGAGCCGCAGGTGCAGTCGAACGAGTCGTAATCGTCGCCGTCGGTCATCGCGAAGTCGTAGGTGAGCGCCTCGCCCGGGGCGATGTCGCGCAACGCGACCAGCAACATGCCGCCGCTCATCCCGCAGTTCGGCTCGCAGGAGTGGCCGACGTGGTCGACGGGCTCGGCATGGTCGGAGCCGACGAGGAACAGGTCGTCGTCGAGCTGCACCGCACGCCGCTGGCGGTCGTCGTCGAAAGCCCCGAACGCGAACCGGTCGACGATCGTGCCGCCGAAGGCCCCCACGGTCTCGCCCGCCGCGATCGGGGCGATGGCGGTGGAGATCGGCGAGGTCGCGCCGATGGTCTCGACCGATGCGGCGCGCGCCTTGGGGGTGAGGAAGCTCGTGGACATGTCCGCAGCATGGCGGCGCGAGCCCGACGGCGTCTACTCACTGATGCGTCAGCCGATCTGACCGCTCGCTCAGTCCGACTGTCGGACCGGTCAGTGCGCCGGTACGTTCGCGGCATGGGTCGCCAACGCAACGGAACGGGGTCGGTCGCCGGCTCGGGCGACCGGTCGTCGAAGACCTGTGCGGTGTGCGGACGCACGATCGAGTGGCGGGCGAAGTGGGCCCGAGACTGGGCGTCGGTGAGGTACTGCAGCGACGGGTGTCGTCGGCATCGCTCGAACGAGTCCGATGCCCGGCTCGAGGCCGCCATCGAGTCGCTGCTCGATGCGCGCGCGGCGGACGCGACCATCTGCCCGTCCGAAGCCGCTCGTGCGGTCGGCGGTGAGGACTGGCGCGACCTGATGGAGCCGGTCCGGGCCGCGGCTCGCCGGCTCGTGGCGAACGGTCGGATCGAGATCACTCAGGGCGGCAGGGTCGTCGACCCGTCGACGGCGAAGGGGCCCATCCGCCTGCGTCGACCGCGCCGGGGTTGACTACGGTCGGGGCGACGCCGGTCGGGGGACCGGTGCGAGCCCTGGGGGAACGATGTCCGACGCAACCGCGCCAGCCACCGACTGGAACTTCGCCGACCTGTACGAGGCCGTCGCGGCCGCCGTGCCCGATCGCCCGTGTCAGATCCAGGGTGAGCGGGTGATCACGTGGGGCGAGTTCGAGCGCCGCACCGCCGCTCTCGCCGCCGACTTCGTGGCCGCCGGCATCGGCCAGGGCGCAAAGGTCGCCATCTACCTCTACAACGGCCCCGAGTACATGGAGACCATGGCCGCGGCGTTCAAGGTGTCGATGGCGCCGGTGAACACCAACTACCGCTACGGCGCCGACGAGATCGTCTACCTGTTCGACAACGCAGACGCCGAGGCGGTGGTCTTCCACGCCTGCTTCACCGAGTTGGTGGAGGCCGTGAAGGAGCGCCTGCCGAAGGTGAAGCGGTGGTACGTGGTGTCCGACGAGACCGGCAGCGGCCCGTCGTGGGCATCGGCCTACGAGAACGTGGTCGCCTCGGGCGCGACTCCGTCGATCTCGTGGTCGCGCAGCGGCGACGACCTCCTGCTGCTCTACACGGGTGGTACGACCGGCATGCCCAAGGGCGTGATGTGGCGCCAGGACGACCTCTTCAACGTGCTCGGCGGCGGCGGCAACGCAGTGTTGGGCGTGCCGGCAGCGAGCGGCATCCCCGAGGTGATGGAGCGGGTGCTCGCCGCACCGGCCGGTGCGATGATGCTGACCGCCGCGCCCCTGATGCACGGCACCGGGCAGTTCTCGGCGCTCAACGCAATGGCGCTCGGCGGGTGCATCGTCACCCTCGTCAACCGCAAGTTCGACGTGGCCGAGCTGTTCCGCACGATCGAGGCCCGCAAAGTGACCAACCTGATCATCGTCGGCCAGGCCTTCGCCGGCCCGATGCTCGACCAGCTCGAGGAGGACCCGGGCCGTTTCGACACGTCCAGCCTCGCGCTCGTCGTGTCGTCGGGCGTGATGTGGAGCCAGGAGAACAAGGCCGGTCTGCTCAAGCACATCCCGCAGGTGCTGCTGTTCGACTCGTTCGGATCGTCGGAGGCCGTCGGCATGGGCGGCAGCGTGAGCGCCGCCGGCGCCGCGGAGCAGACGGCGAAGTTCGCGCTCGGTGCCAACTGCGCGGTGTTCGCCGACGACGGCAGCCGGGTGGAGCCCGGTTCGGGCGATCAGGGCGTCGTGGCCGTCGGCGGCTTCATCCCGCTCGGCTACTACAAGGACGAGGCGAAGACGGCCCAGACGTTCCGCACCTACGAAGGGCGCCGCTGGAGCGTGCCGGGCGACTTCGCCGAGGTGAACGCCGACGGCAGCCTGAAGTTGCTCGGGCGTGGCTCGGTGTGCATCAACACCGGCGGCGAGAAGGTCTTCCCCGAAGAGGTCGAGGAGGCACTGAAGACCCACCCGGGCGTGCGTGACGCGGTGGCCGTCGGTCTGCCCGACCCGCGTTTCGGCGAGACCATCTGCGCGGTCGTCGAGCCCCAGGAGGGCAAGGAGACCCCCACGCTGGAGGAGCTGAGCGCTCACGTGAAGCAGCACCTCGCCGCGTACAAGGCGCCGCGCAACCTGGTGCTCGTCGACTCGATCCGGCGCGCGCCGAACGGCAAGGTCGACTACAAGCGGTTGAAGGGCGTGGCCATCGACACCGTCGGCGCCACCCAGGGCATCGGCCAATGACGGCAGCCGACCTGCGCACGCGTCTCGCCGCCGGCGAGAGCGTGCTCATGCCGGGTGTGTGGGACGCGATCACGGCGAAGCTGGCTGCCGAGGCGGGCTTCGCCACCGTGTTCCTGTCGGGATATGCGGTGAGCGGCACGCTGCTGGGCGTGCCGGACTTCGGGCTGCTCACCCAGACCGAGATGGCCGAGGTGGCCCGGCGCGTGTGCCGAGCGGTCCCGGGGGTGAACGTGGTGGTCGACGCCGACACCGGCTACGGCAATCCGCTCAACACGATCCGTACCGTCGAGCTGTGGGAGCACGCCGGCGCATCGGGCATGTTCCTGGAGGATCAGGTGTGGCCGAAGCGATGCGGGCACATGGCGGGCAAGCAGGTGATCGAACGTCAGGATTGGTTGGCGAAGCTGCGTGCCGCGTGCGATCACCGCGGGTCGATCCACGTGACGGCCCGCACCGACGCCCGCGCGGCGATCGGGCTCGACGAGGCGATCGAGCGGGCGAAGATGGCCCGCGACACCGGCGTCGACGCACTGTTCGTGGAAGCGCCGGAGTCGATCGAGGAGATGGAGCGCATCGCTGCGGCGCTTCCTGGCATCACCCTCGTGGCGAACATGGTGGAGACCGGCAAGACGCCGTTGCTCACGCCGGCGGAGTTGGCCGAGATCGGATTCACGCTGATCGTGTCGCCGTTGTCGCTGCTGTTCAGCATGGTGAAGGCGGTGCAGGTGAGCCTGCAACAGCTCACCGACGACGGCAGCCTGCGCGGTCACCTCGACCGCCTGTGCGACTTCGACTCGTTCGGACGGCTGGTCGGCCTGCCCGAGCACTACGAGACCGAGCAGCGCTACCGCTGACCGGAGCGCTGGTTCTGTTCGACGCATGAATGGATAGTGATACAATCCATTCATGCGGACCCTGCTCCTCACGGCTCACCTCATCGGCGTCGGTGCCTGGCTCGGCGCGAATCTGACGCAACTGTTCCTCGCCCGCTTCTACGCCCAGCAGAACGGCGACGGTCGACTCGCATGGGTGCGGGCGACCACCCTCATGGCCCGTCGCTACTACAACGTGGCCGGCATCGTGATCGGCGTCACCGGGGTCTCGCTCGTGCTGCACGGGAAGTGGGGTTGGGACAGTGGATTCATCTGGGTGGGGGTGGCCGTCCTGGTGATCGGTGGTGTCGTCGGGGTCGCACACTTCGTGCCGACCGGCGAGCGCCAGATCGAAGCGATCGAGCGGAACGATCGAACGTTGCTCGCCCGGCTCGACCGTCGGGTGATCTCCGTCGCGGTGATCGACACGGCACTGGTGGTGCTGGCGATGCTCGCGATGGTGGACAAATGGGGGAGGTGACCGAACGGTCACCGCTAACATCACCGCCGACACGCATCACGAGTGATCCGGTCCGCAGGTCCGCCTGCGGCACGTGATCCGGCAACCGGGGAGGAAGCCCCACGGTGCCTTCCCACCTCGGTGGGGATGTGGTCCCGGCAACGGCCGGGGCAACAGAGCTTCCGCTCGTGCGGCGACCTGTCGGCGGCATGTCCAACGACATGGAGCAACGACATCAGGCAACGAGCTCGAAAGGACGGGTCGATGACGGCAGCACTCCCGGTCACGGGCGCATGGCGCCCTGGCGACCCACAGGGCAACCGCCAGTTCTTCACGTTCCCACACGATCGTCCGTTCGCGCTCGACACCGGCGTGGCGCTGCACGACGTCACCATCGCCTACGAGACATGGGGACGCCTCGACGCCACAGCGAGCAACGCGATCCTGGTGTGCCACGCCTGGACCGGCGACAGCCACGCCGCCGGCCCGGCCGGCCGCGGCCACACGTCGGGTGGCTGGTGGGACGACCTGATCGGACCAGGGAAGCCGCTCGACACCGACCGCTGGTTCATCGTGTGCTCGAACGTGCTCGGCGGTTGTCAGGGCAGCACCGGGCCGGCATCGCCGCACCCGGTGGACGCCCTGCCGTACGGCAGCCGTTTCCCGGTCGTCACCGTACGCGACATGGTGCGGGCACAGGCCCGGTTGGCGAACCACCTCGGGATCGACGTGTGGCACTCCGTGATCGGCGGCTCGATGGGCGGCATGCAAGTGCTGGAGTGGGCGATCACGTTCCCGCAGCGCGTGCGATCGATCGTGCCCGTCTCCACGTGCGCGCAGGCGACGGCGCAACAGATCGCGTGGGGCGCGATCGGACGTCGTGCGATCCGCCTCGACCCGAACTGGCGGGGCGGCGACTACTACGACGCCGAGCCGGGGGAAGGGCCGACCGAGGGTCTCGCCGTCGCTCGGATGGTCGCCCAGGTGACGTTCCGCAGCGACAACGTGTTCACCGACCGGTTCGGGCGTGAGCTCGCCGACGGCAGCGAGCTCAACGGCCGCCTCGATCTGTGGCAGCGGTTCGAGGTGGAGCGGTATCTCGACCATCACGGCGAGAAGCTCATCCGTCGCTTCGACACCAACAGCTACCTGGCCATCGGCAAGGCGATGGATCTCCACGACGTGGGCCGCGGCCGCGGTGGTCTGCGCTCGGCGATGGCCCGGGTGAAGGTGCCGACGCTCACGATGGGGATCTGGAGCGACATGCTCTACCCGTCGTACCAGCAGCGGCAGATCCGCGATCTGCTCGTCGAGCAGGGCTGCCGTGCTGAGTACGTCGAGATCGACTCGCCGCACGGACACGATGCGTTCCTGATCGAGTTCGACCAGGTGGGCCCGCCGATCGGTCGTTTCATCGACGAGGTGGCCAAGGGCTGACCGGCCCGCACCCGGATCTCAGGTGCGGGTGAGGAACTCGCGCAGCTTCGGCACCATCGGGCTCGACTCGGGCAGGCGCACTGCGAGCATCGCCGGCACGCCTTTGGGGTCGTGGCCGCGCAACACGAACACCGAGCGTTTGCGCGGCGGGGAGTCGCTCTCGCCCACCACCCGCCAGGCACTCATGCTCCGCTTGAACAGCCGCCGCTGGTCGACGAGGAGCTCGCCGTTCGGCTCGACGAGGATCTTCGTCTCCTTGAACCGGCCGACCGGGTCACCTCGTTCGGTCATCAGTTGGGCGTTGCAGAGAAACCGCGAGTGGTCCTTTGCCACCCAGTGCGGTTCGATGCGGAACCCCACCCAGGCGAGGCCGGCCATGACGGCGACGGCAAGAGCGAGCCAGACGTACTCCACGGCGGAATCATGGCACGCACCTCCGTCCGTCGCTCGCTCCTCGTCGGTCGAACGTTCGGCGGGGGAGTGACCGCGGTCGGAGCAGGCCTGTGCGCGAGAATGGTCGCGATGTCCCTCTGCCGAGCCACCCCTGACCGGCACTTCGTCGTCGCCAGAACGGTGGGTGCTGCATGACGGCTGGGTCCGCAGCGTGGGGCAGCGCCGGCTCGCTCGGTGCCGAGCTCACCGAGTCGCAGGCGGCGTTCAGGGTGTTCGCCGCGGCCGGCGGCCTCGTGCTGCTCGGCCTCGTGCTGCTGCTGCTGACCATCTGGTGGTGGCGCGGGACCCGCCCCGAGTCGCCGGCGCTGGGGCCGCTCGAGGTGATGGGCGACCGGAAGTGGGTGTCGGCCGCGGAGTCGGAGCGTCGCCGTCTGTTGGAGGAGTTCCGGCCCGAGGGTGCCGAACCGATGAACCTCTACGTGGAGCCGGAACCGGTCGATCTGTCGGTGCTGGCACGCGAAGTGCCGCCGAACTTCGACGATCTGCGCGAGCCGTCGATCGACCCCGAGGCGCTCGAGATCGAGTCGGAGGCCGTGGTCGAGGCGATCGAGGCCGAGCCGGCCACTGCGGTCGATCCGGCCGATCGGGTCGACGCGATCGACGCCGCGCCGTCGGAGCCGCCGGTCGAGGGGACCGACGGTGTCGACGACATCGACGGCACCGTGGCGATGGCCGTGCCGTCGCTGCCGGAGTCGTCCGCGCTGCCGGCGCCGCACCTGCCGACGGCTGACCGCTTCGACGCATTCGCATCGGCGCCCCCTGCGCCCGTGGTGCCTGAGGACGCGGACGAGCACGACGAGCCCGAGGCGATGATGTCGCCCGACCGTCACGTGGCGCCCAACGCCGGCGAGTGACCACGAACTGCGTCGGCCGACGCCGCTGAGGCCTGCTGAGGCCACTGCCAGCGTCACGGTCCGGCGTCGCGTCCCGCTGCACCGGTACGGTGTGGCCCATGGCCCAAGGTCTCGATGTCGACGCGATGCTGAACCGATTCCGTGAGCGTGCCGCTGCGGTGCGCAAGCGGCCGTTGCCGCCCGTGGCGGGCGAGGAACGGCAGGCGTTCATCTCGCAGGCGAACACCGATTTCATGGACTTCGCGATCATCGGTGACGCGGAGGGCACGGTGGAGGACGGCTTCCTGGTGCTGCGGATCGACCTGCGTCCGGCAGACCAGCGCGGCTGAGTTTCCCGGGCGGTCGAAGGCTGATCGCCCCAGCTCAGCGATGCCGTGTCGTGATCCGAGCGGGGTCGTCGCACCGTCGCGGTGGGGACTTCGTGAACAAGATCCGTCGATCGCGTTGTCCGCTGCGGCCGATCGGTTGCTATCATCTCACCTCGCATTGCGGATGTGGCTCAGCTGGTAGAGCATCACCTTGCCAAGGTGAGGGTCGCGAGTTCGAATCTCGTCATCCGCTCGAAGAAAGTGCAGATCAGCGGCCCCGAAAGGGGCCGCTGATCTCGTTTTCGGCCGAGGCGATCTCCTGCTCCGATCGACTATGAATCGGTGTTCGGGCCGACGTGAGCCCCGATCGCCCGGTCTCGAGGATCGCTCACCGTGGGAATCGCTGTCTGAAGGCTGATGCTGGTTCGAGGACGAAGCCGTCGGGGCCGAAGGTCACGGTGAAGGTGTCGAGGAAGCCGGTCTGTCCGAGGATCACGGCGGTGCCGTGGTGCGGCCAGGGATCGAGCACCGCAACGATGCTGCGCCACGAGATCGGGCTCGCACCTGGAGCGCCCGCCGGCGGGCGGACTTCGAGGGTGAGGTTGTACAGCGCGACGTCGTTGGTGGAGCCGCCGAGGCGGAGCAGCATGCTCTCGTTGCGTTCGACCGGGTCGCCGCCGGACCGGAGCACTTCCGACGCGACGACGGTGATCGGTCCACCGGTATCGATGATCGCCGCGAACCTGCTCGGTGCTCCGGGGGTGGCGATGCCGACGACAGCTCGCAGCACGGGCTGTGGGCTTCGACCGTGGCCTTCTCCGAAATCGGTGTAGTTGTAGTGCCAGGCGTCAGCCAAGCCCGTAGACCACCGGCTCGTCGGGCGCTGGGGCGCGCATCACTTCGACGTCACCGAGACCGGCGGTGGCCAACGCGTCGAGGAGTTCGGTCAATGTCGGCGCATCGCAGCGCACGTGATCTGCGGAGTCGACTGCGACCCAGCGCCCGGCCCACGGAGTGAGATCCAACGTGCGAACCATGGTTGGAGCGTACCCGTTGGATGTGACGCGGTCTGATGGGCTGGCGAGAGTAGATCGCGCTCTGCAATCCATACGGAAACCCTGCAATTCCTGGGCTCTACGGACAACCCCAGCACACGAAACACCAGCTCACGGACATCCTGGACGTTGGCCATCGCCTTGCCAAGGTGAGGGTCGCGAGTTCGAATCTCGTCATCCGCTCGAAGAAGGTGCAGATCAGCGGCCCCGAAAGGGCCGCTGATCTCGTTTTCGGCCGAGGCGATCTCCTGTCCCGATCGTCGATCGGTCCGGATTTCGGACCGCTCGACGTGGCGGGACCCAGTGGCGGCTGTGGATCTGGCATGGTGCACGAGTGAGCCCTTCCGATCTCCGTCTGCGCCCGGTTCGACTGTCGGACGAACCACTCGTCCGTTCTGCCCATCGAGAGCTCGGCGTCGAGGACTTCGACTTCGCCATCGGCCTCAGGCCTGACACCTCGTGGTCGGACTACGTCGAGCAACTGGATCTCGTGCGACGAGCGACGCATCTTCCTGAGCCGTGGGTGCCGGCGACGTTCCTACTCGCGTTCGTCGGGGACGAGCTCGTCGGGAGGACATCGATCCGTCACGGGTTGAACGACTTCCTGCTCGCGGCGGGAGGCCACATCGGCTATGCCGTGCTTGCGCAGTTTCGTCGGCGAGGTTTCGCCACCGAGATCCTGACGCAGAGCCTGGTCGTCGCTCGGTCGTACGACGTCGGCAGTGTCCTCGTGACGTGTGACGAGGACAACGAAGCATCGGCGCGCGTGATCACTCGATGCGGTGGCGTTCTCGAGAACATCGTCGACAACCCAGAGGGTGGTCCACGCAAACGGCGCTATTGGATCGGCTGATCGATCGTCGACTCGACCGGTCACACCCGCCGGCGGTAGGGGGCAGCGCTGATGGGCTGTGCTGGGTGGAGCGAGAAGCGACGGTGGTCTGGAGTTCTGCGTGGCCAGCACCGTCGGAGATCGGCCGGTGATCAGCCCGGCGGCGGTGTCGGTCACACTTGGCGATCCGTTCGGTCGTGACCGCACGCCGAAGCCGACCATCAATCCGAGAGGATCATCCATGCCCAATCCGAAGGAGTTCGCGATGTCGTACGACGACGTCATCCTCGGTCGACGGAGCATCCGCGGCTACAAGCCCGACCCCGTCCCTCGGGCCCTGATCGAGGAGATCATCGCGCTGGCCATGCGCGCCCCGTCGTCGATGAACACGCAGCCGTGGAACTTCTACGTCATCACCGGCGAGCCCCTGGATCGCATCCGAGCCGGCAACACCGAACGAAATCTGGCAGGCGTGCCGCAGTCGCGTGAGTTCCGCTTCGGCGAGGCATTCACCGGGCAGCACCGCGACCGACAGGTGGCCGTTGCGAAGCAACTCTTCGGCGCGATGGGGATCGCCCGCGAGGACAAGCAGGGTCGCCAGGACTGGGTGTTGCGCGGCTTCCGGCAATTCGATGCGCCGGTCTGCGTGATCGTCACCTACGACCGCGTGCTCGACGGCAGCGACGACGCACCGTTCGACTGCGGCGCCGTGACCACCGCACTGGTCAACGCCGCTTGGTCGCGCGGGCTGGGTGCGGTGATCAACAGCCAGGGCATCATGCAATCGCCCGTCGTGCGCGAGCACGCCGGGATCGCCGACGACCAGGTGATCATGAAGAGCGTCGCTCTGGGCTGGCCGGACGAGACATTCCCGGCGAACGCGGTGATCTCCGAACGCAAGTCAGTGGCTGAAGCCACCGTCTTCGTCGGCTTCGACGACTGAGGCTCGCGGTGGGTTCATGCGCTCCACTTCCCGTGTGATCGACGGGTCGGATGGCGGTTGGTCGGGCTGCGAGGTGATCACGAGTAGGACTTGAGCAGCGAGTTCCGCAGAGTCGGGGCCGTGCGTCGTGTCGAACTCGAGGTCGTAGGTCCAGCCGTCGTGCACGTCGAGCGACTGGGCAGCGATCCCGGCCCATCGGCCCGTGCGCTGTTCGCGCTCCATGAGCACGCTGATGTCGCAGTGCATCCCGATCCGGATGATCGGCAGGCCCTTGAACGCTGCGGAGATCTCGTCGTGCGGGTGGCCTGCGGCCGACAGGGCGACGTGGTTGCCGGTGCTTGTGAGCGCCCGGATCGAAGCCAGATAGCCGCGATGCAGCGCCGGTGCTGTGTCCCGCCAGATCAGGTAGCCAGGTTGCACCGTCCCGATGTGTTCCGGTTCGTCGAGCACCACGAGCGGGAACGAGGCGTGGGATTGCAGCGCAGTCATCAGCGTCGACTTCCCTGCTCCGGATGGTCCGTTCACGACGATGATCCGCCCGCCATCGACCCCATCGAAGAAGGGCGGCTTCACGTAGGCATGCAGCCAGGTGAGCAGGCCATCGATGTCGCGCGCGAACACGATCCGTGCCACGACAGCTTCGGCGACGACGACAGCGTCGGTTCGAAGTTCGTTGCCTTCCAGTGACTCGATCTCGACCTCGCTGTCGCCCAACTGTTCGAGCTGCGCCCGGATCGAGTCGAGATCCGCGATCGGGGCGAGCAGGTGCGACAACGACGTCTGGTCGCGGACGCAGTCGATGAGACTGCGCAGGAACTGCCGGTCCCCCTCGTAGCCGCCGTCGACTCGTGACACAGCCGCGACAGTACGCGGCACGACCACGCCGCTGAGCCGGCGGTAGGTGGCGGAGCGTCGGCCTTGGTTTCTGTGTCGGGTTGTGGTCGTACAGCGACCGCAACCCGACACAGAGAGCTCGGGTGCGGTGCTCGCACCGGATCGAGCGACCGAGCGCTGGCTGGGGCGCGTCGTCCAACCGAGATCTCGGCCGGTTTTCGGTTCCCTGCAACAGAAGACCGGCCGAGATCCTTGTGGCCTCGGTGATCGAGGTGCCAGGCGTCCACGACGTGGCGGTCTGGGGCGGTCAGCGCTCGCGGAAGCTGGGTCGGTGTCGTGCCGGGTCGTGACGCGCTGTGACGGGTCGACCCGTCACCCCCGTCGGCGCGGGCCGGAGGTCGGTCGTCAGGTGGGGAGGGCCGAGTCGTCGACCCAGCTGCCGTGGAAGCCGAACGGCACACGTTGTGGCAGATGGATCCGGGCGACCGGATCGCTCCCGGGCGCCGATGCATCGAGGATGACGAGGTCGGAGGAGTCCGAGGACGCGTGGTACACGAAACCGATCGCCCAACCCTCGTCTTCGCCAGCAGCATCCTCGTCCTGCACGAAGACGAACTCACTCGGGAATGCGTCGGGGCCGAGGTCGTACGCGGTCTGCGTGCCGGTGACGACATCCCACTTCACGACAACTCCCGGTTCACGAAGGGTCGTGTCGCTGCCATCGCGGTGGCTCACGCCCCAGCCGTATCGATGGGGAAGGCCGACGACCCGATCATCGACGCGCGAGAAGGCATGCGTCTTGTCGTCGATCCGCTGTTCGCCGACGGCGCCCGACGACAAGTCGAACGTCCAACGGTGCAGGTGCGCGGGTGGAGTCCACACCTCTGGTTCCATCGACATCGACGCGTGACGACCGACGTCGCAGACCACGACGTCGTTCTCCACGTAGGCGTTGAGGGGGTGGAACACGTAGCACGGGTCGATCTCGAACCAGCGGATGTCCGCGTTCGTACCCATGCGAGGCATGATGCCGATGCGGGCGCCGTAGGTGTCGTCCCACCCGATCGGCGACTCCAAGTTCGACAGATCGAACACGATCGGCAGGTCCATGAAGATGGCGTGGTCGCGGGTGATCATGAAGTCGTGCATCATCGTGCCCTTCGGCACGGCGATCTCGGCCGAATGCACGAGCGCTCCTGCGGCATCGAGCACGTGATACGTCAGGAAGGGCGGCAACGGGGAGTAGCCGAAGAAGTGCAGCTCTCCGGTCTGGGGGCACAGCTTCGGGTGTGCGGTGAACGCCGTCGTCAGCTTGCCGCCGAAGTCGTCACTGCCGATCGTGTCGAGTTCGGGGCTCAGTTCGTAGGGAAGATGGAGCTCTTCGAGCGCCCAGATCCGTCCGGCATGGGCGAGCACACTCGTGTTCGCCGAGCTGGCTGTCGGGTCGAGGAACACGTTCGGGTCGGCCGCATCGAGTCCCCTGGTGAACTTGGTGGTCTGCACGTACCGATTGCGATACCAGACGGCCTTGCCGGCGTCGATGCGGACACCGTGCACCATCCCGTCACCGGCGAACCAGTGACTCGACATCCCCGAGGGCGGATTGGATCCGGTGCGCAGGTAGCGGCCCGACAGGGACGGCGGGATGGAACCCGTGACGCGCAGATTGACGTCGGTGAGCTCGTCGAAGACGGGACCGAAGTTCCCTTCGAGGTACCACGGAGTACGCGCTCGGTCCGTACGGGGGTCGACTCCAAGTTCGGTCATGTCACCATCCTGACAGGCATGGCAAGACGTGATCGCCGTGGAAGGGGCGACGTCGCCGTCTCGTCCGCGCGTGTGGGACGATCCGGAGGTGGATGGGCAGGCCGCCGTGTTCGGGCTCGACGAGGCCGTGCTGGTGATGCTCGTCGGTGCGTCGGGGGCGGGGAAGTCGACGTGGGCCGGTGAGCGTTTCCGGGCGAGTGAGATCGTGTCGTCGGATGATCTGCGCGGCATCGTCGGGTCGGGCCCGCACGATCTCGGGGCGAGCGACGATGCGTTCGCCGCACTCGACCTGATCGTGGCAGCGCGGACGTCGCGTCGGCTGACGACCGTGGTCGACACGCTCGGGCTCGACCCAACTCGACGTCGCCTCGTGCTCGACCAGGCGCAACGGGTTGGGCTGACGGCGCTCGCGGTGGTGTTCGACACCGACCCCGCCCTGTGTCGTGCACGCAACCGCGAGCGTGCGGTGCCGGTGCCTGCGCCTGCCCTCGCGTCGCAGCTGCGTCGGATGCGCGACGTGCACGCCGAGTTGGCGGCAGAGGGCTGGGACCGCGTCATCAGCGTCACGACGAATGCGGCACCTGTGGCATCTGCGGCATCGTCGGCTACGTCCGTGCCGGTCGACGGTCCGGCGCCGGCCGACGCTCCACCGCGTCTCGACTTCGTGTTGCAGCTGTCGCGGTTCACGTGGGGTGACGATCCCGCGGGATGGCTGCGGTCGGTCGCCGAGGCGGCAGCGGCTGCCGGGTTCAGCGGGCTGGCGCTGATGGACCACCTGATCCAGATCCCACAGGTCGGCCGGGCATGGGATCCGATCCCCGAACCGTGGGTGACCCTCGGATTGCTCGCGGGGCTGCCCACCTCGTTGCGGCTCGGCACGCTCGTCAGTCCCGCCTCCGCACATCTCGCCGGGCGGCTCGCGAAGCAGGCGGCCACCCTCGATGTGCTGACGGGCGGGCGGGCGTTCTGCGGTGTCGGCGCGGGATGGTGGGAACGTGAGCATGCCGCATTCGGCATGCCGTTCCCGTCCGGTTCGCAGCGTGTCGCCGATCTCGAACGGTGCATCGAGACGATGCGCGCGCTGTGGGCGCCGGGCACGAAGGCGTACGACGGAGATCTCGTCGCGTTGCCGGAGACGACCTGCTACCCGCGTCCGCAGGGCGCCCTCCCGATCATCGTCGGTGGGCGCGGCCGGCGTCTGCTGGAGGTTGCTGCTCGGCTCGGCGACGCATGCAACGTGCCACCTGCATTCGTCGACCAGGCGTGCCTCGCGATGGCAGGCAAGCCGGTCACGGTGCTCGACGTACCGGTGCTCGGCACCGACCGCGAGCACGCCGCGACGCTGGTGGAGCGTGTGCGTGGCCGTACGTCGGCCGAGAACTTCGCCCGCACGCGTGGCGCGGGGACGGCTGTCGATCTGATCGCCCGATACGAGCGCATGGTCGAGCAGGGTGTGTCGACGGTGTTCGTCGCCCCGGCCGGCCTCACCGGTCCGGACGAGGTTGCTCGCTGGGGCCCGGTCCTGAGCGCGTTCGCGCCGCGGTGATGGTCCGGATCGCCGGCACGGCAGGTTGTCAGCTCAGGGGGTGATGACGACCTTGCCGATCGCGGTGCGGTCCGTCAGCGAACGGAGCGCTTCGCCGGCCCGCTCGAGCGGGTAGCGGGCCGACACGTGGGGTCGGAGCTCGCCGGACGCGACCAGACGGATCAGTTCGCTGCTGATCTCGGCGTTCAGCTCCGGTTGGCGGGCGGTCATCGCGCCGTAGAAGACGCCGACGATCTGGCAGCTCTTGAGCAGAGTCAGGTTGAGCGGGATCGACGGGATGCCACCGGCGAACCCGATCACGAGGAACCGGCCCTCCCACCCGATCGCCCGCAACGCCTGCTCGGCCTTGTCGCCGCCCACCGCGTCGTAGACGACGTCGACGCCGCGACCGTTCGTCAGCTCTTTGGCGCGGTCCTTGAGGTTCTCGGTGGCGTAGTTGATGGTCTCGTCCGCGCCTCGCTCACGGCACAGGTCGAGCTTCTCCTCGGTCGAGGCCGCGGCGATCACCCGTGCGCCCATGAGCTTGCCGATCTCCACGGCGGACACGCCGAGTGCGCCGCCGGCACCGAGCACGAGCAACGACTCGCCCGGCTGGATGCTCGCCCGGTGCTTCAGGGCGTAGAGCGTGGTGCCGTACGCGTAGTTCAGCCCGGCGGCGACGGCGAAGTCGACCGAGTCGGGGAGCCGACGGGCAGCGGCGGCGGGGATCGACATCAGCTCGGCGTAGGCGCCGGTCGTGCCGAACCCGCCGACGACGCGGTCACCGACCGACCAGCCGGACACGCCGTCGCCGACGGCCGCGACGATGCCGGCGGCCTCGCCGCCCGGGATGTACGGCGGCGTCGGGTGGTACTGGTACTTGTCCTCCAGCATCAGGGTGTCGGGGAAGGTGACCGCCGCGGCCTTCACCTCGACCAGCAACTGGCCGTCACCGGCGATCGGATCATCCATCTCTTCCACGACCAGGGCCTCAGCAGGCCCGAACGTCCGACATACGACAGCTCTCATGGACGCCGACAGTAGACGGACCCACGGTCCCGGCGGAGAGGGGAGCGGCTGCTGAGTTCGCGCACCGATCGAGCGAGGTGGCGCTGGTTCGGACGCGTCGGCCAGCTCGTACCTCGGCCGGTTTTCCGTTCTCTGCAACCGCAATCCGGCCGAGATCTGACGGCGCTCGTCGGCGTCACGGGCGAATTCACGCCGCTGGTTCCTCTGCCCGGCGGCTGTCCGGGCGTGGGGCACGGTGGCCCTCACCTGTGTTCCGCAGGAGGTGTGGACGCTCAGGTGCTCGTGACGAGGGGCGGGAGATCGGTCATCGAATCGAAGATGGTCACGCCTCGGATCGCGAGCCGGTGGGTGGGCGTGACACCGCCGGCGAAGCCGAAGGCGCTCATGCCGGCGTCGAGCGCAGCGATCAGACCGAACGGGCTGTCCTCGACGACTGCGCACCGGTCAGGGGCGACGCCGATGCGAGCTGCCGCGTGCAGGAACAGGTCAGGCGCGGGTTTGCCTCGCTCGACCTCGGGGTCGGTGGAGCTGAAGATCCTGCCTTCGAACCGGCTGAGCAGGCCGGTCGTGCCGAGGGTGAGTGCCATCTTGTGATGACTGCCGCTGGACGCGACGCACGTGGCCAGACCTGCTCGTTCGATGATGTCGATCGCCGCTGCGACACCGGCGACGGCCTCGACGTTCTCGGCGAGCGTGCGCCGATAGCGGTCCGTGTACTCGGCGTCCCAGTCGTCGGCGAGCTCCTCACCGACCAGCTCGGACAGTCGCGCACGCATCGCGCTGTCGGACAACCCGACGAACTCGCGGATGATGTCGTCCTCGGTCAGCGGCCAGCCCCGCTCGCGGAAGATCTCCGCTTCGAGCCCGACGATCAGCCGTTCACTGTCGACGAGCACCCCGTCGCAATCGAAGATCACCAGATCGAATCGACGCACCGGCACATCGTACGGAACGAGTGCTGGACACCCCGGGCGCGCCGTCCGGGTCCGATGCTCCAGGTGCAGCTGCGCACGGTTGCTGGTGCGCGTCACGATCGAGCGACCGTGCGCTGGTTCGGACTCGTCGGCCAGCTCGTTATCTCGGCCGGTTTTCGTTCTCTGCAACCGCAATCCGCCCGAGATCCTGATGACCTCGAGGGTCGAGCGCTCTCGTGTCTCCGGTGGCCGCGTCGTCGCTCCCGGCGACTCGCGCGACGGCGGGCGGGTCAGGACCCGATCGTGATCGTGGGGCCGGCCGGCAGGCGATCCCACCACCGTCCGAAACGGGAGAACACGGTGGGTTCCCGGTCGGCGAGGAAGCGGCGCAGGTCGCGCGCCTCGTGGTCCAGGGCTTCGAGGACCGCGTCGTCCAGCGGTTCGAGGGCTCGCACCTCGATCGCATCGGCCGAGGCACGCCAGACACCGCGGACGAGACCGTCGACCAGGACGGTGGGCAGCGTGTCACCGTTTCGCCGGATCACGTGCTGGCGGTGCTCGTCGGGGATGACCCGAGCGCGGTCGTCGTACGCGAGCAGCACGCTGTCCCACATCCCGAGCAGCCGCGGCGGGAGCGACCCCATGTCCACATCCGACCGGGGCGCTGCAGCGTCCACGTCGAGGAGCTGCGATCCGTCCGGGCCGGCGACGGGGACGAGGTCGGCCATCGATTCGACGACCTCGCGGATCGTCGACCGTTTGAGGATCGTGAACTGCGCCATGTCGGCGATCGTCGCCGGCCCGAACGCGGTGAGGTAGCGACGCACGAGCGTTGCGATCGCCGCTGGTTCGTCGTCGTCGGCGACCGTGCAGGGCAGGAAGGCCGGACGTGGTCCGAACGACCACGGGCCGGTCGTCGGCGCGTGGCGGAAGGCGCCGACGATGCGCAGCGCGGACCACAGTCGGGCCGGATCACCCGTGTCGGGGACGAGCTCGGCGAGCAACTGTTCCATGGCGGTGTTGGCCCGAGGTTCCGTCATCACCGTCGACAGCCGTGCACGGAGCTCGTCGACCCGTGCCGCGGTGAGGCCGTGTTCGTCGAGGACGCCGTGGTACCCGGCGTCGCGGGCGCGGCTCTGCATGGCGGCCCTCGCCCAGGGAATGTCGGTGGCCGCGACGGCGTGCAACGTGAATCGGAACAGCGACGCCTTCACGATCGCACCGTCGGCCCACGCCCGATCGAGATCGCCTGGATCGAAGTCGGCGATGCGATTCCACAGCGCCAGATACGGTGCCGCCGGTTCCTGGGCCTGGAGTGCCAGCACCGAGTGCACGATGTCGGCCACCCTCATCGACCGGCGCGATGCCAGGCCTTGGCGAACCATCGTCTCGTGCGTCAACGCGTCCCGGGTCCACGACCTCACGTCGACAACCTAGGGCTCCCGACGCACGCTTCCCGTGACGTCGGCCCGTCGGCCGGTCGGCCCGACGCCGGCGGGGCCTGTGACATGCGTGGCGCGATCGGGCACGGCTTCCGGGTCCATGGTGGGGTGGGGCGGTGGAACGTGTCCGACGACTGCTCAGCGCCGCGATCCTCGTCCTCCTCGTCGGCGCGATCGTCGTGCACCGAGACGATCTCGTGGCAGCGTCGGGCGAGTTCGGCCGGCTCGAGGCGTCGTGGATCCTCGGGCTGTGCGCACTCATGGCCGTCGGGGTTGCGGTGGAAGGGCTGTTCACCAGCGCCGTCACACCCCAGCTGAGCGTCCGCCGGGCGATCCTGCTCCAGCAGTCCGTGACGGCGGCGAACAACACCGTCGTGGGCAGCGGCCCGGTCGCCACGGGTGTTCGCATCGCGATGATGCGCAGCTGGGGCATCTCCGACACCTCGATCGGGGTGAGCCTGGTGGCGCTGAACGTGGTGGCAGCGGCACGGCTGTGGCTGATCGCCCTCGCCACCGCCGTCGCCGGACTGCTCGGGGCCGACGGCGGTGTGCTCGACCGGCGGATCCATGTGGTGGTCGTCGTGGTGGCGGTCGTCGTGCTGAGCTCGTCGGCGGTGCTGTGGTGGGTGCTGCTGTGTCACCCGGTGGCCGCAGCGCGGCTGGCCGGTGTGGCCCAGCGGCTGTGGAACCGGCTCGGCCGTCGGTGGGCGAGGGTGCCGGTGGTCGACCTTGTCGACGTGACCGAGCGGGCGAGAGTCGAAGCGAGGCTGCTGGTACGGCTCCACCGTTGGAGGATCGTCACCACGACCGTGGCGGACCAGGCGTGCTCGGTGCTCAAGCCGATCGCCGTCGTTCGCGCGTTCGGCATCGATGCCGCCACCATCTCGACGTGGCAGGTGGTGATCGCCTATGGGCTCGTGCGGCTCGTCGTGGCGCTGACGCCGATCCCCGGTGGCATCGGGGTGACCGAGATCGGCCTGGCGGCGCTGCTCGTCCGGTTCGGTGGTCCCGAGTCCACCGTCATCGCCGCAGTGCTCACCTACCGGGTGTTGACCTTCGCCCTCCCGATCCTCACCGGTGCGATCTGCTTCGCGACCTGGCGATGGTCGCAGTCCCGCAGCCGTGGCTCGACGTCCGGTCGAGATCCCGACCTGCCCCGTGCGGTGGCGGTCGTTGCTCGAAACGATGTCTGAGCCGGCCCTCGCGTTGGAACAGAGGAGCATGGACATGCCAGCGCTCGACGTGCGGTTCTTCGGTCTGGTGCAGGATCTCCGCCGCGAGCTCGTGACGGTGCCGGAGGCGGCACGGTCGCTCGGTCGCAGTCACGCGTTCGTCCGCGAGGTGGTCCGCCGGGAGGTACCGAGTGTCTCGGTCGGGGCCTGCGAGATGTTCCGGCGGCGTGACCTCGACGTGTGGGAGCTCGACCAGAACGACGCCGAACCGGACGCCTGACGCTGGCCCGGACGCCTGATGGCGGCCCGGCCCGGCCGGCCCGGCCGGCGAGGCCGATCAGCGCGGGTCGTCGACCTCGTCGAACCCGGCCACGGCAGCGTCGAACGCGTCGTTCAACGAGGAATCGCGCGACGCTTTCAGCGCGTCGTACGGCCCGTCGTAGCCATCGAAGGGGGTCTGGCGCAACGAGCGCCGCACGCTCGCCACGAGCGTGTCGGGCAGGAACGGCTTCTGCACGAAGTCGCTGGCCTTCAGCGTCGCCGCGCCTCGCACCGAGTCGTTGGTGACGTACCCGCTGATCAGCACGATCGGGATGCTCGGCTCGACGGCCCGGAGCACGACCATCACCTCGTCGCCGGTGAGGTCGGGCATCGTGAGATCCAGCACGACGCAGTCGATCGTCGCGTGCCGCGTGGCGAACAGGCTGATCGCATCGCGCCCCCGGGCGACCGGCAGCACCTGGAAGCCGGCGCGGCGGAGGATGTCGCCGGTGACGTCGCGCACCTGGTCGTCGTCGTCGACCACCATCACGGTCGGCTGACGGTGGAGCCGGAAGACCGTGCCGGCCGCAGGCGCAGGTGTGGGGGCGTCGACCGCCGGCAGCCACACGGTGAAGGTCGTGCCGACGTTGACCTGGCTGTGCACCTCCACCGCGCCGTGATGGGCGCGGACGATGCCGCTGACGACGGCGAGCCCGAGACCGCGACCGTCGGAGCGCGTCGTGAAGAACGGGTCGAAGATCCGGCGCTGGTGATCCGAGTCGATCCCGCGCCCGTTGTCGCTCACCTCGAGCACGACGTACTCGCCTGCCGGGAGCCCGAGGTGCGGATTCTCGTCGTCGAGCACGGTGGCATGCGACGAGACCTGCACCTGGCCGGTGTGCTGATCGACCGATTCGCTCGCGTTCATGATGAGGTTCATCACCACCTGCTGCAGCTGGCTCCTGTCGCCGAGTACGCCCCGAGCGGTCTGCGCCGTGACGATCGTGACCTTCACCTCACGCGAGATCATCGATGCCGCCAGATCGACCGTGTCGGCGATCACCGCCGACAGGTCGAGCGCGACCCGGTCGCGGGGCTGGCGGCCCGTGAAGTCGAGCAGCTGGCGGGTGAGCTCTGCCGCTCGCTGCGCGGCCGCCGACAACGAGACGAGCCTGCTGCGCACCGGTGACGACGGCGGCAGGTCCTGCAGGGCGAGTTCGGCGTTGCCGAGCACACCGACCAACAGGTTGTTGAAGTCGTGGGCGATGCCACCCGCCAGCTGCGAAAGACTCTCGAGACGTGCCGCTTCGCGGACGCGTTCGTCGAGTCGCTGGCGTTCGGCCTCGGCCCGTTCGAGCGCGACGCGGGCCTCCATCTCCGCCTGGGCGTCGACGACGGTGATCACGAGCGGGTGGGTCGGTTCGTCGTCGGGACCGGCGATGCGGCCGAGCAGATCGGCCCATTGGAACCGCCCGTCCTTGCGGAGGAGCCGGACCCGCAGACGAGTCGAGTGTCGGGCGCTCCACGCGGCCGATTCGGCCCCGCCGGCGTCGTCGGGGTGGACGAACTCGAGCGCGGTCCTGCCGATGACGTCGTCGACGGTCCACCCCAGCATCCGTTCGATCGACGGCGTCGACCACTCGACCACACCGTGGCGAGCCGCGATCACCACGTCGCCGGCGTGGTCGGCCATCATCCGGTACCGACGCTCGCTCTCCTTGGCCTTGCGCTCGGCGTCGCGGAGCCGCCGTTCGCTCTCTTCGAGGGCGATGGTCATCGTCCGCCGCTCGGTGATGTTGCGCATCATGTTGACGAACCCGTCACCGTGTTTGGCGGCCTGGTTCTCGAACCAGAGGCCCGGGTAGTTGATCGCCTCGGCCTCCAGCGTGAACAGCTCGCCACGCTCGACGACGTCGCGGAACCGGGGGAACAGCGATCGGCCGAGGTCGTCGTCGAAGACCTCGAGGTACCGGCGGCCGAGCATGGAGGTCGCATCGCCGAGCCGGCCGGCGATGTAGCGCTCGGCGCCGTGGTTGGTGGCCTCGCACCTGAAGTCGACGATCTCGCCGTCGGCGTCGCGGATGGACATCCAGATGCTCACGGGATGAGGGATCGAATCGATCAACCCCACCGGCGGATCGGGCCGGCGCTCCCCGGGGGCCAGGTGATCGTCGGCAGACGGGTTGCCGGGCGTGGGAGCGGCGTCGGGTGCAGCCATCGGCATTGACTCTGGCACAGCCGATCGCCGCCGCGAGGTCTCCTCCGATGGGACGTCGTCGGTCGGTGGTCGTCGCACGGCAGCGCCGGGCCTCGACCGACGCGCGGTTCACCCTGGTCCCGTCGCAGTTCGGTCGTCGGACGGGCGATCGTCCGACAGGACGATCAGAACGGGACGTCGGTCGACGGCTGGATGATCGGCTTGCGGCTCGACTGGCGCGCGATCTGGAAGTAGTCGAACGGGAGATCGCTGAGATTGATCCGCCCGTCACCGTTCCGATCGATGACGCCCTTCTGCTCGCTGCCGACCGGCACGACGCGGTAGGGGAGTTTGAATTCGACCTCCTGGCGCGCGCCGGGAAGTGCCGCACTGTCGTGGACGTCGATGACGGCGTCCGCCGGGGTGTCGGTACTGGGAGCGCTCGAAGCAGCACCGGTCACCCGCTGGGTCGGAGCCGTCCGAACGGGTACGTGCTGTTCGAACGCATGACCGGTCAGCTGGGACGCCGACCCTTCGGAGATGCCTTCGATACGCATAGTGATCCTCACTGTCCGGTCGTCCGGAGTGCCACGCCAGGTCCGGGGGTCAAGATCGGGTCAAGAACCCCGGTGACCTCCTTGACCGGTGACACCGCTCACGGAGTGCGTCGTGGGAAACTGTCCACATCGTGTCCCCGACCTCGCCACCCCTCGACACCGAGTCCACGCTCGACCCCGAAACGCACGGGGGTGCCTCGGTCGCTGCACCCGATCGCCGCGGCCTCGCCGTCACCATCGGTGTCGTTGCCGTCTGCCTCGCTGCCGCCGGAGCGTTCGGCGTATGGGCGCTGCGCGGTGGCGACGGCACGAGCGAGGGCGCCGTTGCCGACGATGCGACCGGGCTTCATGCCGATCATGGGGGCGGTGACGTCCTCGCCGGCTGCGACGCCGAGGAGTACCACCACACGATGATGATGTTCGACCCGCTGGCCGCAGACGGCCTGTTGGAGTCGGGGTGCGCGTGGCCCTACGACGCCACGATCGTCGTCGACGGCGGCGCAGAGGATCCGTCGATCGCCGCTGTGTACGAGCCACGCCGGTATGCCGAGATCTTCGACACGATCGCCGACGGCCAGTACGGCATGTGCGCCGTTGCGTCGCTGGCCGAGGAGCGGGCGAACGGGTTCGTGTTCGGGTTCCGTGTGCCACTCAATCCGGCCGGTTGCGCCGACGGGGTGCCCACCTTCGATGTGGTGATCCGCGAATACTCGACGCGGGCGTGGCGGGACACGGCCGCGGCCGCTGCTCGCAGCGAGGTGGTCGCCGCTGGCGCGGGTGATGCAGTGGTGCTCGGTCGTTGGGTCGTGTCGCTCGTCGGTGACGACGCAGCCGCGGTGGACGCCTTCGCGGCCCGGCTGGTCGGTCTCGGTGGTGTCTCGATCAGCGCGTGATCGTGCGGCCCGGCCAGCGGACGCTGTCGACGGGCCAGCTGGTGCGGAGCCACCGATCGACGGTGGCAGCGAGGCGGTCGTCGAGCCCGGCGTGTGACGCTCGCACCCACGAGCGAACCATCACGTCAGCGGTCCCGCTGTGGTCGGGATCGACATAGACGCAGCCGATCACGTCGTCGGTGACGGGGTCGAGCACGGTGTAGGCGTAGGCCTCGCCCCGTTCGAACTCGCGCCAGTGCATCTCCAGGTCACCGAGGTTCTGCTCGAGCGGCATCGCGTACGGCCAGCTGTCGCTGCCCCAGTCGCCATCGGCGAAGCCCGGTGTGGCCCGGATGTGGTCGATGCTCGACATCCACGCCGCGTGATCGCGCTCGTTGTGCTCGGGTGCGAGCGGCGCCAGCACCAGACGCTCGTCGGACGGAGGTGCCGGCAGGGCGGCCGGTTCGATGACGGGCCAGGTCACCGAGGCATGACCTCGTCGAACAGGTCGAGCATGGCGCGCCACGAGCGGGTGGCGGTGAGCTCGTGGTAGGCGACCGCAGGGTTACCCATTCGGCCGGCGTTCGGGTTGGTGAAGCTGTGGACCGCACCGCCGTGGAGGTGCATCCGCCAATCGACGCCGCCGGCGCGCATCTCCTGTTCGAACTCGGCACGCTGCTCGGCGGGGATCATCGGGTCGTCGGCGCCGATGCACACCAGCACGGTGGCGGTGATCGCCGAGGCGTCCTGGGGACGAGAGGTGCCGAGGCCGCTGTGGAAGCCGACGACGGCGGCCAGATCGGTGCCGGCCCTGGCGAGTTCGAGCGCCATCGTGCCGCCGAAGCAGAAGCCGATGGCGGCGACGCGGGCGGGGTCGACGCGGGGCTGGGCGAGCAGGACCTGGAGCCCGGCGAGCCCGAGCGCACGGGTGAGCTCGGGAGAGTCGCGCAGCGGCCCGAGCCGCTCGCGGAGCTGCGTGAGTTCCACCGGCTGGCCGTCGCCGTGGTAGTCGAGCGCGAACGCGACGAACCCGAGGTCGGCGAGGCGGACGGCCATGCCCTTGGCGTGTTCGTCGAGGCCGGGACCCTCGTGGCAGACGAGCACGGCGGGTGCCGGTGCATCGCCGTCGGGCAGGGCCAGGTGGCCGACGTAGCGCTTGCCGTCGTGGTGGTACTCGATGTCGGAGGTGTGCACGCCGTCACCGTAGCGAGCGACGACACGGCCGCGGGACGCCGGGGGACCGGTGGGGGATGCGCCCGGACGCGCCGAGGCCGACCGGCTGAAGAGCCGGTCGGCCTCGTGCACCGGATCCCGCGGAGCCGTGCGGGAACCCGTGCCCATTCCGGGGGTCCGCCCCCCGGATGTCGCGGTGTGTGTCAGCTGGTCTCAGCTGCGGGTCACGGCATCAGCACGCTGCCGATGATGTGGACCGTTGCGTTGGCCGTGGGCACGTCCATGCACACCGACGGGACGCCGTTCACCATGAGGGTGCCGTTGTCGTCGGTGATCTCCAGGTCGGCGCCGTTGACGGTCGTGACCGAGCCGAGCTCGATCAGGTCGGCCGAGCTCAGCGACTCGCCGCCCACGACGTGGTAGGTGAGGATCGAGGTGAGCAGGTCGGTGTCGGCGAGCACGGCCTCGAGGTCGGCGGCCGGGATGGCCGCGAAGGCGTCGTTGGTGGGGGCGAAGATGGTGAACGGGCCCTCACCGTTGAGCGTGTCGACGAGACCGGCGGCGCTCACGGCGCTCACGAGCGTGGACAGCACCGGGTTGTTGCTGGCGGCGGTGGCGGCGAGGTCGTCGGCCATGCCGTCGAAGCTGCCCTCACCGTCCATCGGGACGCTGGCGCACGCGGGACCCGACGGGGCCATGGCCATCGCCTCACCGCTCGACCCACCGGCGGACTCGGTCATCATGTCCGGCGGGAGGAGCACCTCGTCGATGATGTGGACGGTCGCGTTGGCCGTGCTCACGTCGGAGCACACCACGTCGACGTCGTTCACGGTGGTGCCGTCGGCACCGAACTCGAGGTCGGCACCGTTCACGGTCGCGGCCATGCCTGTCTCGCCCAACCCTGCGGCGTCGAGCGACTCGCCGGCCACCACGTGGTAGGTGAGGATCGAGGTGAGCAGGTCCTTGTCGGCAAGGATCGCTTCGAGCTGATCGGCCGGGATGGCCGCGAAGGCGTCGTTGGTGGGGGCGAAGATGGTGAACGGGCCCTCACCGTTGAGCGTGTCGACGAGACCGGCCTCGCTCACGGCGGTCACCAGGGTGGACAGCAGGGGGTTGTTGCTGGCGGCGGTGGCGGCGGGGTCGTCGGCCATGCCGCCGAAGCTGCCCTCGCCGTCGGCCGGAACGGCCTCACAGGCGGGGCCGAACTGGGTGCCCATCATCGCGTCGGCCATCGTGGTGCCGGGAGCCTCGGTCATGTCGGGCGCCTCGGTCATCACCGGTGCCTCGGTGGCGGCGGGTGACTCGGTCATCGCCGAATCGCTCTCGTCGTCGCCGCAAGCGGCTGCGGTGAGCGACAACAGGGCGATGCCGGCGACGATCGAGCGGGTCCGCCAGGGGCGGCCCTTGCGGTGGGTGCGGGGGGAGGGGTTCACGGGATCTCCTGGTTGGTGATGGTTGTGGGATGGGGATTGCTGGGGACTGGTCGAGCGGAGGGGGTTCGCTGGGGGTGTCACCGGACGATCACCACGATCTGGTGTTGGCCGGTAGCGCCGCTCGGGAAGGGTTCGGTGCGGTCTGGCGTCTGGATTGGTCCGTTCTTCTCGGTCGCCCGGACCCGCACGGTGTGGCGTCCCGACGTGGCCGGCCAGGCGTACGACCACTGCCGCCAGGTGACGTCGTTGAGCTCGGCGGCGAGGGTCGCCTCCACCCAGTCGCCGTCGTCGAACTGCAGTTCCACGCGCTCGATGCCGCGGGTCTGGGCCCAGGCGACACCGGCGATCGGCACGGTGCCGGCGTCGACGGTCGTCAGGCCCTTCGGGGTGTCGATCCGGCTCTGCACCTTGATGGGAGCATCGTCCACCCAGCCGCGCTCCACCCAGTACTGGTCGAAGCGGTCGAAGCGGGTGAGCTCGATCTCCTCGAGCCACTTGGTGGCGGACACGTAGCCGTACAGGCCGGGCACGATGAGCCGTGCCGGGAAGCCGTGTTCGAGCGGCAGCAGCTCGCCGTTCATCGCGATCGCGACGAGGGCGTCGCGGCCGTCGAGCGCGGACGTGGGGAAGCCGCACGTGTAGCCGTCGACCGATCGTCCGACGATCTGGTCGGCGTCGGGATCGATGCCGGCGCTGCCGAGCAGGTCGTCGAGGCGTACGCCGAGCCACCGTGCGGTGCCGACCAGCTTGCCGCCCACCTCGTTGGATACACAGGTGAGGGTGATGTCGGACTCGACGAGGGGGAGTTGGAGCAGTTCGTCGTAGGTGAGTTCGAACGGGTCGTCGACCATGCCGGTGACGCGCAGGCGCCAGCCGTCGACGGCCACCTGGGGCACGGTGAGCGCCGTGTCGATGCGGTAGAAGCCGGCATTCGGAGTGAAGAAGGACGAGACGCCGTCGACCGGCGCGACGATCTCCGGTGGCGTCGCCGCGAGGGGTCGGCGCGCCGACGGCAGCCGGAGCCGAGCGCGGTCGCCCGCAGCGCTGAACCGTTGGCGTGCCTGCCGACCGATGCCACCGAGGAGCACCGCGCCGGTGGTCGCGGCTGCAGCGGTCGCGAGGAACCGACGCCGGTCGTTGGGGACGAGCTCGGCGATGGAGGGTCGCGACGGCGCCGTCGTCGGCGTTGCGTCCGCGGGCGTCGACGTCGTCGTCGTCATGTCGGTCGGGGCTGACGCGCCGGCGCGACGGGTGGCGGCACGGCGCATTCCGTACAGCGCGGCGACGCCGACCGCAGCGCCGATCACCGAGGGGAGGACGGCGACGAAGGGTGCCTGGCGGCGCGTGGTCTGCGAGGCGTACGCGCCGATGAGCCCGAACACGGCGATGCCGCCCAGGGCGAGCGGGAGCCGCCGCCCGAACGCGATGATCCCGACGACCATGGCGTACACGGTCAAGATGGAGGCAATGCCCACCAGCAGCGCGATCTTGTCGTTGGTCCCGAACCAGTCGATGGCGAGGTCCTTCACGCGTCGCGGGACGGCGTCGATCACGCGGTCGCCGACGTCGAGCACCGGCGACTGGAACGTGCGCGACAGGGCCGCCACGATCTCGGCGACCGCGAGCGCGACGAGCGCGGCAACGACACCGGCGACGGCGCCGAGCGACCGCGGTCGTCGCGAGGATGCCGGGGCCCCATCGTGAGCGGTGTCGTCGGGCAGGTGCGAGGGCTCGTCGGTCGTTGGATCGGGAACCGATCCGGGCATGTACGTACGTGGTTCCATGTCCGGGGTTCGGACCCCTCCGCCTCGCGGGTTGGTCGACCTGTCGATCATCTTTCGCCCGACCAATCCGACGACGCGTCCGCCCCGAACGGGGGACATGCGACGAGATCCTCTCGACCACGACCTCTGCGGCCCCTGCCGGGCGTGCCGTTGCACGGTGCGAGCCGGGGACCGGACCGATCGGTGGTCGACATGGGCGTCCTGAGGATCGGCCGGGCCGCACGCGCCGACGCCGCGCTCGCCGAGATGGACGACCCGCTGGGCGGGTTGCTGCGAGCAGCCGGTCGAGGCGACCAGGCTGCGTTCGGCGAGCTGTACGACCAACTCGCACCCGTCGTGTTCGGCGTGGTGCTGAAGGTCGTACGCGACCCTGCACAGAGCGAAGAAGTGGCCCAGGAGGTCTTCGTCGAACTGTGGCGACTGGCCGCCCGATACGACGGCACACGCGGCAGCGTCATGTCGTGGGCTGCCACGATGGCCCATCGGCGAGCGATCGATCGTGTGCGTTCCGAACAGTCGGCCCGCAACCGGGTGGCGCGCGAGGTCTCGAACCTGGTGCCCGACCACGACGACGTGGTCGGCCAGGTGGAGACCACCCTCGACCGGGCGCGAGTGCGACGAGCGCTCGAACAACTCTCACCGCTGCAGCGCGAAGCCCTCGAGCTCGCGTACTTCGGCGGACACACCTATCGGGAGGTGGCCGTGCTCCTCGGCGTCGCCGAAGGCACCGTGAAGACCCGGATCCGCGACGGCATGATCAGGCTGCGCGACGAGCTCGGAGGCACCCAGTGAGCAGCAACGACATCGACATCCACCACTTGGGTGCCGCCTATGCGCTCGATGCGCTCGACGAGCGCGAGCGCATGGCGTTCGAGGCGCACTACCCGTCGTGCGAGGTGTGCCGGGCGGACGTGGTGGCGTTCCGGGCCACGCTCACCCAGGTCGCCGCGGCACAGTCGACCGTGCCGCCTGCATCGATGAAGGCGCGGGTGATGGCCGAGGTGGCCCAGACCCGTCAGCTCTCGCCGCTGCTGCCCGATCGGGTCACCGATCTCGCCGAGCGCCGTCGTCGCCGCCAGCGGGCGGTCGGCAGCGTGTTCGCCGCGGCGGCCGCAGTGGTCCTGGTCGTGGCGGGCACCCTCGCCCTGCGCGATGGTGATGACTCACCTGCGTTCGCCGGTGAGCTGGCGGAAGTGATGGAGTCGCCCGATGCGCGGTTGCTGACCCTCGACGCGGGCGACAGCGGTGCGGTGGGTACGGTGAAGGTCGCCTGGTCGGCCGACGGCGAGCGCGCCGTGCTGATCGCCGATGGACTGTCGGCTGCCCCCGACGGCACGGCGTACGAGTTGTGGTCGATCGCCGGCGGCGTGCCGC
>CAUJET010000108.1 GCA_963169665.1 Actinomycetota bacterium | reverse complement strand
GAGGGTGGCCGTCACAAGCCGTTCTTCAACAACTATCGGCCGCAGTTCTTCTTCCGGACGACCGATGTGACCGGCACGATCCAGTTGCCCGAGGGCACCGAGATGGTCATGCCTGGTGACAACGTGGCGATCACGGTCGAGCTGGGCAAGCCGATCGCGATGGATGAGGGCCTGCGCTTCGCGATCCGCGAGGGTGGCCGTACCGTGGGCGCCGGCCGCGTCACCAAGATCACGAAGTGACCGACTTCTGATCCCGGGTGGCGGTCACTGCTGACCGCCACCCGATTCATTTCTCAGCGAAACAACGGAGCGCCTCATGGCCAGAAACGACAAGCGGGTGAAGATCACCCTCGAGTGCACCGAGTGCAAGCGGCGCAACTACATCACGATGAAGTCGAAGATCAACGATCGCGAACGACTCGAGATGAAGAAGTACTGCTCGCACGATCGTCGGCACACCACGCACAAAGAGACTCGGTAGTCGCACCGTCGGCCGTCGGCTCGCCCACCAGGGTGGCCGATGTCCGCGGAGGCTCCCTCGGAGCGGGCTGATAGCGTTGGCTCGCCCCCAGAGGGCAGTAGCTCAGTTGGTAGAGCATCGGTCTCCAAAACCGACGGTCGGGGGTTCGAGTCCCTCCTGCCCTGCGTTGTTCCGACGTGCCCGGAACGGCCTGGACACTCAGGTATCCACCAGAAGTCAGGCAACACTCAGAAAGGCACACATTCGATGTCACTCGACGACCTGAACCGTGAGCAGAAGCGCTCACTGAAGCGGATGGGCGCCCTCAACGACCAGGGCATGCCCGCTCGCGCCCAGCCGCAGGCTCGTCGCAACGACGAGCGCGTGGGCCCGGCGCAGTACCTCCGTGAGGTCCGCGACGAGATGCGCAAGGTCGCCTGGCCGAAGTGGCCGGAGGTGCGTCGGATGTCGATCATCGTGTTCGTCACGGTGGTGCTCTACACCGCATACGTCGGTGGCCTCGACTCTCTGTTCGGTGTGCTCTCCGGCTGGCTGTACGACTGATGACCGACCACGCGAACGACGACATGAACGACATGACTGCAGACACCCCCGAACTCGACACCCCCGAACTCGACGCCTCCGAGGTCACCACCGACGTCTCCGATCTCGCTGAGGCCGCCGACGGCGCCGACGCAGTGGACGTGGCGTTCGACCTGACCGGCGATGCCGACGGCGCCGACGCTGGCGACGCTGCAGACGAAGCCGAGGACGAGGTCGACATCGACGATCCCTGGACCCGTCCGGGCGCCTGGTACGTCGTGCACACCCAGAGCGGGTACGAGAAGAAGGTCACGGCCAACCTCGGCGCACGCATCCAGTCGATGAACATGGAGGACCGCATCTACGAAGTGGTCATTCCCATGGAAGAGGTCGAGGAGTTCAAGAACGGTCGCAAGCAGACCGTGCAGAAGAAGGTCTTCCCCGGCTACATCCTCGTCCGCTGCCAGATGGACGACGAGAGCTGGTACTGCATCCGCAACACCCCGGGCGTCACCGGCTTCGTCGGCCAGAGCCGCCACGGCCAGAAGCCCACGCCGCTGTCGCGCCGTGAGGTGCAGACGTTCCTCGCCGCCAAGGGTGACGGCACGGGCGGCATGCCCACGCGCAAGAAGCCCAAGCTCGAGTACGAGGTGGGCGAGAGCGTGCGGGTCAAGGAAGGCCCGTTCGCGGACTTCGCCGGCACGATCGCCGAGATCAATGCCGACCACATGAAGCTCAAGGTGCTGGTGAACATCTTCGGTCGTGAGACCCTCGTGGAGATGGACTTCAGCCAGGTCTCGAAGCTCTGATCCACCGCGATCACCGGTTCGAACCTCCACTCTCAGAAGCAAGGAAACAGTCATGGCAAAGAAGAAGGTCGCTGCGATCATCAAGATCCAGATCCCGGCGGGCAAGGCCACGCCGGCCCCGCCCGTGGGTACCGCGCTCGGTCCGCACGGCGTCGGCATCATGGACTTCGTCAAGCAGTACAACGCGGCGACCGAGTCGCAGGTGGGCACGATCATCCCGGTCGAGATCACCGTGTTCGAGGACCGCACGTTCACCTTCATCCTGAAGACGCCGCCCACCCCGGTGCTGCTGCGTCAGAAGGCCGGCCTGCCGAAGGGTTCCAGCACCCCGGGCAAGTCGACGGTCGGTGCGGTCACCGAGGCCGACATCGAAGAGGTCGCGAAGATCAAGATGCCCGACCTCAACGCGTACGACCTCGAGGCCGCCAAGGAGCAGGTCCGTGGCACCGCACGTTCGATGGGTCTCAAGGTCAACGCCTGAGTCCCGTCGTCGGTGACCCGACGGGTCGCCGGCAGCCAGCAAGCAACAACATCACACGCTCGACCGGGACGACCTCGCCCGGCGGCGTCAACCACGAGGGAGACATCACATGTCCGGCAAGAAGTTCGCGAACGCGACGAAGAAGTACGACATCGACGCCCAGTTCACCCCCACCGAGGCGCTCGGCCTGGTGAAGGGCATGGCATCGGCCAAGTTCGACGAGACCGTCGACATGGCCGTCCGCCTCGGCGTCGACCCCCGCAAGGCGGACCAGATGGTCCGCGGCACCGTGGCCCTGCCCAGCGGTACCGGCAAGGACGTCCGCGTCGCCGTGTTCGCCAACGGTGAGGCCGCCGACGCCGCCCGCGCCGCCGGCGCCGAGATCGTCGGTTCCGACGACCTGGCCGCCGAGATCGAGAAGGGCAACATGGACTTCGACGTGGCCATCGCCACGCCCGATCTCATGCCGCTCGTCGGTCGTCTCGGCCGCGTGCTCGGTCCCCGTGGCCTCATGCCGAACCCCAAGACCGGCACGGTCACCCAGGACGTCGCCCGCGCCGTCACCGAGTTCAAGGGTGGCAAGGTCGAGTACCGCACCGACCGCTACGGCAACGTGCACGTGCCGCTCGGCAAGGTCAGCTTCGATCCCGATGCGCTCGAGGTCAACTTCCGCGCCGTGCTCGACGAGCTGCAGCGTGCGAAGCCGGCGTCGGCAAAGGGCCGCTACCTCCGCAAGATCACGGTGAGCTCCACCATGGGTCCCGGCGTGAAGGTCGACACCAACCGTCTCCGCCCCGAAGTCGCCTGATCGCTGCACCGCCGAGGCGGTGCGCTCCGAACGAATCGATGGCCCGGTCGCACTGCGACCGGGCCATCGACGTTCCCGGGGTCGAATCGGTCCCGACGCGCCTCGGTCCCGACGGATCGGTGGTTCGGCGTCGGGACGTTCGGCCCTGACGCTCGATCGAGTGGTCTTCGTACAGTCGCTCGATCCGGCCACACGGTGCGGCACGGACCGACATCGAGGAGGCGAGTGTGAGGACCAGGGTCCACCCGCTGAGCAGAGCCACGTACGACGTCCGACCCGACGGGTTGCTCGACGTCACCGAGCACGGTGTGTCGGGGGTGTTCGACGCCCAGGGACGATGGGTCTCGGGCGAGCTCCGACACTGCGATCCGCAGCTCGCGGGGTGGCTGGCCGGACCGCAGTTGCCCGCCGGCATGCCCGGCAACCCGAAGGACTTCCCGGTGCAGGAACTGGCGGTGGCCGAATGAGCGCGACGCTCGATGCCACCACACAGGGCGCGCGGTACCAGCAGCTGCTCGACGCCGATTCGCGGACCGTGCCGGACGTGTTGCGCTGGCAGTCGCCGATGGAGGGCGGACCGCTCACGGTGCCGGTCGGGCGCTACACGTCGCCGGAGTTCCACCGGCTCGAGGTGGAGAAGGTGTGGAAGCGCGTCTGGCAGATGGCGTGCCGCGAGGAGGACATCCCGCAGGTCGGTGATCACATCCCGTACGAGATCGCGGGTATCCAGGTGCTCGTGGTCAGATCGGCGCCCGATCGGATCCAGGCGTTCCGGAACATCTGCCTCCACCGCGGTCGGCAGCTGAAGGAGTTCCAGGGACGTGCGGAGGAGCTCCGGTGTCCGTTCCACGGCATCGCCTGGAACCTCGACGGCTCGTTGAAGCACGTGCCGTGCAAGTGGGACTTCCCGCAGATCCCCGACGAGTGGCCGCTTCCCTCGGTGAGGGTCGGCACCTGGGGTGGGTTCGTGTTCATCAACCTCGACGACGATTGCGTGCCACTCGAGGAGTTCCTGGGTGACCTGCCGGGCCACTTCACCGACTGGCCGCTCGAGGACCGCTACAAGGCGGTCCACGTCGGCAAGATCATGGCCTGCAACTGGAAGCTCGCTCAAGAGGCGTTCATGGAGTCGTTCCACGTGGTGGCCACGCATCCGCAGCTGCTGCCCGGCATGGGCGACACGATCACGCAGTACGACGCATTCGGTCATTTCGCCCGGGGGATCACCCCGAACGGATCGGTGTCGACTCACCTGCGTTGGTCGCCGACCGAGCAGGAGATGCTCGATGCGCTGGTGGACCGCTCGCTCGACGTGCCGTCGCCGATGGTGGTGCCCGAGGGTGGTACGGCCCGCCGCACCCTCGCCGACAACCGCCGGGCCGGCCTTGCGCCGGTGATCGGTGCGGAGATGGCGGACGCACTCAGCGACGCCGAGGTGAACGACAGCATCGTCTACGTCGTGTTCCCGAACTTCCACCCGTGGGGGGCGTACAACCGCATCGTCTACCGGTTCCGTCCGTACGGCAATCGGCACGACATGTCGATCATGGAGTGCATGATCCTCAACCCGTTCAGCGGTGAGCGCCCGCCCGCCGCGCCGCTGCGGATGCTGGGCGTGGAGGACGACTGGACCGATGCGCCCGAACTCGGGATGCTCACGCGGGTGTTCAACCAGGACGTGTTCAACCTGCCTCGGATCCAGGAGGGCCTCGCGTCGGGCTCGCTGGACGAGATCGTGCTGGCCCGGTACCAGGAGACGAAGATCCGCTGCATGCACGCCGAGCTCGAACGGTGGCTCGCCCGCCCTGCCGGTCGTCAGCCGTAGCCGAACGCCAGGTCGCGTCGCTCGCGTGGCACGCGAGCGATCGGCCGATAGCGTTGTCCCGACATTTGAATTCGGTCGCTCGCCGAAGACAGCTGGTCCCGAGGGCACGGTCCGCCGTGGTCGAGGGGTAATGCGCACAGCGCCAGCCGAGGTGGATGCTTGCCGAGCAGCTCCTGGTCCGTTCACGACCTCTTGCTCCTCGCGGTGTTCGCTGTATGCGAGCACCCCGAGTCGTAGCGAGAGGAGGTGTACAACACACATGGACAATCCCCGACAGGAGAAGGTCGCCGTCGTCGAAGAGGTGACGGCAAAGCTCAAGGAAGCCAGCGCGGTCATCGTCACCGAGTACCGCGGGATGAGCGTGGGGCAGCTCGCTGCGCTGCGTCGCCAGCTGCGCCCGGCCGGAGGCGAGTACAAGGTCTACAAGAACACCTTGGCCCGTTTCGCCGCCGAGAACGCCGGTCTGGCCGGTCTCGGCGAGTTGCTCGTCGGCCCGAGCGGTATCACGTTCATCACCGGCGATGCCGCCGCGGTCGCGAAGGCGCTCCGTGACGCTTCGAAGGCGAACCCGCTGCTGGTGCTGAAGGGCGGTGTCATCGGCGGCAAGGTCATCTCGGCCAAGGACGTCGAGGCGCTCGCCGATCTGCCGAGCCGCGAGGTGCTCCTCGCCCAGTTCGCCGGTGCCCTCCAGGCCCCCATGGTCAAGATGGCCGGCCTGCTGCAGGCGATGCCGCGCAACTTCGCGTACGGCCTCAAGGCCCTCATCGATCAGAAGTCAGAATCAGCTGCCTGAGAGCCGCTGATCACCCAGAACACCCACATCAAACAAGCACTCACCCAAGGAGATAGATCATCATGGCTCTCAGCAAGGAAGAGATCCTGGACGCCATCGGCGCCCTCACCGTCATCGAGCTCAGCGAGCTCCTCACCGCCTTCGAAGAGAAGTTCGGCGTCACCGCCGCTGCTCCCGTCGCCGTCGCCGCCGTTGCGGCCGGTGGTGGCGCTGCTGCCCCCGCCGAAGAGGAGAAGGACGAGTTCGACGTCATCCTCACCGACGCCGGCGCCCAGAAGATCCAGGTCATCAAGGTCGTGCGCGAGCTGACCAGCCTGGGCCTGAAGGAAGCCAAGGACCTCGTGGACGGCGCCCCCAAGCCCGTGCTCGAGAAGGCCACCAAGGACGCTGCCGAGGCCGCCAAGGCCAAGCTCGTCGAGGCCGGCGCAGGCGTCGAGGTCAAGTGATCCCCGGCCGCTCGTCCGAGCGGCCCGATCATCATCCTGACGTCGATCCCTCAGGGGATCGCTGAACGACATCGGAGGCCCGGGGCGTACGCCCCGGGCCTTCGTCGTTCCCTGGTGTCGTTTCCCTGGTGTCGTTCGGGTGGGCGTGCGTGGCGTTCCGTGGCGTTCCGTGGCGTTCCGTGGCGATGGCGTCGTCGCCCGCCGGTACGGTGCGGCCATGGGTGATCGTCTCGTCTCGTTGGCCGCCGGCACCGTCCTCGACGTCGGCCCGGCCGACGCCGTCGGGGTCGCCGCGGCCGCCGGCTGGCCGGCCGTCGGTCTGTGGTTCGACCCGGCCACATGGACCGATGCGACGACCCGCGAGGTCCACGGCCGCCTCGATGCCACCGGCGTGGTGGCGCTCGACATCGAGCCGATCATCCTCGGTCGCGGCAGCGACGGCGGTGAGCGTCTGCTCGATGCGGCCGCGGCGCTCGGTGTGCCGTTCGTGCTGATGGCCAGCGGCGGCGCCGACGACGATCGTGTGATCGCCCGCCTCGCCGAGCTCGCCGATCACGCCGAGGCGAACGCCCCGGGCGTGCGGATCGTGCTCGAGTTCCTGCCGATCTTCTCGGTGTCGTCGTTGGGACAGGCCGTGGCCATCGCTGAACGGGTGGGCCGACCGGAGGTCGCCGTGCTGGTCGACACGTTGCACCTCGCCCGATCAGGCGGTTCACCTGCCGACCTCGCAACGGTCGACGCGCGACTGTTGCCCTACCTGCAGCTCGCGGACGCGACGGCGTCGACCCCGGCCGACCTCGCCGGGCTCCGCGACGAGGCGCTCCACGGGCGGCTCCTGCCCGGCGAGGGGGTGTTGCCACTGAACGACGTGCTCCGCGCGGTGCCCGACGTGGCCGTGTCGGTGGAGCTGCGGTCGAGTGCGTTGATGTCGGCGTTCCCCGATCCGACCGAACGAGCGTCGGCTGTCCTGGCCGCGACCCGATCGGTGCTCGCCGGCGAGTGACGGCTCCCTGCCGGTCGCCTCGGTGATCGACGCGTCGGCGAGGGCGGCGTCGGGCGAGCGCTGTCAGCGGCCGATCCGGCGGGCGGCCTTGTCCGCGAACGCGAGCGAGTCGGCGGCGGCGAGGATGGCCTCGACGTCGGCGAGCGGTGGGCACGAAGCCGCGCCGACGGACAGCGAGACGGGCACACCGTGGACCGGCGGCACGCACTGCATCCGTTCCCGCACCGCGCCGACGAGGACCGACGAGTCGATGCCGGCGCCGACGACGAGCATGCCGAACTCGTCGCCGCCGAGGCGCGCCACGAGAGCACCGGGCGGCGCCGCATCGAGGAACACCTGCGCGGCGGCGCGGATCAGGTCGTCGCCGGCCTCGTGGCCGTGGGTGTCGTTCACGTGCTTGAGGCGGTCGAGGTCACCCATCACCACGGTGATGGTGCTGTGCAGCGGGTCGGCGGCGAACTCGACGGCGGCACGTGTGGTCGCCTCGTTCCAGGCCCGCCGGTTGCCGATGCCGGTGAGGGCGTCGAGACGTGCGGTCTCGATCGCCGCCTCGAACGCCTCGCTGATGGCGACCGCCTGTTCGAGGTGCTCGGCGCGGTCGCGGGCGAGGAGGGCCAACACGCCGATCGGCGTACATGCGAGCAGGACGGCCCACAGCGAACCGTCGCAGGCGATGACGGCGGTGAGGCCGATCGGGGCGAGCATCGCGTCGACGGCGTACGTCCAGGCCATGGGTCCGGGCAGGACCCGCCACGACATGCCGAGGGCGCGGACGCGAACGAATGCGACGAGTGCGTCGGTGACGAACTGGCTGGCGAACGCGAGCAGGTACCACGGCCACCAGCGCACGGCGGGTGCCTCGTCGAGCAGGGAGAGGACGAGCACGGGGCCGACGGCGTTCCAGCCCGACAACGCCGGCACGAGCACCCGACGCAGCGGACCTCCCGGTTGCTCGGTGCCGACCGAGCCGAGCAACAGGCCGATGAGCACCACCGCCGGGACGACGGGCAAGGGCACGAGGAACAGCGATGCCACGAAGATCGGTGCCGTCGGGACCGAGCTGCCGCCCTTCGACTCGAAGCTGAAGCGTGATGCGATCCCGTGGGCGATGCCGAGGAGGAAGCCCGCACCGACGTCGGTCCATGTCGGGTCGCGCCAGACCGTGAGCAGCGCCACGCAGACGACGAGATAGCCGCCGCCGAGCACGGTCGCGCTGGCCCGGTCGGCTCGGTCCGACCGAGATCCGGCCCGGGCATCGGCCATCGCGCGCGCATCCGCGACCGCTCGAGCGACGTCGGGCGATGCCGACGCGAGGGGGTCGACGGTGGAGGCCGTCGGTGCGATCGATGCGACGGGCGCGTCGATCGGGCCGGGGGTGTGTCCCCGCCCACCGTTCGCCTCGGCACCTCGTGCCGTCGCCCGAGTCGACATCGTCGTCGTCCGTCCTGTCGCGCCCAGCGGTGTCGAGACGCCGCCCTCTCGCGGTGGCGCCCTCCGCGTTCCTGATCGGTTCTCCTCGTCGGTGCTCCTGGTCAGGAGAACTGATCGAATCGTCTGATCAGTTCTTCGGCTCGGGCGCCCACGCGACCAAGCGCGACGTCGACATCTTGACGATTCCCAGACGGAACGCCACGACGGCGTGGACGTCCCGCCGGTCCGTCGTCGTGGCGGGTCGAACGTCCGGTGCCGCAGCGCGGCGCCGACGTGCCGCCCGCGACCGGTGGATCACCGGCTCACCCAGGGGTCGATCATGATGTCGTCGACCCGCCACGTGGCGGCGGTGCCCACCGGCGTGATCGTCAACGTGATCGTCTGCTCACCGGCGGCGTCGCGCTTGTTCGGCATGGCGATCTGGTTGGAGACCTTCCATCCGGCGCTGCCCGAGTTGATCCGGATCTCCTGCACCGTGCGGCCGGCTGTGCTCCAGGCCTCGATCTTCACGAGCAGCTGGGCCCCGCTCACGGCCGGGTCCTTGTAGAAGAACCGCATCCACTCCTCGTTGGAGTTGAGGCAGATGTTCGGCGGCATCGCGGTCGAGTAGGCCGGGAGCTGCAATGCCTTCGAGTGGCCGGCACCGTTGATCTTCCACGGCTCCTGGTCGCCGACGACGCTCGGCGTCCCCACCCCGGCGTACATCGTCCAGCCGCTGGTGCCCGACTCGAAGGTCGCGTTCGGGGCGACGAAGTACTGGTTGGTGTCGCCCCACTTGCTGAAGGCCTGGAACGTGGTCCGGCTGGCGCACGCGGCGGCAGCGCTGCCGGCGAAGGCGCCGGTCGAGAGCGCGGTGGTGCCGGCCACGATGGTGGCGGCGAGCGCCAGACGCTTCAGCCGGAACAACGGCCGGGGGGCGGACCGGAGGGACTGCCGCAGGGGGTGCTGGGGGGACATGCCAGGAGGATGCGGAGCGCGGCGGCGCGAACACAAGCGTTTCGCGGCCATCTTGAGACACCTCTGAGTGACGGGCCCCGCGCGAGGGGTGGAAGTCAGACCACGCGTCACGGTCCATCACGTTCAGTCGGACATCACCCGTCCGGGGGACACGATGCTGGCGCAGGTGCGGCGGCGTCCCTCGTGCGCATGGTCGAACCTGGCGATCCGACCGATTTTCGGCCCCGAACGGGGTCGGAGTGCCCCGCAAAGCCTTGACTTGGCGGCGGACGAGTGCTTACCGTTTGCGTCCTGACGAGCCGTCCGGCACACGCCGGCTGCGGTTGACGTTCGTCGTCCCCTGTGGATAGGATCGTTCGTTGCCGTGTGTCTCGTCTCCTGCCTCCTCAAGAGTGCCGTTGACGTTGCGCGCCCCCGATGCGGCAGCACGCCGACTCATGCCGATTGCACTTGAGGAGTGACCCTGTGGCTTCACGCTCCACGTCTCGCGAACGCTATTCCTTCGCCAACCTTGCCGAACCCCTCGAACTGCCAGATCTCATCGCGGTGCAGCGCGAGAGCTTCGACTGGTTCCTGAACGAGGGCCTCGCCGAGACGTTCCGCGACATCTCGCCGATCAAGGACTTCAGCGAAGCGCTGCAGCTCGAGCTCGAACTCGATCCCGACGACGAGGACCTGCGTCCGCCGCCGAAGTTCACGGTGGAGGAGTGCAAGGAGAAGGACATGACCTACAGCGCGCCGATCTTCGTGCGCGCCCGGTTCATGAACCGCAACACCGGTGAGATCAAGGAACAGACGGTCTTCATGGGTGACTTCCCGATGATGACCGAGAAGGGCACGTTCATCATCAACGGCACCGAGCGTGTCGTGGTGAGCCAGCTCGTCCGTTCGCCCGGCGTCATCTTCGAAGCCGGCGAGCGCTACCGCCTCCGCAACCTGAGCAAGCACCAGCTCGTCAAGGGCACCGTCCACCCGTACCGCGGTGAGTGGATGGAGTTCGACGTCGAGCACAAGCCGGGCAAGGACGTCACCGCCGGCACGCGCATCGCCCGCAAGCGCCGCATGAGCATCTTCATCCTGCTGCGCGCCCTCGGCTACGACGAGGAGCACGCGCCGGGCTTCATCGACCGCTTCGTCAGCCACTTCGACTTCCTCGAGGGCCAGTGGGAGAAGGAGCGCCACATCGCTCCCACCCAGACCGAGTCGCTCGTCGAGATCTACAAGCGTGCCCGTCCGGGTGAGCCGCCGACCCCCGAGTCGGCCCGCGCCTACTTCCGCAACGCGTTCTTCGAGAACCGTCGCTACGACCTCTCCCGTGTGGGTCGCTACAAGCTCGACCGCAAGCTCGGCGGCGAGGTCGCCAAGCTCGACGAGCTGTTCGGCGCCGGCACGATCGAGATGGGTCAGGTCTTCACGACCGACAACGACGACCCGGCCAAGATGCCGGCGTTCAGCGACGAGGTGCTGCGCCCCAACGAGGTCGTGGCCGCCGTCAGCTACATGCTCCACCTGGTGAAGCAGGAGCCGGGCTACAGCCTCGACGACCAGGACCACTTCGCGAACCGCCGCATCCGCTCGGTCGGCGAGCTGATCCAGAACCAGGTGCGCATCGGCCTCAGCCGCATGGAGCGCGTGGTCCGTGAGCGCATGACCACCCAGGACGTGGAGGCCATCACCCCCACCACCCTCGTGAACATCCGCCCGGTGGTCGCCGCCATCAAGGAGTTCTTCGGCACCTCGCAGCTGTCGCAGTTCATGGACCAGGTGAACCCGCTGTCGGGCCTCACCCACCGTCGTCGTCTGTCCGCGCTCGGCCCGGGCGGTCTGTCCCGTGAGCGCGCCGGCTTCGAAGTCCGCGACGTGCACTTCAGCCACTACGGCCGCATGTGCCCGATCGAGACGCCCGAGGGTCCGAACATCGGCCTCATCGGTGCGCTCTCCACGTTCGCCCGCGTGAACGAGTTCGGCTTCATCGAGACGCCGTACCGCGTGGTCAAGAACGGCAAGGTCACCGACGAGATCCGCTACATGGCCGCCGACGAGGAGGAGAAGTACGTCGTCGCCCAGGCCAACACGCCGATCAACGCCGACGGCACCTTCAAGACCGAGCGGATCCTCTGCCGTCGCAGCCCGCAGGCCGCGAGCCTCGAGGACCTCAAGCGCATGCTCGAGGCCGAGAGCTTCTTCGGTGCCACCACCGACATCGCCTCGGTGACGCCCGACGAGGTGCAGCTCATGGACGTGAGCCCGCGCCAGATCGTCTCCGTCGCCACCGCGCTCATCCCGTTCCTCGAGCACGACGACGCCAACCGCGCCCTCATGGGTGCGAACATGCAGCGTCAGGCGGTGCCCCTGCTGCGTGCGGAAGCTCCGTACATCGGCACCGGCATCGAGGACCGTGCGGCCCGCGACGCGGCCGACCTCATCCAGGCCACCGGCTCGGGTGTCGTCACCGAGGTCAGCGGCGACGCGATCACCGTCCAGTACGACGAGGCCGGCAAGCGCACCTATCGCCTGTCGAAGTTCCGTCGCTCGAACCAGGACACCTGCATCAACCACCGCGTCCGCGTCATCGAGGGCGAGAAGATCAGCAAGGGCACCATCCTCGCCGACGGCCCGTCCACCGATCACGGTGAGCTGGCGCTCGGCAAGAACCTGCTCGTCGCCCTGATGCCGTGGGAGGGCTACAACTTCGAGGACGCGATCATCCTCTCGGAGCGCCTGGTGAAGGACGACGTGCTCACGTCGATCCACATCCACGAGCACGAGGTCGATGCCCGCGACACCAAGCTCGGCCCGGAAGAGATCAGCCGGGACATCCCGAACCTCTCCGATGACATCCTGCGCGACCTCGACGACCGCGGCATCATCCGCGTCGGCGCCGAGGTCGGCCCTGGCGACGTGCTGGTCGGCAAGGTCACGCCGAAGGGCGAGACCGAGCTGACCCCCGAGGAGCGTCTGCTCCGCGCCATCTTCGGCGAGAAGGCCCGCGAGGTGCGCGACACCAGCCTCAAGGTGCCCCACGGCGAGAACGGCAAGGTCATCGACGTCAAGGTGTTCAACCGCGAGGACGGCGACGAGCTGCCCCCCGGCGTGAACCAGCTGGTCCGCGTGTACGTGGCCCAGAAGCGCAAGATCTCCGTCGGCGACAAGCTCGCCGGCCGTCACGGCAACAAGGGTGTCATCTCCAAGATCCTCCCGATCGAGGACATGCCGTACACCAAGGACGGCATGCCGGTCGACATCATCCTCAACCCGCTGGGTGTCCCGAGCCGCATGAACGTGGGCCAGGTGCTCGAAGCGCACCTGGGCTACGCCGCTCGCTGGGGCTGGACCGACGTGAAGAACAGCAAGGTCGTGGGCGACGCCCCGATCCGCGGCACGGAGACCAAGACCCGCCCGAACACCAAGCCGGCGACCTTCGTCGCCACCCCGGTGTTCGACGGCGCCCACTGGGACGAGGAGGAGACGGCGGGCAAGCACCCGACCATCCAGAGCATCCTCGACAACCTCAACCCGGAGTCGGCCGACGGCGTTCGTCTCATCGGCACCGACGGCAAGACCACGTTGTTCAACGGCCGCACCGGCGACCCGTACGACAACCCGGTCACCATCGGCTACATGTACATCCTGAAGCTGGCCCACCTGGTGGACGACAAGATCCACGCCCGCTCCACCGGCCCGTACTCGATGATCACCCAGCAGCCGCTCGGTGGTAAGGCGCAGTTCGGTGGTCAGCGTTTCGGTGAGATGGAGGTGTGGGCCCTCGAGGCCTACGGCGCGGCGTACTGCCTGCAGGAGCTGCTCACCATCAAGTCCGACGACGTGCTCGGTCGCGTGAAGGTGTACGAGTCGATCGTGAAGGGCGAGAACGTCCCGGAACCCGGCATCCCCGAGAGCTTCAAGGTGCTCATGAAGGAGATGCAGGCCCTGTGCCTCAACGTCGAGGTGCTCCAGGCCGACGGCACCGAGATCGAGATGCGCGAAATCGACGAGGACGTCTTCCGTGCGGCCGAGGAGCTCGGCATCGACATCAGCCGCCCCGAGCGTGGCACCGACGACGACGACCGCGAGCGTGCCGCACGCCGCGAGCGCGCCTACTGATCCTCAGCGGATCAGACCAGACCTGACGACGACGAGTCGACGAAGACGACGAAGAGAACGACGAAAGAGGCGCCGAGATGCTCGATGTGAACATGTTCGACCAGCTGAAGATCGGGTTGGCCACGGCCGACCAGATCCGCACGTGGTCCCACGGTGAAGTGAAGAAGCCCGAGACGATCAACTACCGCACGCTGCGTCCCGAGAAGGACGGCCTGTTCTGCGAGAAGATCTTCGGGCCGACCCGCGACTGGGAGTGCTACTGCGGCAAGTACAAGCGCGTCCGGTTCAAGGGCATCATCTGCGAGCGCTGTGGCGTCGAGGTCACCCGCTCGAAGGTGCGCCGTGAGCGGATGGGCCACATCGAGCTCAGCGCGCCCGTCGTGCACATCTGGTACCTCCGCGGTACCCGCAGCTGGCTGGCCTACCTCCTCGCCGGCATCGAGCCGAAGGAAGAGCTGAAGGCCAAGCAGCTCGAGAAGGTCATCTACTTCGCGGCCAACCTCGTCACCTTCGTCGACGAAGACGCCCGCCACGAGAACATCAGCACCCTCGAGGCCGAGTACCTCGAAGAGCGCGATGCGATCCAGAAGGAGCTCGAGCTGGCGATCGACCGCCGCTACAAGGAGCTCGAGGACGAGGCCACCAAGACCGAGGCCGAGGGCGCCGACGCCCGCAAGCTGAAGAACACGGCCGAGAAGGAGATCCAGGCGATCCGCGATCGCTACGAGATGGAGCTCGATCTGCTGCAGCGCACGTGGGACGAGTTCCGCAAGCTGCATGGCCGCCTCATCATCGACGACGAGCTGCTGTGGCGTGAGCTGCGCGACCGCTATGGCGACTACTTCGAAGGCGGCACCGGCGCCGACGCGATCAAGGCCCTCATCGACCGGATCGACTTCGACGAGGAGGAGCGCAAGCTCCGCGAGGCCATCGACACGACGACGTCGGGTCGCAAGCCGCTCAGCGCCCAGCGCAAGCAGAAGGCGATCAAGCGCCTGAAGATCGTCGCCTCGTTCAACAAGCGCGACGAGAACGGCCGTCGGGTCAACGACCCGAAGGCGATGATCCTCGACGTCGTGCCGGTGATCCCGCCGGAACTGCGCCCGATGGTGCAGCTCGACGGTGGCCGCTTCGCGACCTCCGACCTCAACGACCTGTACCGCCGCGTCATCAACCGCAACAACCGTCTGAAGCGTCTGCTCGACCTCGGTGCCCCCGAGATCATCGTGAACAACGAAAAGCGCATGCTCCAGGAGGCCGTCGACGCACTGTTCGACAACGGCCGTCGTGGTCGCCCGGTCACGGGTCCCGGCAACCGTCCGCTCAAGTCGCTGTCCGACATGTTGAAGGGCAAGCAGGGTCGGTTCCGTCAGAACCTGCTCGGCAAGCGCGTCGACTACTCGGGCCGTTCGGTCATCGTGGCCGGCCCGACGCTGAAGCTGCACCAGTGCGGTCTGCCGAAGCTGATGGCGCAGGAACTGTTCAAGCCGTTCGTCATGAAGCGCCTGGGCGACCAGGAGCTCGCGCAGAACATCAAGAGCGCGAAGCGCATGGTCGAGCGTCGTCGCCCGCAGGTGTGGGACGTCCTCGAGGACGTCATCAAGGAGCACCCGGTGCTCCTCAACCGTGCACCAACCCTGCACCGCCTCGGCATCCAGGCCTTCGAGCCGGTGCTCGTGGAGGGCAAGGCCCTGCAGATCCACCCGCTGGTGTGCACGGCCTTCAACGCCGACTTCGACGGTGACCAGATGGCCATCCACGTGCCGCTGTCGGCCGAGGCCCAGGCCGAGGCCCGCGTGCTCATGCTGAGCGCCAACAACATCCTGTCGCCGGCGTCGGGTCGCCCGATCGTGACCCCGAGCCAGGACCTCATCATCGGTGGCTACTACCTCACCGAGGAGCTCGACGCCGTCGGCACCGCGCCTCGCGTGTTCCGCCACCTGTGGGAAGTGCTGCGTGCGCTCGACGAGGGTGCGCTCAACATCCACGAGAAGATCACCATGCGTCGCCCGATGCCCGACGGCTCGATCGACATCTTCGATTCGACGCCCGGTCGCCTGCTGTTCGAGGAGGCCCTCCCGGCCGACTACCCGAAGCGCTTCGGCCACATCAACGAGCTGATCAAGAAGAAGGAGATGGGCGTCATCGTCGAGCGTCTCTCCGACAACTACAAGAAGTCGGAAGTGGCCGCGGCCCTCGATGCGATCAAGAACGTCTGCTACCGCTGGGCGGCGCAGAGCGGTCTGACCGTGTCGATCGACGACGTCAAGACCCCGAAGTCCAAGCGCGAGATCCTCGATCGTCACGAGGCGCAGGCCGACAAGGTCGAGACCCAGTTCAAGCGCGGCATCATCACCGACGGCGAGCGCCGTCAGCAGGAAGTGCGCATCTGGACCGACGCCACCGCCGAGGTGCAGAAGGCGATGGAGCTGGAGTTCAAGGCGCAGCGCTTCAACCCGATCGACATGATGGTCGGCTCGGGCGCCCGAGGGAACATGACCCAGATGCGTCAGATCGCCGGCATGCGCGGCCTCGTGGCCAACCCCCGTGGTGACATGATCCCGCGTCCGATCAAGAAGAACTTCCGTGAAGGCCTCGAGACCCTCGAGTACTTCATCGCCACGCCGGGTGCTCGGAAGGGCCTCGTCGACACCGCCCTCCGTACCGCCGACTCGGGTTACCTCACCCGTCGTCTCGTCGACGTGGCACAGGAGCTGATCATCCGCGAGATCGATTGCGGCACGCACCTCGGTGTGTGGATCGAGAACGTCGGCGTCGACACGGCCAACAAGCGTGCCTACCTCGAGACCAAGCTGTTCGGTCGTGCACTGCTCAACGACATGACGTTGACCGATGGCACGGTGCTGAAGCGCAACACCCTCGTGGGCGACCCCGAGATGGCGGCGCTGCGCGACGACCCGTCCGTCACCCGGATGCGCGTCCGTTCGGTGCTCACCTGCGACGCGGAGCTCGGCGTGTGTGCGCTGTGCTACGGCCGTTCGCTGGCCACCGGCAAGTCGATCGAACTCGGCGAGGCCGTGGGCGTCATCGCCGCCCAGTCGATCGGTGAGCCCGGTACCCAGCTGACGATGCGTACCTTCCACACCGGTGGTGTGGCGGGTAAGGACATCGCCGGTGGTCTGCCCCGCGTCGTCGAGCTGTTCGAGGCCCGCACGCCGCGTGGTTCGGCCCGTCTCGCCCGTGCGACCGGTGTCGTGCGGATCTCCGAGGACGAGGGCAAGGGCATCCCGGTCACCGTGGTCGACGACCAGGGTGAGGAGCACACGGTCGTGCTCCCGACCGGTAGCCGCCCGATCGTCGCCGACGGCCAGGAGGTCAAGGCCGGCGACCCGATCACCGACGGTCCCTTCGACCCGAAGGAGATCATGGAGATCAAGGGCATCCGCGAGACCCAGCTGTACCTCGTGGAAGAGGTCCAGAAGGTGTACCGCGACCAGGGTGTGTCGATCCACGACAAGCACATCGAGCTGATCGTGCGTCAGATGACCCGTCGCATCGGCGTGCAGGAGCCCGGCGACACCGGCTTCCTGCCCGGCGAGCGTGCCGACGCCAAGGTGTTCCGTGACACCAACAAGCGGATGGTCGAGGAGGGGCAGAAGCCCGCCGAAGGCCGTCCGGAGATCATGGGCATCACCAAGGCGTCGCTCGCGACGGAGAGCTGGCTGTCGGCCGCCTCGTTCCAGGAGACCACCCGAGTGCTCACCGAGGCCGCCATCGACGGTCGCGGCGACAGCCTCCTCGGCCTCAAGGAGAACATCATCATCGGCAAGCTCATCCCGGCCGGTTCGGGCATGATGCACTACCGCCAGTTCAACATCGAGGCGCCCGAGTACCAGCCGATGACCTCGTACTCGAGCGACTTCGACGAGGATCCGGCTGCCTGGCTGAGCAACATCCACGGGACGTACACCACCGAGGAGCCGGCCGTCGAGGCCTGATCCTCGGGGGAGCATCCTCCGGGAACCGATCGTCGGATCGGGGTCGACCCCACCGGGTCACACCCCGACAGCACGAGCGACACGAGCGACGGGATCTCGGCCTCCGGGCCAGGCCCGTCGCTCGTGGCGTTTTCACGAGTCCCGTGCGAGCCGGCCCGTGGCCTGCGAGAATGTCCGCTCGTCCACAGCGCCGGCTGTCGTCTCGAGGAGTGTTCGCATGGGTTTGTTCGACAAGGTCAAGGGTCTCGCGAAGGGCCGTGAGGCGCAGATCAAGCAGGGCATCGACAAGGTCGCCGACGTCGTCGAGAGCAAGACCCCCGATCAGCACGACGCGAAGGTCGAGCAGGCCGCCGAGAAGGCGAAGGGGTTCGTCGACAAGCTCGACGACACCAAGTAGCCGTCCGCCCCTGCCCCGCCCCTGCCCCGCCCGGGCCCGTTCGACACGACTGGCGGTCAAGCGACCTGCTTGACAGGCCGATATCCCCGGTGACCGTCCCTCGGGGCGGCGCTGCGTCAGGGACGGGCGTGGCGGGAGGAGCAGGTCATGCGGGCATTCCATCACCACGGGCACACGAACGCGGCCGACTTCGACGTGTATGCGCACCACGACGCACGTCAGCGAGGCACGGGTCGGGCGACGCCCTGGTTCGTGCTCGCCGCAGTGGCGTTCCTCGCAGCCTTGAAGGCGCACTGACCCCACCCCGTTCGGTGCGGGTCGTCGACCCGAGCCGTCGACGGGCCCGTCGGTCGTGACCTCGCGAGATCGCGCGTTTCAGCGCCGCGCGCGGGTTGCCGGTCGTGGACGCGCACCTCTAACATTGCAGGGTCCTGCGTGGAGTTCTCCATGCAGCTGTCAACCGACAGAGTTGTTCTCGCACTGTCACAGTTCGCAAAGGTAGACGCGTGCCCACGATTCAGCAGCTGGTTCGCCAAGGGCGTTCCACGAAGTTCTCGAAGACCAAGACGCCGGCCCTGAAGGGGTCGCCGCAGCGTCGCGGTGTGTGCACTCGCGTGTACACCAACACCCCGAAGAAGCCGAACTCGGCGCTCCGCAAGGTCGCCCGCGTGCGTCTGTCGAGCGGTGTCGAGATCACGGCCTACATCCCGGGCGAGGGTCACAACCTGCAGGAGCACTCGATCGTGCTCGTGCGTGGCGGTCGTGTCCGCGACCTGCCGGGTGTGCGTTACAAGATCATCCGCGGCGCGCTCGACGCAGCCGGCGTGAAGAACCGCAAGCAGGCCCGTAGTCGCTACGGCGCCAAGATGGCCAAGTAGTACAGGGAAAAGGAACTTCAAGATGCCTCGTAAAGGACCCGCCGCTCGCCGAGAGCTGCTGCCCGATCCCTTGTACCGCTCGCTGCTCGTGTCGCAGGTGACCAACAAGGTCATGCTGCACGGTAAGCGCACCGTCGCCGAGAAGATCGTGTACGACGCGCTCAAGATCGTCGAGGAGAAGACCGGCGCCGAGCCGATCTCGACCCTCAAGCGTGCGATCGACAACATCAAGCCGCCGCTCGAGGTCAAGAGCCGGCGCGTGGGTGGCGCCAGCTACCAGGTGCCCGTCGAGGTGCGTCCTCGTCGTGCCAACACCCTGGCGATCCGCTGGCTGGTCGACTTCAGCCGCAAGCGTCGTGAGAAGACGATGGCCGAGTGCCTCGCCGGTGAACTGATGGACGCGGCCAACGGTCTGGGCGCCGCGATCAAGCGTCGCGACGACATGCAGAAGATGGCCGAGAGCAACAAGGCGTTCGCCCACTACCGCTGGTGAACGCCCGACGTTGATCGGTACGCCGGTCCCGACCGGTGCTCGAGAACTGACGAACCCGCCCGTGAGGGCGGGTTCGCTCGTTTTCCGGTCGGTCCGGCGGTGTCAGCGGCAGATGCGCCGCAGGGTTCAGGTCTCGACGAAGGGGGCGAGCCAGGCGGTCATCGCATCGGTCGGCTCGGCGTAGGACTGGTCGACCGAGCCTTCGGCGTCGAAGTAGAAGAACGACGGGCAGGTGTCCTCGGTCGCGGCGAGGTCGGTGCGGGCGACCTCCTCGCCCGTGACCGCAGCGACGAGGCGAACCGTGTACGTGGCGTCGTAGAGCTCGACGGCGTTGCCGGTGTCGACGCCGGCGTCGTCGAGGTAGCCGGTGCACGTCTCGCGCAGGGTCGTCGACGTCCGGTCCATGCAGACCACGAGTTCGACCGTGTGCTCCTCACCGATCACGGGGTCCCACTGGGTGGGCAGGCCGACGCCGCCCACGCCGTACTCGGGCGCTTCGCCGGCGGTGGTCTCGATCGGGTGGATGCCGGCTCGGGCGGGGTCGTACGCGGTGGCTCCGGGCAACTTCACGCCGCGGCAGACGTCGCCGAAGTCGGTGAGGATGTTGACCTCGGCCACCGTGGTGGACGCGGCGGCCGGCGCGTCGGTCGCCATCGGCACCTCGGCCGGGTCCTGTTCCTCGGTCGCGCCGCCGCTGGCGTCGTCGACGTCCGCGGACACCTCGAGCGTCGTCGCGTCGGACGACCGGGCCGAGGTCGCGTCGACGTCGCCGCCCCCGCAGCCGGCGAGGAGGGCCGACGTGAGTGCGAGGCCGAGGGCCGGCAACGCGGACCGGGACAGGGTGTGGAGGCGGGTGCGCATCGAGTTCTCCTGACGTGCGTCTCGTGCCACGTCGGTGTCGTCCGACGCGTCCTCCCGGATGGTCCGGAGAACGACTCCGGAAATCAAGGAACCCGCAAGCGCGATTCGCATCGTGTCGATCCGGGCGGGCGTCGCGCGAACTTCGCGAACTCGGGAACCGCAGCGGTCGACGGTGACGTCCAACGGGCCATGAAGCGCACCTCGAACCGTTCACTGGTCGCTGCCGCGATCGTCGCCGCCTCCGCCGTGGCCGTCGCCGGGTGCGTCGCCGACGACCCCGACACGGCGCCGCCGACCACCCGACCGACGTCGACCACGTCCCCCGGTCGCACCGACGACACGGATCCCGACGCCACCGACGGCACCGATCCGGACGGCACGGGCACCGGGACGAGCGTGCCGCGCACGTCGGGGTTCGGGCGGTCCCGCCTCACGTTCTTCAGCGACTGCCCGGCGCTGCTCGGCTATCTGCAGCAGGAGTCCCTGGCACGTGTGAGCGCCTGGGGCCTCGGCGGGGTGTACCCCTACTGGCGCGGAGGGCCGATGCCGATGGCGGCGGCCGACAGCGTCGGCGGCGCGGTCCCGGAGGCCACCGAGGCACCGGCAGCGTTCGACGAGGCCGCCGCACCGGCGACGGTGACCGAAGGCGGCTTCTCGACGACCAACACGCAAGAGGTGGGCGTCGACGAGGGCGACCTGGTCGAGACCAACGGCACCGAGGTGTTCGTGGCCGGCCAGGACGGCGTGCGCATCGTCGACGTCGCGACCGCCCGCGTGATCGACGAGCTCGACGTGCCCGACGGGACGCATGAGCTGTTGCTCGACGGGGAGCGCCTGCTCGTCGTCACCGCACCGTGGACCGGTGTGGAGGACACGATCGTGTCGCTGTACGACGTGACCGACCCGTCGTCGGCATCGCTGATGCGACGCAGCCATCTGGAGGGTCGAGCCGTCGCCACGCGTGCGGTCGACGGCACGGCCCGGCTCGTACTGAGCTCGTCGATCGCGACCCGCCTACCGTTCGTGTACCCCGACCAGTTCGGTCTCGACGAGGACCGGGCTCTCGAGGAGAACGAGCGGATCATCCGCGAGAGCTCGATCGAGGAATGGATGCCTCGCTGGTTCGAGGAGAACGGTGACGGTTCCTTCGGCGACATGAGCGCCTCGCTCGACTGTGCGACGGTCGCTGCGCCCCGCGAGTTCGCCGGCCTCGGCATCTCGTGGATCGCATCGATCGACCTGCAGGGCGGCAGCAGCCCGATCGGTGCTGCCGGCGTGGTGTCGAACAGCGATGTCGTCTACGCCTCGGCGTCGAACATCTACCTCGCCACCCAAGCCTGGGACTGGTTCAACCCGATGGCCGATGTCGCCGCACCGAGCGAGCAGCCGCCGACCCTGATCCACCAGTTCTCCCTCGGCGCCGACGGATCGGCCTCGTGGGTCGCCTCGGGCGAGGTGCCCGGACGGCTGCTCAACCAGTTCTCGATGGGCGAGTACCAGGGCGACCTGCGGGTCGCCTCCACGATCGACGACTGGCAGAACGGTGGGCCGAGCGAGTCGGCCGTGACCGTGTTGCGGCCCGTCGACGGTGAGCTGGCGAAGGTCGGGCAGGTGACCGGACTCGGCATCACCGAGCAGATCTACGCCGTGCGCTTCATGGGCCCGCAGGCATACGTCGTCACGTTCCGCCAGACCGACCCGCTCTACGTGATCGACCTCGCCGATCCCGCCAACCCGCGGGTGACCGGCGAGTTGAAGATCCCCGGCTACTCCGCATACCTGCACCCGGTGGGCGACGGGCTGCTGCTCGGCGTCGGCCAGAACGCCGACCTGTCGGGCCGCACGACCGGCACCCAGCTCTCGCTGTTCGACGTGAGCGATCCGGCGAATCCGATCCAGTTGTCGACGCTGCAGATCGGTGGCTCCAGCGAGGCCGAGTGGGACCATCAGGCCTTCCTCTACTGGCCCGAGGATGGCACGATCGTGATCCCCTCGTCGCCGATGTGGGGCGCCTGCACCGACGGACAGGCGTGCCTCGCCGACCAGTTCAGCGGTGGCAACGGCGGCGGCGTGATCGTCGCCCAGTTGCAGGGCACCGAGCTCGTCGGCCGTGGCGTGATCGAGCACGAGACCGACGGGTACAGCGGCTGCTGGAACCCGCTGCAGCGGTCGATGATCATCGGCTCCGAGATCGTCACCGTCGGCTTCGACCAGGTGCGCTTCACCGATCGGGCCACGCTCACCGAGCGCGACACGGCGAGGTGGGGCACGCCCGAGCAGTACGGCTGCTACTACTACATGGAGTGAACTCCTCGACCCGCCCGCACGCCCGAGCCCGTTCCAGCGGTGCAACCGCCGTCGCGGGCGTGATCGTCTCGGCGATCACGACCGTCGGCGGCCCCGCCACGCACGAGGTCGCCGAGGCCCAACCCGCCGCGACCGTCGC
>CAUJET010000107.1 GCA_963169665.1 Actinomycetota bacterium | reverse complement strand
GAGGTCGATGCCGGCATCGGTGGCAGCGCGGCCACCGCGGTGGGTGCTGCGCTCGCCCAGCTGTCGCGAACGCACCAGGTGTTCGTGGTCACCCATCTGGCCCAGGTCGCCGCGATGGCCGACCACCAGGTGCTCGTGACCAAGCAGGTCGCGACCTACGCCGACGGCGAGCGCACCGAGGCACGCGCCACGGTCCTCGACGACGACCAACGCGTGGGCGAGATCGCACGCATGCTCTCCGGTTCGCCCGATTCCGCTGCTGCACGCGAGCACGCCTCCGAGCTGCTCGCCGCTCGGGCCACACCCTCCGTGCACCAGGCGGCGACGAGCGACGGGCGATCGCGCCGCAGCCGGAAGGCGACCTGATGTCGACGTCGCGCGCCGAGCTCACGGTCACCGGACGGGCGCGCGCCGATCGCCGGACGAAGGACCTCGTGAAGCGCTTGGAGGCAGGCGAGATCGCAGTGATCAACCACAGCGACGTCGACCTCGTGGCGGCCGATGCGCTGGTGGACGCCGGCGTGGTCGCCGTGGTCAACGCGGCGAAGTCGTTCACTGGTCGGTACCCGAACCTCGGCCCGCTGCAGATCGTGCGCAGCGGGGCGATCCTGGTCGACGACGTGGGCGTCGGGGTGCTCGAACTGATCGCCGAGGGCGGCATCCTCACCGTCGACGGTGATCGGGTGATCATCGACGGCGAGGTAGTGGCCACCGGCCACCGTCAGACCGAGGAGGAGCTCGTCGCCCGGGTCGCCGAGGCGCGGTCGAACGTCGGTGAGCAGCTCGAGATGTTCGCCGCCAACACCCTCGAGTACCTGCGCCGGGAACGGCACCTCGCGACCGACAACCCCGACCTGCCGCCCTCGACGGTGCAGTTCAAGGGGCGTCAGACCTTGGTGGTGGTGCGCGGCATCGACTTCCGCGAGGACCTCGCGGCGCTGCACCAGTCGGGCTATCTGCGCGAGATGCGTCCGGTGCTCATCGGTGTCGACGGTGGCGCGGACGCGCTGCTCAACCTCGGCTTCACTCCCGACATCATCATCGGTGACATGGACTCCGTCAGCGAGTCGGCGCTGCGCTGCGGTGCGGAGCTGATCGTCCACGCCTACGCCGGTGGCCGGGCTCCGGGCGCCGAACGACTCCGCGACATGGGCCTGCAGTACCTGCTGTTCGAGAGCCCTGGGACGAGCGAGGACATCGCGATGCTGCTCGCCTACGAGCGCGGCACCGAGCTGATCGTGGCGGTCGGCACCCACAATTCCATGGAGGACTTCCTCGACAAGGGACGCCAGGGCATGGCCTCGACGTTCCTCGTTCGCCTGAAGGTCGGTCGGGTGCTCGTCGACGCGAAGGGTGTGAACAACCTGTACCGGCCGGTGGTGAAGGGCCGCGACATCGCCCTGTTCGTGGCCGCCATGCTGTCGTCGCTGGTGCTGGTCGTGGCCGTCAGCGAACCCGTCCGTCTGTGGTTCCGCAGTGTGTGGCTGTGGTTGCGCGCCAGGATCGGCTGGTAGCGCCACCTATCGTGGCGCTGCAACCCGTGTGGACCCGTGATCCGTCAATGATCCACCCAGCGTGATTCCGCACCCCGTGCCCGTCAGGACGTCCTCGCAGTGATCAGCCTCCGTCAACACATCTTCAGCCTGGTGGCGGTCTTCGTCGCGCTCGCCGTCGGGATCGCGGCCGGGTCGACGGTGGTGCGCGGTCCGCTCCTGGACAGCACGAGGGCCCGGCTCGAGGCCGCGGAGGAGAACATCGAGATCGAGCGGGCCGAGAACGACGAGTTGGCGGCCGAACTCGCCCAGCTCGACGACTGGGTGGTCGACGGCCCTGCGCAGCTGCTCGGGGGCCGCCTGGCGGACTCCGGCGTGCTCGTCGTGGTCGCCGGCGACGTCGACGACGACGTCGTCGATGGCGTCCTGCGGTCCGTGCGGGCGTCTGCCGGCACCCTGCTCGCCGAGTTGCGGATCGATCCGTTGGTGATGGACCCGGAGCAGTTCGCGCGCGTCGCCGAGGTCATGGGCGTGGTGGCGAGCGAGGACACCGTGCCGATGGAGGTGTTCGGGCGCCGGATCGCCGAGCTCGCGCCCACGATCGTCGAGGCGTTCGCCGGCCGAGCGGCGGTGAACGCCCCCGCCGTCCTGCGCGAGGCGTTCGGCGACCTCGAGGACGCCGGACTCGTCGACCTGCTCGAGGTGAACGCCGCCGAAGTGACGGTGGAGACGGTGGAGCTGTTGGTGCTCACCGATCGCAACCTCGTCCATGATCCGGCACCGATGCTCGACGGGGTGATCACGGTGTCGGACCCCGCGGGGTCGGCGCTGCCGGTGCTCGTGGCCGAGGTCGGCCGCGTCGGCCAGGACAACGATGCGCCCGTGCCGTCGTTCGTGGGGGCCATCCGCGACTCCGGTCGTCTCCGCGACGAGGTGAGCACGGTGGACAACGCCGAGACGATCCTCGGTTGGGTCGCGTCGGTGCTCGGCCTGGAGGCGGGACGGGACGGATCGGTCGGGCACTACGGCTATCGCGAGGGTGCCGACGGCGCGATCCCGGCGCGCGGGGCGTGAGGCCGGCGTGAGCGACGCGGCACCGGGCGCGTCGAGCGCCGGCGGCAACCCTGACGCGACCGGCGACATCGGGCTCGACGAGCGCGGTCCTGCGACGCACATGGCGCGTGACACGGTGGTCGTGACCGTCTGCACGCTGGTTTCCAGGATCACCGGCTTCGTCCGCGTGCTCGTGGCTGCGGCGGTGCTCAGCAACGGCCCGTTGGGCGACACGTATCACGCGGCGAACATGATCCCGAACCTGCTGTTCGAGCTCGTCGCAGGCGGCGTGCTGCAGGCCGTGTTGGTGCCCACGTTCGTGTCGGCCCGGCGCACCGACGGCGACGACGGCCTGGGTCGGGCGACCGGTGCGGTCGCCGGGACGCTCGTGGTGGTGCTCGCCGGCATCGCCGCTGTCGTGATGGTGTCGTCACCGCTGATCGCGTGGGCGCTCACGGCGCTCGAGGACGATGCGGTGCTCGTGGCCGACAAGCGGTCGCTGATCACGCCGATGCTGATCGTCTTCATCCCGCAGATCGTCTTCTACGGGGTGGGAATGGTGACGACGGCTGCGCTGTCCGCGCGCCGACGGTTCGCTGCCGCAGCGCTCGCGCCCGCGGTGAACAACGTCGTCGTGATCGCCTGCTACCTCGGCTTCCGTGCCGCCCGCGGCGGTGAGGCGGCGTCGCTGCAGCTCGACGGTGTGCAATTCGCCCTCCTCGCCGGCGGCACCACCCTGGCCGTGGTCGCCTTCACCGCGGTGCCCGGCATCGTCCTGTCGTTGCAGGGCGTTCGCTGGCGGATGCGATGGGCACCGAACGATCCCCTGGTCGCGTCGCTTCGTGGGGCGCTCGGCTGGGCGATGCTGTCGGTGGTCGGCACGCTGGTGCCGATGGGCGCCGCGATGGTGCTGGGCTCGGGCGCTGCCGGTGGTGTCGCCGTCTTCACGATCGCGTTCACGTTCTTCGTGCTGCCGCATGCGCTGCTGGCAGTGCCGGTCGCGACGGCCTTGGCACCGCGCGTCGCCGACGCCTGGCAGCGCGGTCGGCGGCAGGACGCCGCGGACCTCGTGGAGCGCTCGGTGTCGGTGGTCGTGCCACTCCTTGCCTTCGCCACGGCCGGCCTCGTGGCGCTTGCGTTCCCGATCGCCCGGTTCGTCGCGTCGCTCGGCCAGGCCGGCAGCCAGGGCGCCGCGCCGATCGCCCACGCGGTGGCGAGCTTCGGCGCAGGGCTGATGGGCTACGGCGTGGCCGTGATCATGATCCGGGTGATGTTCGGTCTCGACGAGGTGCGGCGTGCTGCCCAATTGGTGATCGCCTCTGCGGTGACCGGTGTGGTCGTGATGGCGATCGCATCGGCTTCGATCGCCGAGACCGATCGTGCGGCTGCCCTCGCCCTGGGCTATGGCGCCGCACAGACGGTGTCGGCCGTGCTCCTCACGGGGCGCGTCCGCGCTGCCATCGGTGCACCGCGCTGGTCGGCGATGGCCCGCCTCGTCGTCGGGTCCGCGGTCGCCGCAGCGGTCGCGACCGTCGTCATGTTCGCCGTGCAGCAGCCGTTCGGTCACGACCGTGCCGCCTCGCTGGCCGCGATCGTCGTCGCTGCGGCAGTCGGCGCGGTGGCGTTCGTCGCCCTCCTCGTCCCGATGGCCGGTGTGCGGCCGGGCGCGTTGCTGAAGCGGGGTGCACGTGCTCGCTGACGCGACCACACCGCGTCGATCGGCGCTCCGGACGGCCGTTGCGGTGCTGGCGGTCGCCGTCGTCGTGGCGCTCGCCCTGATCGGTTTCACGGCCGGGTCGGGGCCGGCGTCGCAATCCCTCGGGCGCACCGACACCGTCGTGATCGTGAGCGTGCCCGGCTTGCGATGGCAGGACCTGGTGGCCACCGACACGCCCGCCATCGACGCCTACCTGGGTGCTGCGGGGCTGATGAGCGTTCGCGCGATCGGTCCGGAGACGTCGGTGCTCGAAGGCCATCTCACGCTCGGGGCCGGCAACCGTGTGGAGGCGGACGGCGACGTCGCTGAGGTGGTGGACGGGCGGTGCATCCCGGGGGTGATCGAGTCTGCGGCGCGGTCGGCCGAGGACGATCTCAACGGTGCGGAGCCGGGAGCGCTCGGCGCCTCCTTGGGAGCGGCCGGCATCGCGACATCGGTGTTCGGGCGACCGGAGGCGGTCGCAGCACTGATGGACGCCGAGGGCTGTGTCGACGTGTACGCACCGCTGACCGCCGCCGAGGCTCGGCCCGGTGTTGTCACCCTGATCGCGCTCGACGGTCTCGAACGGACGGAGGTCGCCGCGGACCGCGCGTCGCTCCTGCTGTCGATCGACGAGCGGCTGGCTGCGCTGACGATCCCCGATGGGGCGATCGCGATGCTCGTGGCACCGTCGGCGGTGGCCGATGGTGCGGAGGTGACGGTCGTCGGCGTACGCACGGACACCAGCGATCGACCGATGTCGCTCGTGAGCCCCACCACCCGTCGGGCCGACTACGTGACCCTGCCCGACATCGCCCCTGCCGTGCTCGCAGCCGTCGGCCTCGACGTCCCCGACTCGATGAACGGCACGGAGATGCGCACCACGCCGACCGTCGACGGTGACCTCGGGATGCAGCACGATCGCCTCGCGGATCTCGCCGAGCGCGTCGAGCTCCGTGATCGCGCGGTGGGCCCGGTGAGCGTCGTGCTGGTCGTGCTGATGGTCCTGTGCGGCGTCGCTGCCATCGCTCGCCGCGCTCGGTTGGCCAGGATGCTGGCGACGATCGTCGTCGCGTACCCGACGGTCGCCTTCGCCGCGGGGCTGGTCGCGTACCACCAGTTGCCGCTCAACTTCGTGGTGGTCATGGTGCCGGTGGTCGCCTCGGTGCTCGCCGCGATCGCCGTGAGCGCGGCATCCCGGCTCGGCCCGTGGGCACCCGTCGGTGCGCTCTCGGCCCTGTTGTGGCTCCTGATGGTCGTGGACGTGTTCACGGGTGGCGCCCTCCAGATCAACACGCCGCTCGGCTACACGCCGACGGTGGCCGGCAGGTTCCAGGGTTTCGGAAACCTGTCATTCGGCCTCGTCGCCGCGAGCGCCGTCGTGACGGCTGTGCTGGCGATGCACCGGAAGCGGGCCGCGCCCGCTGCATCGGCCGTCCCCGCTGCCGATGTTCCGGCCGCATGGATCGCTGCGTTCGTGGGCGCCGTGACTGCGGTGGCGATCGCCGCGCCGGCGTTCGGCAGCGACGTCGGCGGCACGCTGGCCATCGTGCCGACCTTCACCGTGATCGTGGCGATGATCGCCGGTCGCCGGGTCGGATGGAAGCCGCTCGTGGTCGTCGGTGCCGGCTCGGTCGCGCTCGTCGGCGCGCTCGCCGCGCTCGACATGTCGCGGCCCGCCTCGTCGCGCACCCATCTCGGCCGGTTCCTCGACGAGTTGTTGCACGGCGACGGCGGCCTCGTGATCCGGCGGAAGATGCGCGGCAACCTGGCGATCCTGACGTCGAGCTTCTGGTCGTTCGTCCTCGTCGCCGTCGTCGTGCTCGCGGTCGTGATGGCCTGGCGTCGGCGCGAGGTGGTCCTGCCCGCCGTTCGCGCCCGACCACCGGTGCGCGTGTTCCTGGCAGGATTCGGGATCGTGGCGTTCCTCGGCTTCGCGCTCAACGACAGCGGTCTCGCCGTCCCGGCGATCATGCTTGCCGTGGCCGTGCCCTGGATCGTGGCGTCGGTCGTGCCGGTCGTGCAGCGAGCCGGGCGATGAGCGCCCTCCTGGCGTTCGTCGCGGGCGCCGTGGTGGCAGCGTCCCTCTGGCGGACGATGGCACCGCAGTTCGAGGCGTCCGAGGTGCTGCACCGCCAGAACTACCGCGGGCACACCCTGCCGGTCGCGAGCGGTGTGATGGTGGTGCTCGCCGTGGTGCTCGTCGGCGCCATCGCCGCGATCGTGGCCGCCGTGGGTGGCCAGTCGGCGGACGAGGCCCGTCGCATCGCCGGGCTCACCGCCGGCGGCAGCGTCGGCTTCGGCTTCATCGGCCTCCTCGACGACCTCGTGGGCGCGACCTCCACCAAGGGATTCACCGGCCACCTCGGTGCACTCACCCGGGGACAGGTGACCACCGGGTTGGTGAAGCTCGTGTGGGGCGTGCTGCTGGGCGTGCTGGCGGTGCCGGGCGGCGGGTGGGACGCCGTCCGCGGCGGTGTGCTGGTCGCTGCGTGCGCCAACCTCGGCAACCTGTTCGACCGGGCGCCCGGTCGCACCATCAAGGTGAGCCTGCTGGGCGGCGCAGTGGTCCTGGCGTTGGGGGCGCCGGCCTGGGCGCTCTCCGGCACGATGCTCGTGCTCGGCGCCGGAGTGGGCCTGCTGGTGCCCGACCTGCGCGAGCGGTGCATGCTCGGCGACACGGGTTCGAACGTGCTGGGTGCGGCGGTGGGGTTCGGCTTGGTCGTCGCGGTCGGGGCGACGGGGGAGTGGGTCGCGCTCGCGATCGTGGTCGCGCTGAACGCGGCGAGCGAGGTGGTGAGCTTCACCAAGGTGATCGACCGCACGCCACCGCTGCGGTGGCTCGACCGGCTGGGCGCGCTGCCCGAGCGCGGTCGATGACGAGCCGACGGGAGGCCTCGACCGTCCGCCATCCGCGCGTCTCGGAGGGGTGTCGCGATATGCTGCTCTCCCGTTGTCAGTTCGCCTGAGGCGAACCTGGAGACGGAGGTCTGGTCGATGCCCAAGCACATTTTCGTGACGGGAGGCGTTGCCAGCTCCCTCGGCAAGGGCCTCACCGCCAGCTCGCTCGGGCGCCTGCTCAAGCTGCGTGGCCTGCGGGTGACGATGCAGAAGCTCGACCCGTACATCAACGTCGATCCCGGCACGATGAACCCGTTCGAGCACGGCGAAGTGTTCGTCACCGACGACGGCGGCGAGACCGACCTCGATCTCGGCCACTACGAGCGGTTCATCGACGAGAACCTCAGCCGCAACTCCAACGCGACCACCGGCTCGATCTACCAGGCGGTGCTCGCCGCCGAACGCCGAGGCGACTACCTGGGCAAGACCGTGCAGGTGATCCCGCACATCACCGACGAGATCAAGAAGCGGATCAAGCGCCTCGCCACCGAGGACGTCGACGTGGTGATCACCGAGGTCGGCGGCACCGTCGGCGACATCGAGATCCTCCCGTTCCTCGAGGCGATCCGGCAGTACCGCAAGGACGCCGGCCGCGACAACATCTGCTACATCCACGTCACGCTCGTGCCGTTCATCGGCCCGTCGGGCGAGCAGAAGACCAAGCCGACGCAGCACTCGGTCACCGAGCTGCGCAGCCGCGGCATCCAGCCCGACATCATCGTGTGCCGCAGCGAGGCGCCGCTCAGCGACAACCTGAAGCGCAAGATCTCGAACCTGTGCAACGTCGACGAGGGTGCCGTGGTGAACGCCGCGGACGCTCGCAACATCTACGAACTGCCGCTCATCCTCCACGGCGAGGGACTCGACACCACCGTGTGCGAGGTGCTGCGCATCGATGCACCGATCGACCTCCAGCCCTGGCAGGACGTGGTCGACAAGGTCGAGGCCGCCACCAAGCCGGTGAAGATCGGCCTGATCGGCAAGTACATCGACCTGCAGGACGCGTACCTCTCGGTGGTGGAGAGCCTCAAGCACGCCGGCTTCCACCACGGCGCGAAGGTGGAGATCGACTGGATCCAGGCCGAGGAGGTCGAGGGTCTGCTGGCCGCCGGTCGTCTCGCCGATCTCGACGGCATCGTGATTCCCGGCGGGTTCGGTGAGCGCGGGTTCGAGGGCAAGATCGCCGCGGCGGGCTACGCCCGTGAGCACGACATCCCGTGCCTCGGCCTCTGCCTCGGTCTGCAGGCGATGACGATCGACTTCGCCCGCAACGTGATGGGCCTCGTGGGTGCCAACTCGACCGAGATGGACCCCGACACCCCGCACCCGATCATCGACCTGATGCACGACCAGCGCGACGTCAGCGACAAGGGCGGCACCCAGCGCCTCGGTGCGTTCTACGCGATCCTCGAGCCGGGCACCCGCGTCCACCAGGCCTACGGGGAGCCCGTCGTGAGCGAGCGGCACCGTCACCGCTACGAATTCAACGCCCATCTGAAGCCGCGGTTCGAAGCGGCGGGCCTTCGTTGCAGCGGCCTGTCACCCGATCGTCGGCTCGTGGAGTTCGTCGAGCTCGACGACCACCCGTTCTGGGTCGCCACGCAGGCGCATCCCGAGTTCAAGAGCCGGCCCGACCGTCCGCATCCGCTGTTCCGCGACCTGGTGAATGCAGCGCTCGCCCGCCACGAAGCCCGTGCCCCGTACCTGTTCGTGGTCGACGAGCAGGTCGCCAAGCCGTCGGTGGCATGACCGGCTTCCGGCACCTCGAGGACCGCACGGTCCATCAGGGCCACGTCTGGCACGTGGCGGTGGCGAGCTTCGAATCGCCCGACGGCGAGGTGTTCCACCGCGACATCGTGCGCTCGCCCGGGGCCGTGGCCGCGGTGCCGCTGATGTTCGATGCGGAGGGCACGCCGTCGGTGGTGCTCGTGCGCCAGTACCGCGCCCCGTACGACGACGTGGTGCTGGAGATCCCGGCCGGCATGCGTGACATCCCGAACGAGCCGACGGTCGTGACCGCGGCACGCGAGCTCGTGGAGGAGGTGGGTCTCGAAGCGGGATCGCTGCGCCACCTGCTCGACTTCTACCCGTCGGCGGGGATGACTGATTCGGTGTTGTACCTCTACCTCGCGACCGACCTGCGGGCCGTCGACCGCGAAACGCACGGCCCCGAGGAGGCGCACTCCGAGGTCGTGCACCTGCCGCTGTCGACCGCGGTCTCGATGGTGACCACCGGCGAGATCCGCGACGCGAAGACGATCATCGGCCTGCTGCTCGTGGAGCGCGAGTTGCGCGCCGCGGGCGAGCGGGTGTGATCGTCGGTGACTCGCGCCGCCCGGCTGCGTGATCTGTCCGACGACGACCTGCTGCCGCTCGAGGCCGAGGAGTTCCTGTCGTGGATGGCAGCAGAGCGAGGTCGATCGGCGAACACGGTGTCGGCCTACCGTCGCGACCTCGACGGCTACTGGCGGTGGATGCACGCGCTCGGTCTCGACCTGCTGACGGTGGCGGGCACCGACATCGAGTCGTTCGTGTCGCAGCGACGTGGCGTCGCTGCGCCCGCGTCGGTCGCACGTCAGCTCGCGGCGATCCGGATGCTGCACCGGTTCCTCGCCGAGGAGGGGATGCGGAGCGACGATCCGACCGGCGATCTCGAGGGCGTCCGCGTGCCAGCGGGCCTGCCCAAGCCGTTGAGCGAAGCGGAGGTGACCAGCCTGCTCGACGCCGTCGTCGGGTCGGACCCGGTGTCGTTGCGGGACCGTGCGATGCTCGAACTGCTGTATGCGACCGGGGCGCGCATCAGCGAGATCTGTGGTCTGTCGATCGGCGACGTCGACCTCGACCACCGCACGGCGCGGCTCTACGGCAAGGGCTCGAAGGAGCGCCTCGTGCCCGTGGGACGGGTGGCGATCGACGCGCTGCGGGAGTGGCTGGGCGAGTCGGGACGACGGCACCTCGCACCGGCTCGCTTCGCCCGGCGCGGCGACGCGGAGGCAGTGTTCCTCAACCAGCGCGGCGGTCGTCTGTCGCGCCAGCTCGCGTGGTCGGTCGTGAAGCACTACGGGCGCCTCGCCGGGATCGACGAGGGGCACCTCTCGCCCCACGTGCTGCGCCATTCGTGCGCGACCCACCTCCTCGACCACGGCGCAGACCTGCGCGTGGTGCAGGAGTTGTTGGGTCACGCGTCGGTGTCGACCACGCAGATCTACACGAAGGTCAGCTCGGAGCGGTTGATGCAGGTGTACCGCACCGCCCATCCGCGGGCGACGAAGCGATGAGCTCGACGGGTCCGCTCGGGCACCTGGGGCATCTGGCGCGACGGTTCGTCGGCTCGCTGTCCGATGCACCGCCGCCCGCAGACGACGACGCCTGGGCGACATCGTTCATGACCGATGCCGAGGCCGAGCTGTGGCACCGCCTGTCGAACGTCGATCGTCGCCATGCCATCGACGTGGCACGCCGTTTCGTCGAGCGCCGCCCGACGGCCGCCGGTGAGGAGATCGCCGCGGCCTGTCTGCACGACGTCGGCAAGCTGGAGGCGGGCCTCGGTACCCTCGGCCGGGTGGTGGCGACGATGATCGGACCGCGCACGGCACGGTTCCGCACCTACCACGACCACGAGGAGATCGGCGCCCGTTGGCTGGAGGAGCGTGGTTCGTCCCCGGTCACGGTGGCCCTCGTGCGCCGTCAGGGCCCCGCCGCCGCTGCTCTCGAGGCCGCCGACGACCTCTGACGTCTCCGGCTCCGTCGACGGGTTGCGCGGATGGGTCGAAGGGCCGTTGTGGTCGCCGGGCCACGTGGTTGGCTGGTCGGTGGGCCACGACGCCCCTCGAGCCCCACGACAAGGAGCACGGATGACACGCAGGTGGATCGCACTGGCAGCCCTCGCGGGCCTCGGGTTGTTGGCGTGCAGCGAGGACCTGCAGCGGGTTCCGACCGATGACACGACCGGCATCGCGAACCCGGCGTCGACGTTCTGCGTCGAGCAGGGTGGCACCGTCGAGATCGTGGACGAGACCGGGGGGCAGGTGGGCTACTGCAACCTGCCCGACGGCACCCGGGTCGAGGAGTGGGAGTACTTCAGATCGATGACGAGCGGCACCGCGCCCTGAGGGCCGTGGCCGTCACCTGAGCGCGCTGCCGGGGCCCGCCCGCCCCGGCGGCACGCACCGGGTGACTGCGGCCGACCACCGTTGCCGGTCCGGTCAGCGGGGGAGCAGACCGATGTGCTCGTACGCCCGGGCCAGGGTGGCGCGGGCGACGGCACCGGCGCGTTCCGCGCCGACGTGGAGCAGGCGGGCGAGTTCGGCCCGGTCGGTCATCAGTTCCTGATAGCGGGCCTGGATGGGGCGCAGCATCTCGACCACGGCCTCGCCGGCGTCGGACTTCAGCGGCCCGTACTGGGTGTACCTGCACGCGAGCACCTCGGCCGGTTCGCCGCTGCAGGCGGCCAGGATGTCGAGCAGGTTCGACACGCCCGGCTTCTCGGCCCGGTCGTAGCGCACCTCGGTCTCGCTGTCGGTGACCGCCCGCTTGAACTTCTTCATGATCGCGGCCGGCTCCTCGAGCAGGTACACGAGGCCCGTGTCGCTGCCTGCGGACTTGCTCATCTTCGACGTCGGGTCCTGCAGGTCCATCACCCGGGCGCCGGCCTTGGGTGTGACGGCCTTCGGGACGACGAAGGTGTCGCCGAACCGGCTGTTGAACCGGATCGCGATGTCGCGGGTGATCTCGATGTGCTGCCGCTGATCCTCGCCGACGGGGACCTCCTCGGCGTCGTACAGCACGATGTCGGCCGCCTGCAGCGCCGGATAGGTGAACAGGCCGGCCGAGATGAAGTCGCCCTCGCGCTTGGCCGACTTGTCCTTGAACTGGGTCATCCGGCTGAGTTCGCCGAAGCTGACCGTGCACTCCATGACCCACCCCAGTTGGGTGTGCTCGGGCACGTGGCTCTGGACGAAGACGGTGGCGACGTCGGGATCGAGGCCAACGGCGAACAGCATCGCGGCCATGCGCACGGTGGCATCGCCCAGCGTGCCGGGGGTGTCGGTGACCGTGAGCGCGTGGAGGTCGACGATGCCGTGGAACACGTCGGCCTCGTGCTGGCCGCTCACCCAGTTCCGCAGCGCACCCAGGTAGTTGCCCAGATGGACATCGCCGGTGGGTTGGATGCAGGACAGCACGCGGGTCACGGCCGCCAACGCTACCGACGGACCCGGGTCGGTCGGGGCTAGTTTTGACCCCCATGGCCTTCGACGTGGCGACCCCGGTCTACGAGGGACCGTTCGATCTCCTCCTCCACCTGATCCTGAAGGAGCAGGTGGACATCTACGAGGTGCGGCTGTCGATCATCGTCGACGCCTACCTGCAGGAGATCGAGAAGATGCAGGGCCTGGACCTCGAGGTGGCGACGGAGTTCCTCATGATCGCCTCCACGCTGGTCGAGCTGAAGGCCCGGCGCCTCCTGCCCGGTCGAGAGGACGTCGACCTCGACGACGAGCTGGCCCTGTGGGAGGAGCGCGATCTGCTGCTGGCCCGCCTGCTCGAGTGCAAGACGTTCAAGGACGTCGCAGCGGTGTTCGGCCGGTTCGCCGACGACGCCGACCGCAGCTTCCCTCGCGAGAGCGGCCCCGACGAGCGGTTCGCCGAGCTGGTGCCCGACCTGATGGACGGCGTGACGCCGAAGCGCCTCCATTCGGCGTACCTCCGGGCGATCACGCCGAAGCCCGGCCCGCCGCGTATCGACCTGTTCCACGTCGCCCCGGTGCGGGCGAGCGTGGCCGACGCGCTGGTCGAGTTGATGGACGAGCTGCCCCGCGCTGGGCGCATCTCGTTCAGCCGGCTGACGAGCGGTCTCGTCGAGCGGCTGGAGGTGATCGTGCGATTCCTCGCCCTGCTCGAGCTGTTCAAGCAGGGCGCGGTCGAGCTCGATCAGACCGAGCGCTTCGGCGACATCGAGATCGTGTGGAACGGCATGGACGCACGCGACGAGGAGTCGGTGCTGGCCATCGACGACTACGAGGGCTGATGGACGAGATGGACGAGATGGGTGAGATGGACGGAGTCGACGAGATGCACGACGAGTTCGAGGGTGACGCGCACGGTGACGAAGTCATCGACCCGGTCGACGAGTTCGTCGAGCCGGACGACATCGAGGTCGAGGTCGTCGAGGTCGTCGAGTTGGTGGCCGAGAGCGAGCCGGCCGAGGCTGTCGAAGCCGTCGCCGAGGTCGTCGAGGTCGTCGAGGTCGAGGCCGTCGAGACGGCGGCACGTCAGGTGACGCTGCCCGGTGTGCCCGACGCCGACACCGTGCGCGCCATCGAGGCGATCATCATGGTCGCGGTCGAGCCGGTGCCGGCCGAGCTGCTCGCCCAGCTGCTCGAGATGCCCACGACCGTGATCGACGGACTGTGCCACGAGCTGGCGCGTAGCTATGACGAGGCCGGCCACGGCTTCCAGTTGGTGAAGGTGGCCGGCGGCTTCCGGTTCCAGTCGCACCCCGACCAGTCGCCCTACGTCGAACGGTTCCTCCTCGACGGCCAGCGCGCCCGCATGAGCGGGGCGGCGCTCGAGACGCTCGCGATCGTCGCCTACAAGCAGCCGATCTCTCGCGCCCAGGTGGCCAGCATCCGCGGCGTCGACCCCGACGGCGTGCTTCGCACCCTGCAGGCCCGCGGTTACATCACCGAGGTCGCCCGCGACAGCGGTCCCGGTCAGGCGATCCTGTTCGGCACCACCCCGTCGTTCCTCGAGAAGCTCGGGTTGGCCTCGCTGGCCGACCTGCCGCCGATCGCCGAGTTCGTGCCCGGCCCGGAGGTCGTCGAAGCCTTGGAGCACGGGCTGCGCGTCGAGCCCACCACGACCACGACAGCGACGCCGGCACCCACCGCCGGCACGCCGTGAGCCGGCCGAACGCGGCCGGCAACGGCCGCGGTGATCGCGGCGATCGTGTGCCGGAGCCGCCGCTGTGGGAGCAGTGGGCTGCCGCCTCGGCGGCGCTGCCGCAGGGTGAGCGGTTGCAGAAGGTGCTCGCCACGCGAGGCTGGGGCAGTCGGCGTGTGTGCGAGGAGCTGATCGCGGCCGGGCGTGTCACGGTCGACGGTGAGGTCGCGGTGTTGGGTCGCCGGGTCGATCCCGACGTCGATCGGGTGGAGGTCGACGGCGTCCCGATCGGCACCAAGCCCGGACTCGTGTACTACCTGCTGAACAAGCCGACCGGGGTGGTCACGACCGCTCATGACCCGCAGGGTCGACCGACCGTGGTGCAGATGGTGCCCGACGAGCCCCGGGTGTACCCCGTGGGTCGACTCGACGTGACCACCGAAGGACTGCTGCTGCTCACCAACGACGGCGACCTGGCCCAGCGGCTCACCCACCCCAGCCATGGCGTGGAGAAGGAGTACCTCGCCGAGGTCGCTGGCGGCCGGGTGTCGGACGGCCGCATCCGTGCGCTGCGCGAGGGCGTGGAGCTCGAGGACGGCATGACCGCTCCGGCCCAGGTCTCACAGCCCGATCCGGGTGTGCTCCGCATCACCATCCACGAGGGTCGCAACCGCCAGGTGCGCCGGATGTGCGAGGCGATCGGGCATCCCGTGGAACGGCTCGTGCGGGTGCGGATCGGCACCCTGCAGGACCGCACGCTGAAGCCGGGGGAGTGGCGCGAGCTCGATCAGCAGGAGCTCAAGGCTCTGATCGAGTCCGCTGGCGCACGGAGCGCGCCGGTAGATTCGTAGCCCGTGAACGAACCCGCCCCCCAGCAGCGCCGCGCCAACATCGCCGGCCTCGGACTCATCGGGGGCTCGATCGGTCTCGCCCTCGTCGAACGAGGCTGGCATGTGTCCGGCGACGACCTCGACCCGGCCCGCGTGCAGCGGGCGATCTCGATGGGGTGCGTCCACGCGGCTGGCCTCGATCCCACGGCGGAGATCACGATCGTCGCCACCCCGGTCCTGGCCGTCGCCGATCAGGTGAAGCGGGCGCTCGCCGAGACCGACGGCGTCGTCACCGACGTCGGGAGCGTGAAGAACTCGATCGCGGTCGCCATCGACGACCCCCGTTTCGTCGGCGGGCACCCGATGGCGGGCAGCGAGCTCGACGGGCTCGACGGCGCCGACGGCACGATGTTCGAGGGCGCGGTCTGGGTGCTCACCCCCACGGCGTCGACGGCCGACACCACGTTCTCGGCGGTCGCTGCCGTGGTCAACGACCTGGGTGCCGAGGTGATCGCGCTGCCGCCCGACCGTCACGACCAGGTGGTGGCGGTCATCAGCCATGTGCCGCACCTCACGGCGGCGACGCTGATGGGTCTGGCGAGCGAACGCGCGGAGGAGCACGCAGCGCTGCTGCGCCTCGCGGCGGGCGGTTTCCGCGACATGACCCGCATCGCCTCGGGCCACCCGGCGATCTGGCTGGACATCTGTGCGGAGAACCGCACGGCCATCCTGTCGGCGCTCGACGGTCTCATCGCCGGGCTGCAGGAGATGCGCGGCGTGGTGTCCGCCGACGATCGGGTGGCACTGCACGGGCTGCTGCAACGGGCGCGTGACGCTCGGGCGAACCTGCCGAGCCGGGTCAACCAGCCCGAGGAGCTGGCAGAGGTGCGCATTCCGATCCTCGACCGCACCGGATCGGCTGCCGAGATCTTCACCCTCGCCGCCGAACTGGGCGTCAACATCGCCAACTTCGAGGTCGTGCACAGCCTCGAGGGCAACCGCGGCATCGCCGTGGTGCTGGTCGACGCGGAGAAGGCCGACCTGTACCGGGGTGGGCTCATGGCACGCGGGTACCGGCCCGCGGTGCAGCGCCTCGGATGAGCGACGCCCACTCCACCCCGGTCGACGTCCATCGCGTGCAGCCGGCGCTCGAATCGCTGTCGGCGGTGGTGCAGGTGCCCGGCTCGAAGAGCGTGGCCAACCGTGCGCTGGTGTGCGCAGCGCTGGCCGACGGCACGTCGCGCCTCGTCGGCGTCGCACCGGGCGACGACACGGCGGCGATGCTCGACTGCCTGCGGGGGCTCGGTGTGGGGGTGAGCCACACCGACGTGGACGCCGTGCCCGACGAGGTGCTGATCGACGGCACCGGTGGCCGGCTCGCCCCAGGTCCGGCGACGCTGTCCGCCCGTCTCGCCGGCACCACGTCGCGGTTCGTCACGGCCCTCGCTGCCCTCGGTGCCGGACCGTTCACGATCGACGGCCTGCCGCCGCTGCGCAGCCGGCCGATGACGCCGTTGCACGACGCGCTGGCGGCGCTCGGCGCCCAGGTGACGCCCGGCGAGCGGTGGGGTCACGTGCCCGTCACGGTCGGCGGCCCGATCGGTGGTCCCGACGCAGGCGAGGCCGCGCCCGGTGTGTCTGCGCACGTCGCGATCCGCGGTGACGTGAGCAGCCAGTACATCACTGCGCTGATGATGATCGGCCCCTACCTGCCGGGTGGTCTGCGGATCGAGCTCACCACCCCGCTCGTGTCGAGGTCGTACCTCGGCATCACCGCCGCGGTGATGGCGTCGTTCGGCATCGACGACGTCGTGACCGTGCCGGCCGGGCGCTACCGGGCCACCGAGTACACGGTGGAGCCCGACGCCAGCTCGGCCAGCTACCCGCTGGCCGCGGCGGCGATGGTCGGTGGCACGGTGCACGTGCCCGGGCTCACGCAGGCGTCGCTGCAGGGCGATGCCCGGTTCGCCGACGTGCTCGGGGAGATGGGCTGCGACGTCCTGGTGAACGACCGTGGCACCACGGTCACGCGTGAAGGGCCGTTGCGTGGGCTCGACATCGACATGGTCGACCTCTCCGATCTGGTGCCCACGCTGGCCGTGGTGGCTCCGTTCGCACACACGCCCACGACCATTCGTGGCGTGGGGTTCATCCGCGGCAAGGAGAGCGATCGGCTGGGCGACCTGTGTCGCGAGCTGCGCGCCGCCGGTGTGCGGGCGACCGAGACCGACGACGGTCTGGTGATCGCACCCGGTCACCCGCACGCGGCCAGGATGCGCACGCATCACGATCATCGCCTGGCGATGTCGTTCGGGCTGCTCGGCCTGGTGGCCGACGGGATCGAGATCGAGGACCCCGGCGTGGTGTCGAAGAGCTGGCCCGACTTCTGGCAGATGCTCGAGGGGCTCGCATGAGCGCCTCCTCGGCAGCGTCCCGCCCGGTCGTCGCCGCGTTCGACGTCGACGGCACCCTCACCGTGCGCGACTGCGTGCGCCCGTTCCTCGAACGTCTCGGCGGGCGCAGCGGACTGTTGGTGGCCGTCGGTCGGCGGCCGGTGGCGACCGTGATGGCCGCTGCTCAGCGCGACCGTGATGCGTTGAAGGACGTGGTGGTGGGCGGCGTGTTCCGCGGTCGGCGCGTGGCCGACGTCGAGGCCGAGGGGCGCTCGTTCGCGTCGTACGTGCAGACCCGCTTCCTGCGACCCGACATGATGGGCCGCCTGCGTTGGCACCAGAAGATGGGCCACCGTACGGTGCTCGTGTCGGCATCGCTGCGGCCATACCTCGACCCCCTCGCGTCGGCGCTCGGGATCGAGCGGGCGCTGTGCACCGACGTCGAGCGCGATGAGGTCGATGGTGACCGGTACGGCCGCCATCTCGTGGGCGGCAATTGCCGCGCCGAGGAGAAGGCAGCGCGCCTGCGAGCCTGGCTCGACGAGCAGGGCATTCCCGGCGCCGAGCTGTGGGCCTACGGCGACAGCCGGGGCGATCGCGAGATGCTCCAGATGGCGCACCATCCGGTGTGGGTGCAAGGCACTACCGTGCAGGCCGTGCCTGCGGAGATGACACGGTGACCGCGGCGAACCCTTCTGGCGCGACGGGAGCTGCCACGACGCCGAGCCTGGTGCGGGCACTCGTGAAGGAGGCCCGTCCGAAGCAGTGGGCCAAGAACGTGCTCGTGTTCGCCGCGCCGGGTGCGGCCGGCGTGCTCGACAACGGCGACTACCTGGTGCCGACGCTCGTGATGTTCGTGTCGTTCTGCATGGTCGCGAGCGGCGGCTACTTCTGGAACGACATCCTCGACGTCGAGAACGACCGCAACCATCCGACGAAGCGCCATCGTCCGATCGCGAGCGGAGCGATCCCGCTCGGGATCGCCTGGGGAGTCGGTTCGTTCCTGCTGGTCGGTGGCGTGGCGGTTGCGGCCCTGGCGAACTGGAAGGCGTGCATCGCCGCCGCGTCGTATGTCGCACTCACCGCCGGTTACAGCGCCGTGTTGAAGCACATCGCCGTGGTCGATCTCGTCGCGGTCGCCGCGTTCTTCGTGCTCCGTGCGATCGGCGGCGCGGTGGCCGCCGACGTGCCGATGAGCACCTGGTTCCTCCTCACGACGTCGTTCGCATCGATGTTCATCGTGAGCGGCAAGCGGTTCGCCGAACTGCGCGAAGTCGGCGACGACGCCCAGACCCGGGCGACGCTCGACGCCTACTCGCTGGGCTACCTGCGCGACGTCGTGTCGATCAGCCTCGGCGCGGCGCTCGTGTCGTACTGCATCTGGGCGTTCGACACGAAGGAGATCGCCGGCACGACCTGGCCCTTCTACGAGCTCTCGATCGTGCCGATGGCGACCGCGCTGTTCCGGTACATGCTCATCCTCGAGCAGGGTCACGGCGCCGCGCCCGAAGAGATCTTCATCGCCGACCGCACCCTCCAGGTGCTCGGCGTGGTGTGGGCCGTGGTGTTCGGCTTCGGTGTGTACGTGTCGTGAGCGGCGTGCGTGCCGCCGACGAACCGCCGAAGGCCCCGATGATGACGACGACGATGACGACGATGACGACGATGACGACGATGACGAACGACAGGAGCAGATCGTGGTGAAGCCGTTCGACGAGGTGCTGACGTCGGTCGCCGACGTCGAAGGGTGGATGTCCCCCGACCAGGCCCGCCGTCTCTACGATGCGGCGCGCACCGCAGCGCCGGGCCAGCGGATCGTGGAGATCGGCAGCTTCCGTGGCCGGAGCATGATCGTGCTCGCCACGGCGGCCGAGCCGGGCGTCGAGCTCGTTGCGATCGACCCGCACGCCGGCAACGACCGGGGCCCGCAGGAGATCGAGGGGTTCGCGGCCGAAGCACAGGACGACCACGCCGTCTTCAACCGCAACCTGGCGGCCGCAGGGGTGGCCGACCGGGTGCGCCACGTGCGCGCGTTCAGCGACGCCGCACTCGTGGACGTGCCGGGAGCCGTGCAGGTGCTGTACGTCGACGGTGCGCACCGCTACGCACCCGCACGGGCCGACATCGGCGACTGGGGCAACCGGGTCGAGCCCTGCGGCACCATGCTCATCCACGACTCGTTCTCGTCGGTGGGCGTCACGCTCGCGATCCTTCGTGAGCTGGTGTGGAGCTCGCAGTGGCGCTACGTCGGTCGAGCCCGATCGATGACGGAGTACCGCCGCGACCTGCCGGTCGGTCTCGGCGCGAAGGTCACCAACGCGTTGCGTCAGCTCGCCCAGTTGCCGTGGTTCGCGAAGAACCTGGGCATCAAGGTGCTGATGAGCGTGAAGCTCGGCGGGTTGCTGTCGAAGCTGACCGGTCGTCCTGCCGAGTGGCCGTACTGACCGGTCATGGCCCTGGGCCGCTCGGAGGGCGTCCGGTGCCCGATGACCCCGCGCAGATAGCCTCATGGCCGTGACACGCACCTCGTTGACCGGCTGGGGACGCACGAACCCGTCGGCGGCCGAGCTCGTCGAACTGTTCCGTTCCGAGCTGCCGGCTGCGCTGAAGGAGGTCGACGACCGCGGCGCCCTCGTGCGCGGTCTCGGTCGCAGCTACGGCGACGCCGCCCAGAACGGCGGCGGCCTCGTGATCCGCCTGATGGGCAGCGCCACCGACGCCCTGCTCGATCGCGAGGCGGGCACCGTCACCGTGTCGGCCGGCGCAAGCCTCGACGAACTGCTGCGATACATCGTGCCGCGCGGGTTCTTCGTGCCGGTCACGCCCGGTACGCGCTTCGTGACCATCGGCGGCGCGATCGCCAGCGACATCCACGGCAAGAACCACCACTTCGACGGGTCGTTCGGCAAGCACGTGCTGCGCATGTCGTTGCAGCTGGCCGACGGGTCGGTCGCCGAGATCGGCCCCGACCGTGATCCCGAACTGTTCTGGGCGACGATCGGTGGCATGGGTCTCACCGGCATCGTGCTCGACGCGACGATCCGGCTCCTGCGCGTCGAGACGAGTCGGATGGCCGTCGACACCCATCGACTGCCCGATCTCGACACGCTGATGGACACGATGGCCGACGGTGACGACGACGCGCACCGCTACAGCGTCGCCTGGATCGACCTCGCCGCGAAGGGCAGTCAGCTCGGGCGCAGCGTGCTCACCCGCGGTGACCACGCCCGCTTCGAGCAGTTGCCGGCCAAGCACCAGTCCGACCCGCTTTCGTACGGTCCGGAGCAGCTCGTGTCTGTACCGCCGATCATCCCGCGCCCCGGTCTGCTCAACCACGTCACGGTGGCCGCGTTCAACGAGCTCTGGTTCCGCAAGGCGCCCAAGCGCAAGATCGGCGGCATCGAGAGCATCAGCTCGTTCTTCCACCCGCTCGACATGGTCGGCCAGTGGGCCCGGTTCTACGGCAAGCCGGGGCTGGTGCAGTACCAGCTCGTCGTGCCGTTCGGTCAGGAGGACGCGATGCGTCGCATCGTCGAGCGTGTGTCGGCGAGTGGTGCGGCCAGCTTTCTCGCCGTCCTGAAGCGGTTCGGCGCAGGCAACGAGGCGCCGCTCAGCTTCCCGCAACCCGGCTGGACACTCGCGCTCGACATGCCCGGCGGTGCGCCGGGCCTCGGCAAGCTGCTCCACGGACTGGACGACATGGTGCTCGAGGCGGGTGGCCGCAACTACTTCGCCAAAGACGCGCACACGGTGCCCGAGACCATCCGTCGCGGATACCCGCGGCTCGCCGAGTGGCAGGCCGTGCGCCGCCGGGTCGACCCGCACGAGGTGTGGCAGAGCGATCTCGGTCGCCGGCTGCACCTCGCCGGTGACTGACTCGCCACGACATCTCCCGAACCCTCGACGCTCGCGTCGCCACCCGACTGGAACCCCTGCTCATGGACAACGCATTCGGTGAACCGCAGAACATCGTCGTGCTCGGCGGCACGAGCGAGATCGGGCTCGCGATCGCCCATCACCTCGTGAGCCCCGTCACCCGGTCGATCGTGCTGGCCTGTCGCGACCTCGCGAAGGGCGAGCAGGCGGCCGCAGCGCTCCGGTCGGACACCGTCGAGGTGTCGGTCGTCTCGTTCGACGCGGCGGACACGGCGTCGCACGAGCGGGTGATCGGCGACATCGTCGAGGCCCATGGCGACCTCGACGTGGTGGTGCTCGCGTTCGGACAGCTCGGCAACGGTGAGGCGACGGGGGCCGACGTGGCCGAGGCGGCAGCCCTGGCGCACGTGAACTTCACCGGAGCGATCTCGGCCAGCGTGGCGGTGGCCAACCGGTTGCGCAAGCAGGGCCACGGCACGCTGGTGGTGCTGAGCAGCGTCGCGGGCGAGCGCGTGCGCAAGGCCAACTTCGTGTACGGCGCCACCAAGGCGGGCCTCGACGGCTTCGCTCAGGGCCTCGGCGATTCGCTCGAGGGCACAGGGGCGCGGGTGCTCGTCGTGCGGCCGGGTTTCGTGCACTCGGCGATGACGAAGGGGATGAAGGCGGCACCGTTCGCCACCACGCCGGACAAAGTGGCCGACGTGACCGTGCAGGGCCTTCGTCGCGGCAACCGCACGGTGTGGGCGCCGGGCATCCTCCGGTTCGTGTTCAGCGCACTTCGGCACGTACCCGGGCCGATCTGGCGCAAGCTCCCGCTCGGCTGATCCGCGGTCCGTCGCCGGCGTTCAGCCGTCAGGCGTCGGGCGACGACGACACGGTGGACACGGTGGACACGGCGGTCACCGTCGGCACTCGCCCGGTGCGCAGGTCGGGTGGCACCCGCAGCTTCACCAGGATGACCATGCCCGACAGGAACGCCATCACGGCGACGGCCCGCAGGGCGCGGTGGTAGTCGACGATCGGGATGATGTCGGAGTTGCCGACGATCGAGATCACCGTTGCCACGCCGAGGCCGCCTCCGAGATAGCGGAGCGAGCTGAGCATCGCGCTGGCCTGGCCCATCTGGTGCTCGGCGACGCCGCGAAGTGCGAGCGCCATCGTCGGGGCGTAGACGATGCCCCACCCGATGTTGAACAGCAGCGCGCCCGGGAGGATGCCGGTGAGGTAGTTCGGATCCTCCTCGAGACGGATCGACTGCCAGACCATGGCGATGGCGGGCAGCAACGCCCCGTAGAGGATGATCCGTCGTGTGCCGAAGCGCTCCGCCATGCGTCCAGCGAAGAAGCCGACGATCGACGAGGCGATCGGGAACGGGGTGAGGGCGAACCCGGCTCGCATCAGCGAGTAGTCCCAGTGCTGCACCATGAACAGCGGGTACAACAGCCAACTGGCGGTGCCGGCCGCGGTGAACCCCACGTTCACCAGATTCACCGCCGTCATGTTCGGTGCGCGCATGAGACGCAGGTCGAGCATCGGTTCGGGATGCACGAGCGACCGGCGGACGAACCAGGGGAGGAACACGAACGCGCCGATGATGCAGGCGATCACGAACGGCGAGGTGATCCCGAGGTGCGGTCCCTCGGTGATGACAGCGGCGACCATCGCGACGCCGAGCGTTCCGAGGAGCGTGCCCAGCAGGTCGAGACGACCGACCGGGGCAGCGGACGGTCTGCCCTCGGGGAGCACCCGGGTGGACAGGACCAGGGAGGCCACCGTCGCCACGAGCGGCACGACGAACACCCATCGCCACCCGAACTGCTCGGACACGATCGCCGAGAACGACGGGCCGATCGCCGCGCCCATGGTGCCGAGTCCGGTCCACGTCGCGATCGCGCTCGGGCGGCGCGACGAGGGGAACTGTTCGAGGACGAGGCTGAGCGACGAGGGGCTGGCCATCGCGGCACCGACCGCCTGACCGAGCCGGGCGGCGACGAAGAGCCACGCGGTCGGGGCGAGCGCGAGGACGGTCGAGGCGACGCAGAAGACGCCGACGCCGAGCACGAAGATCCGCCGACGTCCGACGCGATCGGCGAGCCGTCCGCCGAGGAGCATCAGCGATGCGAGCGCGATCGAGTAGCCCGTGATGCCCCACGACAGTCCGGTGCGGCTGGTGCCCTCGAACTCGGCCTCGATCGCCGGGAACACGACGTTCACGGCCGTGACCGCCATGCCGACCACCATCGCCGTGGCGGAGGCGAGCACGAGTCCCCACCAGGCCCGGGCATCCACGGGTTCGCGCACGGGACGCGACGCGCGCTGGGAGCCCTGGGAGGTGACCGACATCGTGTGATGACCGTAGCGAGCCGACGCCGTCGCTCCTGGGTCCGACCGGCCCATGCGATGAGAGGTGAGTGTCCCTGCCGACCGCATCTCTCACCGCGGACGAGCCGTCGCCGATCGCGATGAGAGGTGAGTGTCTCTGCCGACCGCATCTCTCATCGCGGTCGGCACGGTCGAATCGGGGCTGGCTAGGGTCCTGCGGATGAGCCGAGGCGCCCGCTGACGTGGTGGACATCGCCACCCGCGTGTACGACCACGCGTGGCGGATCGACCCGATCGTCCGCTCGCTGCTCGACACCGACTTCTACAAGCTGCTGATGTGCCAGTCGGTGCTGCGCAACCGACCCGATGTCGAGGTCGAGTTCCGGCTGGTGAACCGCACACCGTCGGTGCGGCTCGCCGACCTGGTCGACGAGGGGCAGCTGCGCGAGCACCTCGACCATGCGCGCACGCTCCGGCTCACCCGCGGCGAGTCCACCTGGCTGCGCGGCAACACCTTCGCCGGCAAGCGCCAGATGTTCTCCAGCCCGTTCATGGAGTGGCTCGACCAGGTGCAGCTGCCCGAGTACCACCTCGAGGTGCGGGACGGGCAGTTCGAACTGACCTTCCGCGGTGCGTGGCCGGAGGTGATGTTGTGGGAGGTGCCGGCGCTGTCGATCCTGATGGAGCTGCGCAGCCGGGCGGTGCTCCGCGGCATGGGCAGGTTCGAGCTGCAGGTGCTCTACGCGAGGGCGATGACCCGTGTGTGGGAGAAGCTCGAACGGCTGCGCACGCTCGATGCCCGTCGGTCCACGGGTCTCCTGATGGGTGACTTCGGCACCCGTCGCCGCCATTCGTTCCTGTGGCAGGACTGGTGCGTGCAGGCGCTCGAGGAAGGCCTCGGTGACCGCTTCGTGGGCACGTCGAACTGCTTGATCGCCATGCGTCGCGACCTGGAGGCCATCGGCACCAACGCCCACGAGTTGCCGATGGTGACCGCCGCCCTCGCCGACACCGACGAGGAGTTGCGCCAGGCGCCCTATCGGGTGCTCGAGGACTGGCACGCCGAGCACGACGGCAACCTGCGGGTGCTGCTGCCCGACACCTTCGGCACCGAGGCGTTCCTGCGCGGCGCGCCCGACTGGCTCGCGACCTGGACCGGCATCCGCATCGACTCCGGTGACCCGGTGCGCTCGGCGGAGATGGCGCTCGACTGGTGGGACGCCCATGGCGAGGACCTCAGCACCAAGCTGGTGATCTTCTCCGACGGTCTCGACGTGGACGACATCGAACGCCTGCACCTGCACTTCGCCGATCGGGTACGGGTGTCGTTCGGCTGGGGCACGATGCTCACGAACGACTTCCGCGGCCTGGTGGCCGACGATCGCCTCGCGCCGTTCAGCCTGGTGGCCAAGGCCGTGTCGGCGAACCGTCGGCCGACGGTGAAGCTGAGCGACAACCCGAACAAGGCCCTCGGTCCGCCCGACCTGGTCGAGCACTACCGCCGCGTCTTCGGCACCGCAGCCGGCGACACCCAACCCGTCGTCGTCTGACGGCCGGGGCGTGCGTCGCCTCGTCGTCGGTCCGAGTGCCACGTCGCCACCCGAGTGCGTGCGGTGCACCCGAGTGCCACGTCGCCACCCGAGTGCGTGCGGTGCACCCGGGTGTGCCGGAAACCCTCGGGCGGGCGACTGGGACTTGGATGATCGGGCCTCGCGTCAGGTGGTCGTGTTCCAGAGGGGCTGCTCCTCGAGCACGGTGCCGTCGGCCGCGAGGACTCGAACGCCGGTGATCTGGCCCGTCGTGCCGGCGTCGATCACGGCGAACACACCGGGCGAGGGGGAGGCCGAGAGCGCGTCGACGCGTGCCGTCGTGCCATCCGGTCGCGTGTACTCGAACGCGACGGCCTCGCTCGCGCCACTGAACAGCATCCATGTCGGTCCGGGCAACGGGGACCGATCCCACGGAGGGCCGAGCCAGATCGCTCCAGGGGTGTCGTCATTCGGCATCATGCACCCCTGCCCGCCGCTGTAGATGCGCAGGACGAGGCACGTGCCGTTCGGTGCGGCCGGCGTGAGCGCCCGGGTCGTGGTGGGCGTCGTCACGCGGAGGTCCCACGGCACTCCGTCGACCTCACCGCTCGCCACCACGACAGGGTCACCCGGGATCTCGACCGTCGGGGTGTCGACGACCATCCCGTCGAGGATGCGGTGCATGACAGCGGGGTCGTCGCCCACGATCTGCACGGTTGCCGCGCCGACGCTCGTGGAGATCGAGTGGCGCCCGTCCTCCAGCTGTGAACGGACCCGGTGGCCTTCCACCACCGAGCCCTCGTACAGGGCGTGTTCCGCCTCGACGTCGAACGGGTCGCCGACGGCGATGCGGACGGTGATCGGCTGGGCCAGCCCTCGACGCAGTGAGTAGTGACCCTGCCAGTAGCCGAACTGCTCCATCGCCCAGAGGTAGTTGGTGCCGTCGAACTGGACCGACACGATGTCGTCGGGCAGCCATGTGAGTGTCGCCCAGTCGTTCAGACGCACTTCGTCGTCGGCGACGACGAGGAGGCCGGGCTCGCGGTTCGCCTGGACTGCCCACAGCCCGCCGCCGGTCAGCAGCGCTGTCAGCACGACGGCCGTGGTGGTGACGGTGAGACGTCGGCGACGGCGCTGGGTGGCACGTCGGCGGACCGCCGCCACCGAAGGGACGGCGGCGTGCTGGTCGGCCACGAAGCGGTCGAGCACGGCGGTCAGCTGGTCGGTCACGGGGTCACCTCCGGGTCGTTCTGAAGTGCAGTGCGCATCGATCGCTTGGCATCGCTGAGGGTCGATGCGACCGTGCCCTCGGCGACGCCGGTGAGTTCGGCTGTCTCGGCCTGGGAGAGTCCGAGGACGAGGCGGAGCACGAGCACCTCGCGTTGGCGGTGGGGGAGCGATTCGACGATCTCGCGGAGCTCGACCGACAACGTGGCCGTGGAGGTCTGTTCGCTTCGTGGGACGGTGCGGCGGAGCAACGAGCGGCCGAGGGTGCTGCGTCGTTGCTGGCGCTTCCAGACGTTCACGGCAACGCGATAGGTCCAGGCTTCGGGAGCATCCATCGTGCGCACGCGGCGCCAGCGTTCGAGCGCACGAGCCATCGCCTCCGCCATCGCATCTGCCGCCGCATGCGGGTCGCCGGTGACGAGCGTCAACGACGCCAGGAGCCGTGGCGAGGTGGCCGCGTACCAGTCGTCGAAGTCGGGCGCCGGCACGACGACGCGCACGAAGTCGACGTCGACCCCATCGTCGGGTCGATCATCGGTCCGGTCGTCGAGGTCCACCTCGAGCGCCGTCACGTCGGTCGTGTCGTCCGCCATCACCTCACCGAGTCACGAACGTCCGATTCCGTTGGGTCGCCCGAGTGCCACGTTGCCAGCCGAGTGTCACGCTTCCATCCGAGTGCGTGCGGTGCACCCGGGTGTGCCGGAAACCCTCGGGTGGGCGGCTGGCACTCGGTCAGGCGTTCTCGGCGAGTTCGCGGTCGAGGCTGGCACGACGCTCGGCGCCGATGCCGATGCCGGCAGGGCTGATGCCGTCCCCCTGCTCGCACTTGCGGTAGAGCAGCACCAGCGCATCCTCGTAGTTGCCGACGAGGCAGAACTGATCGGCCACGACCTGATTGGGCGCGTCGCTGCCGAAGTCGCTCGACGCGTTGGGCTCGTACCAGCCGGTCCAGAAGTTGGTGAGGATCAGCCAGTCGGCCGATGCCACGTCGTCGGCCAGGCTCGACCCCTCGTCGTCGGCGAGGCCCGGGTCCATTTCGATGAAGTAGGTGGCCGGTTCGAGCTCGGGGAACATGAAGTAGAACACGACGTCGCTGTAGATCGTGCGGCTCAGGTCGGCCGGCCCGACCAGCAAGCGCTCCCCCGGTGTCGACAGGAGGTCGAGTTCGTCGATCGCTGCCTGACTCGCCACCTGGAGCGGCACGTTGCCGAACCAGAAGTTCCGGTCGTCTCGGCTCACCTGGTAGCCGCCCACCTTGTCCCCGACCGAGATGCGTGTGTACAGCAGGTACGTGCGGTACGTGTAGAAGGGCATCACGACGAGCATCGTCAGTGCGAGCACAGCGGCGATGACGGCATCGCGACGTACGCCGGAGAGCTTCGGCCTCACGTGGGTCGACACCTCGGCCAGCAACGCCGGCAGCAGCGAGAACGACACGCACGAGCCCCATGCGAGGTGCGTGGAGTCCGGACGCTGCAGCGCCTGCGGCAACAGCCCGAGCCCGAGCAGCGAGGCGCACATCAGCGTCAGGCGCTGTGGCGTGTCGCCGTGCCGGCGTCTCAGCCAGATCGTCGTGCCCACCACGCCGAACGCGCACAGGATGACGACCCAGAACCACAGCCACAGCTGATGGTTCGCGGCGAGCGCGGGCAGCTTCCACCACGGCGCATCCGCCGGGCCCTCGACCACCGCCTGCAGCGCGCCGTCGACCTTGCCGAAGCTCGGCGGCTGGGGGAGCTCGCGCCCCGGGCGGAGTTCCTTCACCGGCTCGGTGACCATGCCCCGCCAGGCGGCCGGGATGCCGGCGACGGCCAGGTGGATCCACATCGGCGTGAGCCCGACGATCGCGCCGATCGACGCCGAGCGGAACGCACGGGCCTTCCACCACATGAAGCCGTGGGCGATGCCGAGCGCTAGAACGAGGTCGGGCCGGAAGCTCAGTGCGAACCCGGCGAGCGCCCCGGACGCGGCGAGGGCCAGCAGGCGATCTCGGTCGGTCGTGTGCAGGGCACGTACGCCGAACACGACGCTCCACAGCGCCAGCGCGACCGCACCTTCCCAGGCGAGGGCCGACAGCCCGATCGGGGTGAGGACGAGCAGCGTGACCGTGACCGCGGCGACGGTGGCGAGGCGGTGGCCCCACGGTCGGACGAGGGCGTAGATCGCGAAGATGATGCCGAGGTGCTGCAGCAGGCCGAAGCCCCGCTGGGCCTCGAGGGTGTAGCCGAACACCCGGTACCAGCCCATCAGCACGTGGAGCGCCCCGGGGCCGTACAGGTGGAGGAAGTCGACGTTGGGCACGTCGCCGGCGAGCATCCGCTTCGGGAAGACGAGCATGAAGCCCTCCTCCATCGAGCTGCCGGTGCCCCGGTAGAGCCCGCGGAGCGGGATCACGACGACGGCCATGATCACGGCGATGCTCAGCCACCCCGCTCGTGAGGGGCGGCCCCGGAGCCGACCGCCGAGGACGTAGGGCAGCCTGTCGCCGGCTGCCGGCGGCGAGGGCTCCTGGGCGTCGGGACGCGCGTCGTCGACGGTCAGATCATCGGGTTCGCGCACGGTGTGACATTAGTGAGCAGGGCTAGCCTCGGCCCGCATGTCGGCGGCCGAACCATCAGAACCAGCGGCACCGTCCGCTCCCCGGCGAGCGAACGCCGACCTGGCCGAGCTCGACCGGCTGGCCGCAGACATGATCGCTCGCGGCGTGCGCCGCATCCACACCATGGCCTGGCGCGACCTCGACGACCCCGACGCCGGTGGCAGCGAGGTGCACGCCGATGAGTTCATGCGCCGCTGGGCCGACGCAGGCCTGGAGATCACGCATCGCACCTCGGCGGCGATCGGCCGGCCCGCCGAGTCGATGCGCAACGGCTACCGGGTGATCCGCAGGGGCAGTCGCTACAGCGTGTTCCCCCGCACGATCCTTGGCGAGACCGCTCACCGTTCTGGCCCGTACGACGCCCTGGTCGAGATCTGGAACGGAGTGCCGTGGTTCTCGCCCGTGTGGTGCCGGAAGCCGCGGATCACGTTCCTGCACCATGTGCACGGGCCGATGTGGGGCCAGATGCTGCCCGGCCCGCTGGCCGGGTTCGGCCGGGTGCTCGAAGCCAGCATCGCCCCGCCGTTCTATCGGCGCACGCAGATGGTGACGCCGTCGGAGGCGACCCGTGAGGAGCTGCTCGAGTTGGGCTTCCGTCCCGAGCGGGTCCTGGCGGTGAACAACGGTGTGAGCGAGCAGTTCCTGCCCGCTGCCGATCCGGTCGCGGCACGGTCACCTGAGCCGTTGGTGGTCGCCGTTGGTCGGCTCGCCCCGGTGAAGCGGTTCGACGAGTTGATCCGTGCCGCGATCGTCGCCAAGCGCGACGTGCCCGCGTTGCGGCTGGAGATCGTCGGCAGCGGCCCGATGCGTGACGAGCTCGACGCCCTCGTCGCGGCAGCGGCCGCGGAGGAGTGGATCTCCTTCGTCGGTCAGCTGCCCCACGATGATCTCGTCGAGCGCTATCAGCGTGCGTGGCTGGTGGCGAGCGCGTCGCTCGCCGAGGGCTGGGGCCTCACGCTCACCGAGGCGGCGGCGTGCGGGACGCCGACGGTGGCAACCGACATCCGCGGTCATCGGAGCAGCGTCGTCGACGGCGTGACGGGCCTGCTCGCACCGCTCGATCAGCTCGGCCCGACGCTGGCACGAGCCCTGAACGATCACGAGCTGCGCGGTCGCCTCGCCGACGCAGCCCTCGCCCGGGCCAAGACCCTCACCTGGGACGCCGCCGCCCTCGGCATCCTCCGCGCCCTCCACGCCCAGACCCGACATCCGTGAGCGAAACGCCGCGGGTGGCGGCGTTTCGCTCACGAATCAACGTTGTACGTGAGCCAAGCGCCGCGACACGCGGCGGTTCGCTCACGGTACTCAGCCG
>CAUJET010000106.1 GCA_963169665.1 Actinomycetota bacterium | reverse complement strand
ACGGGTTCCACGACGTCGCGAGCAACGCCCGTGACCTGTACGCACTCGTCCACGACGTGCTCGGCCACGAGCGCGTGGTGCTGCTCGGCGGCGACCTCGGCGGGCCGGTGATCCAGGACCTCGCGCTGCGGTACCCGGACTGGGTCGACCGGATGATTCTGTTCAACTCGCCACTGCCGTATCTGAAGGAGGCGATGGCGGGCATCCCCGGCACGCGGCCGCCTCGCGAATCGAGCGACTACTTCCTCCGTCAGGGGCTCGACCCCGACGGCCTCGCCGCAGAGCTGACCACGCCGGAGATGCGCCGTCGCTACATCGCCACGTTCTACACGAGCCGCTTCTGGGCACACCCCGGAGCGTTCGCGATCCCCGACGAGGTGGCCTTCCACACCGAACCGTTCGGCGACGCCGCTTCGCTGCGGGCGAGCTTCGGCGGCTACGAGAGCAGCTTCCACGAGCACGCCCGCAGCGAACCGACGCTGCTCGGGCGCAATGAGCACACGTCCACCCTCGTGCTGTTCGGTGCCAGCGACCACGTGATCTATCCGGCGTTCGACCTGATGGCCGCGACGGTGTTCGCCCGCCACGTCGGGCCGTTCCTGCTCCGCGACTGCGGTCACTTCGTGCCGTGGGAGGCGCCCCATGCCCTGGTGAGCGGCACCACGGCGTTCTGCGGCGACCTGCTCCGCGGCTGAACTCCCACTGCGACCGACGCCACCACCCGGCCGGGTGGATCTGCCTGCCTGCCGGCGTCTTGACGGTTGTTGACTGTTGTCGGCGCCGTACGTGGCCGATGATTTCTCCGTGACTCGTCTCCGTCGCGCCCGGCGCGCCCGCCGCATCGCCTTCGTCCCGCTGGCGTTCGCAGGTGCGTTCGTCGTGCCCGCCGGTGTGCACGTCGCCGACGCAGCCCCCGGATGCGGGCGGGGCGGACTGAACGAGGCCCAGCTCGACGCGGCGTTCGCGTCGCCCGGGCTCGGCGCCACCGCTGCGACGCAGGGCTTCGGAGGAGGTGACTATCCGCACGCGTACCCGCTGCCAGACGGCCGCATCTTCTGGATGTTCCAGGACCTTCACTTCAGCAACGACGAGAGCCTGCTGAACGATGTGCCCGGCGGCAGCCCGACGAATGCTGCGCACAACGCCGGCCTGGTGCAACAGGGCGAGTGCTTCACGATCCTGGGCGGCCGCGGACGCGACCTCGTGGGCGATGCGGAGACGATCGACGGGCGCACGTGGTTCTGGCCGCTCGACGGCGAGATCGGTGTCGACGGGAACCTCTGGATCTTCATGGCCGAGATGCACAATCCGAGCGGCGGAGGTGCCGGGTACGGGGCGCTGCCGGTACGGACGTGGATCGCGATCCTCGACCGGACCACGCTCCAGCAGCTCTACTTCGAACCCGCGCCCGACACCTCGAACCGGCTCTACGGCTGGTCGGTCGCGTCGAACGACCGATGGAGCTACCTGTACAGCCACTGCTACCGGCAGTACGCGGATCCGGGGAACTCGATCGGCCAGTTCGACGCCTCGTGCATGCCGAACACGTACCTCGCTCGTGTCCCGAAGGGGAACTTCGTGGCCTCGCCCGAGTACTGGAACGGCTCGGCATGGACGGCGAACGCCGCGGCCGCGGTGCCGATCACCTCGCGCAATGTCGCCAATCCGATGAGCGTGCAGTGGTTCGGTGACGTGTTCGTCAACGTCACCAAGGAGAACGAGTGGTGGGGCACGCGCCTGATCGTCGATCGGGCGCCCGCCCCGCAGGGGCCGTGGACGACGGTGACCACACGGTCGGTGCTCGGCGACATGAAGTGCAGCACGTGCGGCAACTACGGCGCGTTCTTGATGCCGTGGCTCGACCAGAACGGGAAGATGGTGGTCGGCCTCTCGAGCGGCGGCGACTTCGACCTGTGGCGACAGAACGCATGGCTCTACCGACCCACGTTCCACACCTTCGACGTGCCCGCCGCACCGTCCCCGCTCGCCGCGGCGACACCGCCGGCGTTCCCGCCGGGCACGGCCGACGCCGGCTTCGTGCCGGTCGACCCCGAACGTCTCGTCGACACCCGCGAGACGGGAGCCGCGTTTGCGACGCTGCACGGCGGGACGGTGTCGATGCTCGACCTGCGCGGTCGGATGCCGGTTGGCGCGACCGCCGTCGCGCTCAACCTCACCACCGATCGATCGGCCCTCGCAGGGTGGGTGCGCGCCTTCCCGTGCACCGAGACCGAGCCGCCCACCTCGAACGTGAACCCGGTGGCCGGGCGGGTCGTCACCAACGCCGCGATCGTGCCGGTGGGCGACGGTCGCCTCTGCTTCACGTCGCTCGGTACCACCGACCTCGTCGTCGATCTCAACGGATGGCTCACCAACGCGTCGTCGACGGGTCTGGTGTCGGCGACGAGACGGCTCGCCGACACGCGCACCGGCGAGGGTGGTGTCGCCCGCCTTCCCGCGGGCGGCGTGATCGAGGTGCAGGTGACGACGGCGGGTTCGTCCACGACGGCGGTCGCGCTCGGTGTCACCGCGGTCGATCCAGGAGCGGCGGGCTACGTGACGGCGTGGCCGTGCGGCAGCACCCGACCCACCGTGTCGAACCTCAACCCGGAGGCCGGGGTGACGCGCCCGAACCTCGTGAACGTGCGGGTGGGCGCAGGTGGTCGCGTGTGCCTGTTCTCGCTCCAGGCGACCGACCTCGTCGTCGACCTGCTCGGGGAGTACCGCGCCGGCAGCGGGGCGAGGTACGCCGCGCTCACGCCGCAGCGGTTGCTCGACACCCGTGAGGGCGGGCGCCCGTCGCACCCGTCGAACCTGTCCGACGTGATCGCGCTCGGCACGCTCACGGCAGCGCAGGTGAACGTGACGGCGACGCAGACCGAGGCCGCCGGGTACCTGACTGCGTACTCGTGTCTGAGCCAGCCCTGGCCGGGGACGTCGAACGTCAACTTCGAAGCGGCGGAGACCACGGCGGGCGCCGCGCTGATGAGCTCGTCACGCGGCTACGGCTGCGTCTTCTCCTCGGCCGTCACACAGGTCGTGGTCGATCTGTTCGGCGTGTGGCGCTGAGCGCCACGGTCCTCAGGTCGCGGGTGGCGTACCGGCCGGAGAGTCGGGGCGAGGTGCGCCGGGCCGCGGTGCGTCGCGCCGGCGGACGCTCCGGGTGATCCGCCATCCGATGAACGACAGGCCGGCGACGAGCACGGCGAAGGTGAGCATGGCGTGCGAGTCGCCGCGGATCTCGTTGCCGCAACCCGGTCGGGGCAGCGAGCTGACGCAGTCGCCGATGTTGACGTCCTCGGGGATGAACGGGTTCGTGCTCAGGGTCTCCGTCGCCGCCCGCTGATCCACGGTGGTGGATGTCGCCGCCTCGTCGCGGCCGCATCCGGCGGCGAGCACACCGAAGGTCGCCGCTGCGGCGAACGAGGCCAGCGCCGTGGCGAACCGGCGGGATCGGCGGGGGCGAGGACGTTCGGACACACCACCATCGTGCCAGCACGGCGACTGCGACGCCCGGTCGCCCTGTGTGACGACCGGCTCGGTGCGATCACGCCCGATGGTGACCCGGTCTCATGACGTTCACACGGCGTTCGCCGACGAGCGAGGTCGGGGATCTGCGCAGTCGTACCCCCACCGCGTACCATCGGGCGATGCCCTCCGGTCCTGCCTCCGGCCCTGTTGTCCCGAACGTCGACCAGACGGTCGAACGCCCTGTCCTCGTCGTCGACTTCGGTGCCCAGTACGCGCAGCTCATCGCCCGCCGCGTGCGCGAGCACCGGGTGTACTCCGAGATCGTCCCCCACCGCATCACCGCGGCGGAGGTGCAGGCGAAGAACCCCGGCGCGATCATCCTGTCGGGCGGCCCGAAGAGCGTCCACGTCGACGGCGCGCCCTCGCTCGACCCGGCGATCTACGACCTCGGCGTACCGATCCTCGGCATCTGCTACGGCGCCCAGCTCATCGCCCAGCAGCTCGGCGGCACGGTGGGTCGCGGACTCCGCGGCGAGTACGGCCGAGCCAAGCTCACGCGCATCGAGGGTTCCACGTCCACGTTGCTCCATGACGGCATCCCGGCCGAGCAGGACGTGTGGATGAGCCACTTCGACGCGGTCACCGAGGTGCCCGAGGGCTTCGTGGCGACCGCGAGCACCGGTGACGCACCGGTCGCCGTGCTCGAGAACCCCGAGCGCCGCATCTGGGGCGTGCAGTACCACCCCGAGGTCGTGCACTCGCCGTTCGGGTCGCACGTGTTGGAGCAGTTCCTGCACCGTCTCGCCCGCTGCGAGCCGAATTGGACCATGGCGTCGATCATCGAGGAACAGGTCGCCGCGATCCGCGCCCAGGTGGGCACGGGTCGGGTGATCTGCGCGTTGAGTGGTGGCGTCGACTCCGCCGTCGCCGCCGCCCTCGTGCACCGGGCGATCGGTGCGCAGCTCGTGTGCATCTACGTCGACACGGGGCTGATGCGGCTGAACGAGAGCGACCAGGTGGTCGAGACGTTCAAGCGCAACATGGGCATCGAGCTCATCCACGTGAGCGCCGGGCCGCGCTACTTCGAGAAGCTCGCCGGCGTCACCGATCCGGAGAGCAAGCGCAAGATCATCGGTGAACTGTTCGTGCGCATCTTCGAAGAGCACACCGGTGGGCTGAGCGATGCCGAATGGCTGGTGCAGGGCACGCTCTACCCGGACGTCATCGAGAGCGGTGGTAGCGACGGCACGGCAGCGGTCATCAAGAGCCACCACAACGTGGGGGGCCTGCCCGAGGACATGACGTTGAAGCTCGTCGAGCCGTTGCGGCTGTTGTTCAAGGACGAGGTGCGCAAGCTCGGCCACGAGCTGGGCCTGCCCGACGAGATCGTGCTCCGCCAGCCCTTCCCCGGGCCGGGCCTCGGCGTGCGGATCATCGGTGAGGTGACGCCCGAGCGGGTGACGATCCTGCAGCACGCCGACGCGATCGTGCGCGAGGAGATCGCCAACGCGGGCCTCGAGCGCGAGCTCTGGCAGGCGTTCGCCGTGCTCGCCGACATCCGCTCGGTGGGCGTGATGGGCGACGAGCGCACGTATGCGCACCCGATCATCATCCGCGCCGTCACCAGCGACGACGCGATGACCGCCGACTGGGCGCGCCTGCCGTACGACCTGCTCGAGACGATGTCGAACCGGATCATCAACGAGGTGCGTGGGGTGAACCGGGTGGCGTACGACATCACGAGCAAGCCGCCGGGAACCATTGAATGGGAGTGAGCTGCGAGGAACGAGCGGCGAACACGTCACTGGGGAGCAGCCGAGGGGCGACGTGACGGACGACCGGGGCGGAAGATCGGCGCGGTGACGGTCACGCCACGAGCTGGCTGACCTGGGGCTCCCTGGTTCCGCTCGACGAGGGGCCCGGCGCGTCCGGGCCGTCACGAAACGGTCGCTTTCGACACCTCTTCGTAACATGGGTAGACTCTCGCCCGTCATGCGGAGTTGGACTCGTCTTCGTGCTGCCACTGCGGCAGCAGTGCTCGTCACCGTGGTCGCGGGGATCCCCCCCGTCCGCGCCGACGACGTCGACGACCAGCGTCGCAAGGTCGAACAGATCGCCGACGAACTCGATGCGCTCGACAACCAGCTCGGCGAGCTCGAAGAGGCCCACGCTGCGGCTCTCGACCGGATCGATCAGCTGGCCATCGAGATCCAGGACGCCCAGGTGCGCGTCGACGCCCAGAGCGCCGAGCTCACCACGCTGCAGGGTCAGCTCGCCGACATCGCCGTCGACAAGTTCATGTCCGGCGGCTCGTCGGGCCTCACCCCGTTGTTCTCCTCCGCCGAAGGCTTCACCGACGATCTCGAGCGCAGCGAGCTCGCCCGCGTGGCCCTCGACCAGGGCGCCGGCACGAGCGACGAGATGCAGGTGCTCGTCGAGCAGCTCACCGAGGACAAGGCAGCGCTCGACGCGAAGAAGAACGAGCAGGCGCAGCTGGTCGCGTCCCTCGAGGTCCAGCAGCAGCAGGGCGAGGCGCTCACGATCGAACTGCAGCAGAAGTACGCCCAGGCCCAGACCGAGCTCGGTCAGGCCATCGTCGAGGAGCAGGAGCGCCGCGCCGCCGCCGCAGCCGCCGCCGCGCAGGCCAGGTTCGCCGCTGCGGCCGCCGCACAGCAGCAGGCGGCCGCCAGCAGCAACGCACGTGGCGGGGGTGGCACCGCCACCCCCGCGACCGGCGGCGGCACCGGCACCGGCACCGGCGGCGCCACCACCTCCTCGGGTGGCTCGAGCGATGCGCCCGTCGCAGCGCCCACCCCGGCCCCCTCGGTCCCGGCGCCGGCCTCCACCGCCGGCATCGCGATCAGCGCGGCGCAGGGCCAGCTCGGCGTGCCGTACAAGTTCGCCGCGTCGTCGCCCGGAGTCGCGTTCGACTGCTCGGGTCTCACGAAGTACGCCTGGGGCAAGGCCGGCGTGTATCTGCCGCACCAGTCAGCGGCGCAGTACGCGTCCACGCCGCACGTGCCGAAGGATCAGGCCCAGCCGGGCGATCTGATCTTCTACTACTCGCCGATCGGGCACGTGGCGATGTACCTCGGTGGCGGCATGATGGTCCATGCGCCTGCCACGGGCGACGTGGTGAAGATCGTGGCCGTCAACTGGGGCAAGGTCGTCGGGGTCTCCCGCCCGGGGTGAGCTTCACTACGGTGGGCCGCCATGACTGCTCCCGTCCCGCCGATCGGTGATCCCCGCGGCATCGATCGCGAACCCGTCACCCGCTGGCTGCTCGAGAACATCGACGGCGCCGAGGGTCCGTTCACGTTCGACCTGATCGCCGGCGGCCGTTCCAACCTCACCTATCTGGTCACGGGGTCCGACGGCACCCGCTACGTGCTGCGCCGACCGCCGCTCGGTCATGTGCTCGCCACCGCCCACGACATGGCCCGCGAGCACCGGGTGATCGCCGCGGTCGGTCGCACCGGCGTGCCGGTACCGCCGGCGCTGGGGCTGTGCACCGACGTCGAGGTGAACGGCGCACCGTTCTACGTGATGGGTTTCGTCGACGGCGTCGTGCTCGACAGCGTCGAGAAGGCGGCCGAGCTGCCGATGGAGCTGCGCCGACCGGCCGCCGAGCACCTCATCGACGTGCTCGCCGATCTGCACGCCGTCGACATCGACGAGGTCGGCCTCGGGGACTTCGCGAAGCGCGAGGGCTACATCGAGCGTCAGGTGAAGCGCTGGTCGACCCAGTGGGAGAACTCCAAGACGCGCGAGCTGGCGGCGATCGACGAGGTGGCGACGGTGCTGCGCACGAAGATCCCGACCCAGCACGGCGTGTCGATCGCTCACGGCGACTTCCGGTTCGGCAACTGCCTCACCGACGTCCGCAGGGGACGCATCGCCGCGGTGCTCGACTGGGAGCTGTGCACGCTCGGCGATCCGCTCGCCGACGTCGGCTACCTCGGCGTGTACTGGTTCGACGGCGAGGCGGCCAACGTCCGCGCGAACGACCCCACGCCGGCGGGCGGCTTCCCCCGCTACTCGGATCTGCTCGAGCGTTACGCGACCCGCACAGGCCGCGACCTCTCGGGGATCGACTACTACGTGGCGTTCTCGTGCTGGCGCCTGGCCGTGATCAGCGAGGGCGTGTACGCCCGGTACCTGCACGGCGCGATGGGCGACCAGCTGGTCGACATCGATCAGTTCAAGGTGGGTGTCGACGGCCTGGCCGAACGGGCCCTGGCAGCGGTGAGGAGACTGGCATGAGTTCATCGTCGAGCGCTTCATCGAGCGGGTCGTCGGTGGCGGGCGGCGACGTGCTGCAGGGGTGGGAACGTGGGTCGTTCACTGCGGCCGGCTACACCCGCGACACGTACCGGCGCGGCAGCGGTCCGGCCGTGATCGTGGTGCACGAGATCCCCGGCATCACGCCGAAGGTCACCCAGTTCGCGAACGACGTCGTCGCCGCCGGGTTCACCGTGGTGATGCCATCGCTCGTCGGCACGCCCGGCAAGGACGTGAGCGGCCCGTACCTCGCGCAGTCGATGGCGAAGGTGTGCATCTCCAAGGAGTTCACCCACTGGGCGCTGAACCAGATGTCGCCGATCATCGGCTGGCTGCGGGCGCTCGCCCGGTCGCTGCACCTCGAGCTCGGCGGCCCCGGCGTGGGAGCGATCGGCATGTGCTTCAGCGGCGGGTTCGCGCTCGGCATGATGCTCGACGACGTGATGGTGGCTCCGGTGCTGTCGCAGCCCTCGCTGCCGTTCGCGATCGGCAAGGGCCCGCGCCTCGGTGACCTGAACCTGTCGCCCGACGACCGTCAGGTGATCGCCCAGCGCGCCGCGGACGGCTGCCAGGTGCTCGGCCTCCGGTTCACCGGCGACAAGCTCGTCGGCACCCGCTTCGCGTCGCTGCGCGAGCTGCTCGGGGACGCCTTCATCGCCGTCGAACTGCCGAGCAGTTCACCCAAGGACCACAGCGTGCTCACCGAGCAGCGCGACGAAGCCAGCGTCACGAAGGTGATCGAGTTCCTCCAGGCGAAGCTGCAGTAGCCCCGCCGTGCGGGTCGGCGCCGCTGCCGATCAGCCGATCGCGTCGAGTGCGTGCTGCTTGGCGGCCTTGTAGTCGGCCTTGCCGTTGGGGGCCCGGGGCACCTGGGTGACGAACACCACCCGCTTCGGTGCCTTGAACCCGGCCAACTGCGTCTTCACATCGGCGATGACCGTGGCCTCGTCGACGTCGGAGCCCTCCACACGGGACGCCACCGCGGTGACGGCCTGGCCGAACTTGTCGTCGTCGACGCCGACCACGAGGCAGTCCTGCACGCCGGCGACGCGCTTCACGGCCTCCTCGACCTCTTCGGGGAAGACCTTCTCGCCGCCGGTGTTGATGACTTGGCTGCCTCGGCCGAGCAGATTGATCGAGCCGTCCTCGTTGACGGTGGCCATGTCGCCGGGGAAGGAGTATCGGACGCCGTCGATGACCCGGAACGTGCGTGCAGTCTTCTCCTCGTCCTTGAAGTAGCCGAGCGGCACGTTGCCGCCGGCGGCGACCATGCCGACCTCGCCCGAGCCGGGCTGCACCTGGCGGCCGTCCTCGGTGAACACCTTCGTGTCGGGCATCTGCGAGAACTTCGCGGTCGACGGCGGCAGGCCCTTCATCGACATCGAGATGCCCATGGCGCCTTCGGTCGAGCCCATCGCGTCGACGATCACGACCTGCTCGATGCGGTCGAGCACCTGCTCCTTCACCTCGCTGGTGAACATGACGCCGCTCGAGATGATCATCTTGAGTGACGACGTGTCGTACGGGGAGCCGGCCTCCTGGGCATCGTCGATCGCCTTGATGATCGGCTTGGCGAAGGCGTCGCCGACGATGGTGAGGTTGGTGGCCCGCTCGTCCTGGACGAGGCCGAGCAATTCGTTCGCGTCGAGCGAGCGGTTCTGCATGGTGACGACCTGGCCGCCGGCGAGCATCGGGATGAAGGCGCCGAGCCAGATGCCCGTGCCGTGCATGAGGGGTGCGCAGGGGATCGAGATCAGCCGGTTGTTCGACTCCGTCGCCTGCTTCACGAGGGTGCCCACCTCGGCCGGGCTGGCCGGCACCGGGAGGCCGAGGAGGGGGAAGCCGCTCGTGAGGTAGCCGGCGGTCATGCCGCCGACCGCGTACATCACGCCCTTGGGCATGCCGGTGGTGCCACCGGTGTACAGCATGTAGATGTCGTCCTCGTTGCGGGTGATGCGTCCCATCGGGTCGTGCCCCGCCACCACGGTCTCGAACGCGTGGGCGAGCGGCACCCGCCCTGCGTCGCCGTCGTCGACCTCGACGAGCAGCTTGAGCTTCGGCAACCGGTCGATCACGCGCGCCACCCGGTCGGCGAGGGACGAGTGGAACACGAGCGCCTCGGCATCTGAGTTGTCGAGCAGATACCACAGCTCGTCGTCGAGGTAGCGGTAGTTCACGTTGACGGCGACGCCGCGCATCTTGAACGCCGCGTACTGGGCCTCGAGGTACTCGTTGCCGTTGTAGAGGTAGAGCCCGATCTTCGAGTCGGGGCCGAGGCCGGCTCCGACGAAGGCGGACGCGAGGCGCGCCGACCGATCGTCGAACTCGCTCCAGGAGCGGCGGACGTCACCGTGCACCAGCGCGGTGACGTCGCCGATCTGGTCGGTGATGGCTTCCCAGACGGTGGCGAAGTGCAGTTCCATGCGGCGACTGTAGTGGCGACGGTCACAGCGCTGTCGGGCGCTGCTCGAACTCGTTCCCAGTTCCCGCGGGCGTGAGCAGCCCTGCCGCGGGTCAGCCGACGGGCTTGCCGTACATCTCCAGCAGCGGATCGCTGATCAGTTCGAGCCGTTCGCCGTCGGGGCCGCGGAAGTACATCGACGAGCCGTCGACGTGGGCGTACTCGATGCCCTGTGCGTCGAAGCGGTCCTTGATCGTCTCCCACGCGTCGCGCTCGATCGAGATGGCTAGGTGGTGGTGGCCGCCGAGCACCTCGGC
>CAUJET010000105.1 GCA_963169665.1 Actinomycetota bacterium | reverse complement strand
CTTTGGTTCCGGCCCGCGCGGGGCCTCCGGGGCCCCCTTTGGCCGGCCCGGGGCCCACCACGTCGGCGACGAACCGCTCGCCGGGCGCACGGGTGAGGCGCTCCACCGGGCCGCTGATGCTGACCGCGGCGATGACCCGGCCTGCACGGTCGACCACCGGCGCGCTCACGGAGGCGACGCCGGCCTCACGCTCCTCGACGCTGTCGATCCAGCCGCCCGCCGTGACGGGTTCGCCGCCGAGCACACGGCCCGCCGAGCCCACGCCCAGCGGGAGGAGGCTGCCCTCCGGCACGATCCAGCGGAGCGCGTGCGGCGACTGCAATGACACCACGCAGCGACGGGCGTCGTCCTCGCGCACGTACAGCTGCACGCTCTCCCCACAGGTGTCGCGCAGCTCCTGCATGGCTGGCGCGGCCACCTCGCCCATACCGAACTGCTCGGCGGCCACGCGGCCGAGGGCGACGAGCTCGAACCCGAGGCAGAACCGACCCTGGCTGTCGCGCCGGACGAGGTGGTGCTGCTCGAGCGCGACGACGAGCCGGTGCGCCGTCGCCCGCGGCAGACCGGTCGCCTGCTGGAGCTCGGCCAGGTCGAGCGGGCGTTCGCGCAACGCGCGCAACAGCACCGCCGCCTTGTCGATCACCCCGACGCCGCTTACACTGTCCACATTCAGGAACGCTATCCCATATTCTGAGATTCCAGCGACACATCCGAAGGAAACGAGCGACATGCCGCCGACGACACTGCCCCAGAAGGTCTGGGACCGCCATGTGGTGCACGAAGCACCCGAGCAGCCCGACCTGCTGTACATCGACCTCCACCTCGTCCACGAGGTGACCAGCCCGCAGGCCTTCGACGGTCTGCGACTCAGCGGCCGCACCGTCCGCCGACCAGACCTCACCGTCGCGACCGAGGACCACAACGTCCCCACCGCCGACATCGACCAGCCGATCGCCGACCCGATCTCCGCCCGCCAGGTCGAGGTGCTCCGCGAGAACACCGCCGAGTTCGGCATCGTCAACTTCCCGATGGGCGACCCCTTCCAGGGCATCGTCCACGTCATCGCTCCCGAGCAGGGCCGCACCCTGCCGGGCATGACCGTCGTGTGCGGCGACAGCCACACCGCCACCCACGGCGCGTTCGGCGCCCTCGCGTTCGGCATCGGCACGAGCGAGGTCGAGCACGTGCTCGCCACCCAGACGCTTCCCCAGAGCCGCCCGAAGTGGATGGCCGTCACCGTCGAGGGCGCCCTCGCAGACGGCGTCACCGCGAAGGACGTGATCCTCCACATCATCGGCGTGATCGGCACCGGCGGCGGCATCGGCCACGTGATCGAGTACCGCGGCAGCGCCATCCGATCGCTGTCGATGGAGGGTCGCATGACCGTGTGCAACATGAGCATCGAGGCCGGTGCCAAGGCGGGCCTGATCGCTCCCGACGACACCACGTTCGAGTACCTGAAGGGTCGGGCCAACGCACCGACCGGCGCCGACTGGGACGCAGCGGTCGCCGACTGGCGCACGCTCGTCACCGACGAGGGTGCCGTGTGGGACAAGGAGGTCGTCATCGACGCGGCCGACATCCGCCCGCAGGTCAGCTGGGGCACCAACCCCGGACAGGTCGCGAGCATCGACGACACCATCCCGTCGCCCGACAGCTTCGACGACCCCACCACCCGCGAGACCGTCGCCCGGGCGCTCGAGTACATGGGCCTCGAAGCGGGCACGCGCATCCGCGACGTGAAGGTCGACACCGTGTTCATCGGCAGCTGCACCAACAGCCGCATCGAGGACCTGCGCGCTGCCGCCGCCGTCATGAAGGGTCGCACCGTCACCGTGCCCCGCGTGATGGTGGTGCCCGGCAGCCACGCCGTGAAGGCACAGGCGATCGCCGAGGGCCTGCCCGAGATCTTCACCGCCGCCGGTGCCGACTGGCGCGAGCCGGGCTGCAGCATGTGCCTCGCGATGAACCCGGACAAGCTCGCCCCTGGCGAGCGCGCCGCCAGCACCAGCAACCGCAACTTCGAGGGCCGTCAGGGCCGCGGCGGTCGCACCCATCTCGTCAGCCCTGCCGTCGCCGCCGCGACCGCCGTGGCCGGCCACTTCGCCACGCCCGCAGACCTCGCACCACTGGAGCCCGCATCATGAAGGCCGTCCACATCGTCACCGGCACCGGCGTCCCGCTCAAGCGCAGCGACGTCGACACCGACCAGATCATCCCGGCCGAGTGGCTGAAGCGCGTCGAGCGCACCGGGTTCGAGAAGGGCCTGTTCGCCACCTGGCGCGACGACCGCAACTTCGTCCTCAACGACGAGCGGTACGCCGGCGCATCGATCCTCGTCGCCGGGCCGGCCTTCGGTGTCGGGTCGTCACGCGAGCACGCCGTGTGGGCCATCCAGCAGGGCGGCTTCGACGTGGTGATCGCCCCGAGCTTCAGCGACATCTTCCGCAACAACTGCGGCAAGAACGGCCTCGTGCCGGTGGTGCTGAGCGACGAGATCGTCACGCAGATCTGGGACCTCATCGAGGCCGATCCGGCCACCCAGATCGTCGTCGATCTCGAGCGGCTGGTGGTCGAGGTGCCGTCGGCAGGGTTGTCCGCTGCCTTCCCGATGGACCCGGCGACACAGCACCGCTTCCTCAACGGCCTCGACGACGTGGGCATCACGCTCACCCACGCGGCAGCGATCGACACCTACGAGGCGTCACGCCCCGCCTGGTTGCGCTGACCCGGCATCTCGCCGGCACGACCCGAACCTGGACCGACCGGAGCCGTCGTCACCGCCGCAGCGGGGCGGCGGCTCGTCGCGTCTCAGGCGGGGGTCAGGCGTCGGCGCGGAACTGCTGCAGGTCCTTCAGCTTCGGGTTGTTCGAGAACACCTCGACGGGCGGTCCGAGCTCGAGCCGCAGGGCGCGCTGGAGGATGCGCACCTGGGTGTGCTGGTTGTACTCGGCGAGCGTGATCGCCCATCCGTCGCGACCGGCGCGGGCCGTACGGCCGCTGCGGTGCAGGTAGTCCTTCGCGTCGCCAGCCGGCTCGTAGTGGATGACCGCGCCGATGTCGTCGATGTCGATGCCTCGTGCAGCGACGTCGGTGGCGACGAGCACCGTGAGCTCACCGTCGGTGAACCGCTTGAGCGCTCGCTCGCGCGCCGCCTGGGCGAGGTCGCCGTGGATCGCGTTCGCCTTGACGCCGAGATCCTGCAGCTTCTCCTCGACCCGGTCACAGGTGCGCTTGGTCTGGCAGAACACGATCGTCTTGCCGACGCCCGAGGCGATCGCGGCGACGACCTTGTCCTTGTCCATGTGGTGCACCGCGAGGAACAGGTGGTACATCGTGCCGACCGTGTCGGTGGGTGCGTCGATCGCGACCTCGACCGGGTCCTTCATGTACCGGGCCACGAGGTGGCCGACGTCGCCGTCGAGCGTGGCCGAGAACAGCATGGTCTGGCGGGGCGCCGTGCACTTGCGGATGATCCACTCGACCTGGGGCGTGAAGCCGTCGTCGGCCATCCGGTCGGCCTCGTCGAGGACGAGCACCTGGATGCCACTCAAGTCGAGCTCGTTCTCCTTCAGGAGGTCGATCAGTCGCAGCGGCGTGGCGACGACCACGTCGACACCGTTCTTCAGCTCGTCGATCTGCTGGTGGCGCGAGGCGCCGCCGTACACCGGCAGCACCACCCGGTTGCACTTGGCGGCAACCGGGATGAGCACCTCGGCGACCTGCAGGGCGAGCTCTCGGGTGGGCACCAGCACCAGGCCGAGCGGGCGGCGGGGCTCGGCCTCGCCGTCGAGGCGGGCGAGCATCGGCACACCGAAGGCGAGGGTCTTGCCGGAGCCGGTGCGGGCACGTCCGCAGACGTCCTTGCCCTCGAGCGCGACGGGGATCGCCTTGGTCTGGATGGCGAACGGTGCGGCGAAGCCGGCGGCGTGGAGCCCCATGTCGACGAGCTCGGGCACGCCGAGGTCGCGGAAGCCGGTGGGGACGTACGGGGTGTCCACGGTGGTGGTCGTGGAGGCGGGGGTGCGGTACTCGGCCGGCTTGGGTGGGCGGCGACGGCTCCGCGGTGCGCCCTTCGGGCGTGCGTTGTCAGACATGTCGCACCCATGGTACCGGGCTGAGCAGGGACTCCCGGGAACGCCGGGCACGACCACCCTGCGTGACAACGACCGGCACCGGCCACGACGCCGTGTCCGGTCGCGCCGGTTCTGCTGTTACAACCGGGGGGTGAGCCGTCTGCCGTTGTTCGTCGTCGTCGCGCCCGGCCTCGAGCGGCTCGCCGCCGAGGAGCTGGCGTCGATCGGCATCCCCGCCACCAAGCTCCGCGTCCAGCACGGCGGCATCGACCTCCAGGCCACCACGCGCCAGCTGTACGCCATGCACCGATGGGCCCGCATCCCCACCCGCGTGCTCGTGCGCGTCGCGGCCGACACGGTGCGCAACTGGGACGAACTGCAGGTGCTGGTGCGCACCGTCGACTGGCAGGCCTACCTCGGCCCGGCACCGGCGGGCGTGGAGCTGCACGTCGCCAGCCACCGATCGGTGCTGTACCACCAGGGAGCGATCGCCGAACGGGTGTCGGCCGTGCTCGGCCGGCCCGAGGCCAAGGGTGGCCAGGCGGTGCACGTGCGGCTCGACCGCGACCGAGCGGTCGTCAGCGTCGACGCCTCGGGCCAGCTGCTGCACCGCCGCGGGTGGCGCAGCGAGACCCATCGGTCCCCGCTGCGCACCACGATCGCTGCGGCCATGGTGCGCGCCAGCGGATGGCTCGGCGACGCGACGCTCGTCGATCCGCTCGCCGGGTCGGGCACGATCGCGATCGAAGCGGCGCTGTGGGCGGCGGGCCGACCGATCGACCGGCCGTTCGCCTTCCAGCAGTGGCCATCGTTCGAGCCGGGCACCTGGGCGAGCGTCACGGGGACGGGCCGTCCCGACGCGCTGACGGCACCCGTGTTCGCCGCCGACCGCGACGCCGGCGCGTTCGCCGCGCTCGAACGTCACGTCGACGGTGCCGGTCTCACCGGTCGGGTGAGCGTCGCCCACGCGGCGCTCGCTGCGCAGCAGTGGCCGACGGCGACGACCGGTCGCACCGTCGTGATCGCCAACCCGCCGTACGGCCACCGGGTCGGCGGGACCGGGACGGGCGACCTGCGCGATCTGTACGCGACGCTCGGTCGTCGGGCATCGGATGCCGACGCACGCCTCGTCGTACTCGTCGCCGATCGACGTCTCGGCGACGCCACCGGCCTCGAACTCGAGGAGCTGTTCCAGGTCGACAACGGCGGCATCCCCGTGCGCTGCCTCGCGTCGGCGGCCGCCACCGCCTGACGGAGCGGCACCGACGGCCGCATCGGCGTCCTGGCCGGAGATCGGCGCACGGCGCCCGATCTGCAACGATGCGATCCATGAAGGTCGCACTCACCGTCAACGACTTCCTCCGACGCGCCGAGCTCGTCTATCCGAAGCGGATCGGCATCGTCGACGAGCCGGACCAGCCCGCCGAGTCGTGGGGCACGCTCACCTACGCGCAGGTCGCCCAGCGTGCCCGCGCCATGGCCGCGGGCCTCGATGCGATGGGCATCGGCGTCGGCGAACGGGTCGCGATGGTGAGCCACAACTCGGCCCGACTCCTCACCGCGCTGTTCGGCGTGAGCGGTTCGGGCCGCATCCTCGTGCCGATCAACTTCCGGCTCGTCGCCGAGGAGGTGCGCTACATCGTCGAGCACAGCGGCGCACGCGTCCTGCTCATCGATCCCGAACTCGCCGACGCCCTCGCCGACGTCGAGTGCGAGCACCGGTTCATCATCGGCACCGAGGCCGACCACGAGCTCATGCGCTACGACGTCGAGCCGCAGCCGTGGACCTACGACGAGGACGCCACCGCGACGATCAACTACACGAGCGGCACCACGGCCCGGCCGAAGGGTGTGCAGCTCACGCATCGCAACATCTGGCTCAACGCCACGACCTTCGGGTGGCAGCTCGGCATCTCCGACCGGGACGTCTACCTGCACACCCTCCCCCAGTTCCACTGCAACGGCTGGGGCGTGCTGTACGCCGCCACCGGCATGGGCGCGACCCAGGTGATCATCCGCAAGATCGACGGCGCCGAGATCCTGCGCCGCATCGACCAGCACGGCGTCACCGTCCTCTGCGGCGCACCGGCCGTGGCCAACATGGTGCTCGACGCCGCCGCCACCTGGGACGGGCCGATCCCCGGCCGCGACCGGGTGCGCATCGTGTGCGCCGGTGCACCGCCGCCGACGAAGACCATCGAACGCATCGAGACCGAACTGGGCTGGGAGTTCATCCAGATCTACGGCCTCACCGAGACCACCCCGTTGCTGACGATGAACCGCGGCCGGGCCGAGCTCGACGACCTCACCCCCGCCGATCGAGCGGCGAAGCTCAGCCGCGCCGGTGCGCCGGCGATCGGCGTCGACATCCGCATCACGCCCGACGGCGAGATCGCCGCCCGCGGCAACCACGTGATGGCCGGCTACTGGGAGCAGCCCGACGCGACGGCCGGGGCGATCCATGCCATCAGCGACGATCCCGACAGCGGCGACTACTTCCACACCGGCGACGGCGGCACGCTCGACGACGAGTGCTACGTCACGATCAGCGATCGCAAGAAGGACGTGATCATCTCCGGCGGCGAGAACGTCAGCTCGATCGAGGTGGAGGACGCGCTGTTCAGCCATCCCGAGGTGGCCGAGGTCGCCGTCATCGGCATCCCCGACGAGAAGTGGGGCGAGCTCGTGTTCGCCCTCGTGGTCCGCACGCCGGAGTCGTCGATCTCGGAAGCGGATCTGATCGCCTACACCAAGACCAAGTTGGCCGGCTACAAGTGCCCGAAGCAGATCGAGTTCCGTGACGCGCTCGCCCGTACCGCCACCGGCAAGCTGCAGAAGTTCAAGCTGCGCGAGCCCTACTGGGCGGGCCGGGCGAAGGCCGTCAACTGACCCTGCGTCCGTCGCAGGCGGACCTCAGCTGCGGTCGACGGGCGTCACGTGCCGTTGCCCCCCGACCGCGGCCTGCGTGGGGTCGGTGACCCGTGTCGAGTCCGCGACCAGGCCACGGCCGGCGACCAACGAACGGCATCCTCGCCACCCTGGCCAGGCTGACTCATGCATCAGTCAGCACTGACCGACCGGTCAGGTCCACTATCTGTTGCATCAGTGAGTAGCAATGCGCGACCGCGCGTCGTTAGCTTGCCGCCCGGCCCGACGCCAAGGTCGTGCCGCAAAGGGATGTGATCCAGCTTTTCAAAGCTTTTCAGTTCGACTCGACGAGGAGGCGACAGACCATGGAACAGCAGTTCGACGGAACCGTGAACGCAGGCCGCAAGGGCGTGGCATACGACTGGCAGTCGTTGCTCGCCGCAGCTGAAGCGACGTCGCTCGACACCGAGCTCGTCGGTCTCTCCCTCACCTCGCAGTTCGCCGAGTGAGTCGGCACCCGGAACGGGTGCTCGTCCTCGGTTGCGGGTCGGTGGCCCAGTGTGTGGTGCCGCTGCTCGTCCGTGATCTCCACATCGACCCTGCGCGTCTCACGGTCGTCGACTTCACCGACAACCGCGACCGCATCGCCGACCAGATCGCCGCGGGTGTGACCTACGAGATCGATCGACTGACCCCTGAGAACCTCGACGAGTTCCTGTCGGCCCGCGTGTCGAGCGGCGACGTGCTCCTCGATCTCGCCTGGAACATCGACAACCCGACGATCCTCGAGTGGTGCCGCGACCACGACGTCCGCTACCTGAACACCTCGGTCGAGGTCTGGGACCCCTACGTCGACCTCGCGAACACCCACCCGCTCGATCGCACGCTGTACGTCCGACACATGGATCTGCGCCGCATGAAGGCGCGCTGGGGCGACAACTCGGGTGCCACCGCCGTGCTCGAGCACGGCGCCAACCCCGGTCTCGTGAGCCACTTCACCAAGCAGGCACTGCTCGAGATCGCAGCCGCGATGCTCCAGCGCGGGCTCGTCGCCGATCCGGCCGACGTCCCGATGCTCGAGGGTGCACTCGCCACCGCGTCGAACGACCGCACCGGCTTCAACGTGCTGGCGATGCTCACCGGCACCAAGGTGATCCACATCGCCGAGCGCGACACGCAGATCACGAACGTGCCGAAGGAGACGAACGAGTTCGTCAACACCTGGAGCGTCGACGGCTTCTACGAAGAGGGCATCGCCCCGGCCGAGATGGGCTGGGGCACCCACGAGATCCGCCTGCCACCCGATGCCTACGTCCACACGGGCGAGGGTCCGCGCAACCAGATCTGCCTCGCCCGACCGGGCATGGAGACCTGGGTGCGCAGCTGGGTGCCGAGCGGCGAGATCCGCGGCATGGTGGTGCGCCACGGCGAAGCGTTCACGATGTGCGAGCACCTCACCGTCGACGACCCCCTCACCGGCGCCGCCGTGTACCGGCCGACCGTTCACTACGCCTACCACCCGTCCGATGCGGCCATCAACAGCGTGCTCGAGCTGCGGATGCGCAACTGGGAGATGCAGCCGAAGCAGCGCATCCTCAACGACGAGATCATCAGTGGCCGCGACGAGCTCGGTGTCCTGCTGATGGGCCACCCGTTCAAGGCGTGGTGGACCGGTTCGGTGCTCTCGATCGACGAAGCCCGCGCCGCGCTCCCCCACCAGAGCGCCACCACCTTGCAGGTGGCCGGCTCGATCGTGTCGGCCGTCGCCTGGATGATCGACCACCCGCACGAGGGCGTGTGCGTTCCCGACGATCTGCCGTGGGACGTCGTGCTCGAGGGCGCCAAGCCCTACCTCGGCACGCTGTACTCGGGCCCGGCCGACTGGGATCCGGTCAGCAGCCGCAACGACGTGTTCCCCGGCTGGAGCACCGAGCGCGACGGTCTGAACCTCGACGACCCCTGGCAGTTCACCAACTTCCTCACCCGCTGACCCTCGTGGTCGGGCCGAGCCCGGATCCGACACGTCGACCGGCTCACGCCGGCATCACCCGGACCGGTGCTGCACGACAGAACGGCGTCACGCAGCACTCTCAACGGTGTGGCCGCACCGTTCGCCCCCGTTCGCCCGCCGTCCGACGATCACGGCCTCGTGCGTGTGGTCGATGCGCCCGCGCCGGGCGACGGGCGGCATCGCCCGGGCTCGCCACGCCGCACGACCCTCCGGGTGCTCGGCACGATCGGCGTGGCAGCGATCGTCGTCGGCGGCCTGACCGTCCTCAGCGGCCTCGCCGAGGACACGGAACGGGCGGACGACGCACGAGGGACGGGACCAGCCCCCGCCACCGACGTCCCCGAATCCTCGATGGCGGCCGTGCCCGCCGACGCCTCACCGGCATCCACCGAACCGACACCGGACCCCCCGGCCGTCGCAGTCGACACCGCCGAACCAGCCGCTGCGGTCGATGTGGCGCAGCAGCTGGCCGAGATCGAGACCGAGCGACAGGCAGTACTCGCCACGATCGAGCGCGTCTCGTTCACCGCCACGGTGACGTCGTCGTTCACCGGGCAGCCCGACTCGACGCAGCGACACGACGTGATCGTCCACGCGGACGGCAGCCTCTGGGCGACCGACCCGGACGGCGGCTGGCAGTCATTCGACCCGAGGGACGGCACCGTTCGAGGGGCGTGGGTCGACGACACGGGCTCGCTGCAGTTCCAGGAACTGTCCGGTCAGACGAGCAACCATCTCCCGCTCGCCAGCGGCATGGGCGTGTCCCCACCGTGGGCCGGCATCGCATTGGCTCCCGATGCCGACTTCACGATCGACGAGGTCGTGGTCGACGGGCGACCCGCCTGGCTCGTCGCGTCCCGGTCGGCATCTCTTCCCATCCCACCGACGACTGCGTCCGGCGCTCAGCTCGACACCTGGACGATCGACCAGGGCACGGGCTTCGTCGTCGCGTCCAGCACGACCAGTGACCTGCTCGGTCCCGATGGCGCGATCAGCGGACGTTCCGTGACGACCACCACCCTCGACGACCTCACCGTCGGCACCCCGTTGCCGATCGTCTTCCCCGGGTCGTTCCCCGGCGGTGCGGAGGTCGTCCGCAGCGGCGCGCCCTCCCCCGTTCCCGCCGACGTGATCCCCGTGGCCCAGGCCGGTTTCGGTGACGAGTTCTTCCTGCCCGCCGTCGAGCCGACGACGACCATCATCTCCTTCATGGGCGACGGCACATCGCAGCCATGGTTCGAGGCGACGTGGACGAACGGATTCGCCTCGCCCACGATGCTCCGATTCGCCACGATGACCGGCACCGAGGGCGACGCGTCGTGCCCCGACTGCACCGGGTCGATGCTCGACGAGCTCCGCTCCGCCGCCGCCACCGCGCCGCAGACGATCGTCCGACGGCACGGCATCTGGATCAACTTCGCGGGCCCCGACGACGACGCGATCCGCGAGCTGATCGCCTCCATCCCCTGACCGGCGACTTGGCGGCGCAGCCTGATTGCCGAAACGGGCTCGGTGGGGTACAGTCCTGAACCGTTATGCGCACCTCCGGCCTGCTGCTCCTTCTTATGTAGGGCAAGCGCCGCGTTCTCGCGCTTGCCCGCCCCCAGCCTCCGGCCGGGGGCTTCTTGCTTTTTCCGGCCGGTGTCCTGCCCTCGTCCGCTCTGATCCGCTCTGATCCGCTCTCAACCGCACCGCTCGCTCCAGGAGATCCACCGTCATGCCTCCCGCAAACGTCACCCCGAAGAAGATGCCCTTCCACAAGTACCAGCGCTTCGTGCCGCTGGTGCTCACCGACCGCACGTGGCCGGACGTCGTCGTCGACAAGGCACCCCTGTGGTGCAGCGTCGATCTGCGCGACGGCAACCAGGCGCTCATCGACCCGATGGACCCCCAGCGCAAGCGGCGCATGTTCGACGCCCTGGTGAAGATGGGGTTCAAGGAGATCGAGGTCGGCTTCCCGTCGGCCAGCCAGCCCGACTTCGACTTCGTCCGCCAGCTGATCGAGGAGGACCTGATCCCCGACGACGTGACGATCCAGGTGCTGGTGCAGTGCCGCCAGGAGCTGATCGAGCGCACCTACGAGGTGCTGCAGGGTGCCAAGCGGGCGATCGTCCACTTCTACAACTCCACCAACCCGCTCCAGCGCGAGGTGGTGTTCGGCCTCGACAAGCAGGGCATCATCGACATCGCCGTCAACGGCGCCAAGCTGTGCAAGAAGCTCGAGGAGACGATTCCCGACACCCAGATCCGCTACGAGTACTCGCCGGAGAGCTTCACCCTCACCGAGCCCGAGTTCGCGATCGAGATCTGCCATGCCGTCATGGACGTGGTGGAGCCGACGCCCGAGACGCCGATCGTGCTCAACCTGCCCGCAACGGTCGAGTGCTACACGCCCAACGTGTACGCCGACGTGATCGAGTGGTTCGGCCGCCACATCCGCCAGCGCGACTCGGTGGTCATCAGCCTGCACCCGCACAACGACCGCGGCACCGGCACGGCGGCCGCCGAGCTGGGCGTCATGGCCGGCGCCGACCGCGTCGAGGGCACCCTGTTCGGCAACGGCGAGCGCACCGGCAACGTCGACGTCGTGAACCTGGCGATCAACCTGTTCGTGCAGGGCATCGATCCCGAGCTCGACATCAGCGACATCGACGCACTGCGCCGCACCGCCGAGTACTGCAACCGGCTGCCCGTCCACCCCCGTCACCCGTGGGTGGGCGACCTGGTGTACACCGCGTTCAGCGGCAGCCACCAGGACGCGATCAAGAAGGGCTTCGAGGCGCTCGACAAGAAAGCTGCGTCCAACGGCGGCGACTATCCGGAGTGGGGCGTGCCGTACCTGCCGCTCGACCCGAAGCACTTGGGCCGTACGTACGAGGCCGTCATCCGCGTGAACAGCCAGAGCGGCAAGGGCGGCGTGGCCTACGTGATGAAGACCGAGCACGGCTTCGACCTGCCCCGCCGGCTGCAGATCGAGTTCTCGAAGACCATCCAGCACATCACCGAGGACTCGGGCACCGAGGTGAGCCCGGTCGTGATGTGGGAGGCCTTCCAGGAGGCGTATCTCCCGCCCGAGCCGAGGTTCCGCCTCACGTCGCACGAGCTGCGCAGCGACTCGACCTCGGGCCGCACGGCGATCACGGCTCAGCTCCTCGTCGACGGTGAGCGCCGCACGATCGACGGCGAGGGCAACGGCCCCATCGACGCCTTCGTGAAGGCACTCCGGTCCGGCATCGGCGCCACCCTCGACGTGATCGACTACGCCGAACACGCGATGGGCCAGGGCTCGGAGGCCATGGCGGTCGCCTACGTCGAGACCACCAGTCCCGACGCCGGTGTGCTGTGGGGCGTCGGCACCGATCCGAGCACGATCACCGCCTCGTTGCGCGCCGTGCTGAACGCGCACGAGCGCTCGCAGCAGCGATAGCTCACCTCGGTGAGCCGCACCCGCACGTGCTGCGGGTGCGGCTCAGCGAACGACCGGGCCACCGCGGGCCACCGCTGCCCGGAGAACTAGGATCGGGCCATGCAGCGGTGGGCGAGGCGACTGGTGTGGCTGGCGGTGCTGACCATCGTGACCGCGGTGATCGCTCGCTGGTGGTCGACCCGCTCCGTGCCTGCGCCGTCCGGCGCCCCCGCGTGGCCGCCGTTCGATCCGCCCGCCCCGGCACGGCGCCCGGTGATCGTGCCGCAGGTGTCCGACGCTCCCCTGCTGGCCGTGACCGACGGGTCGGCGTGGGTTGCCCCGACCGAGGGCGACTGCCCGCTGCATCACCCGGTGAAGGCCAACGACAACTCGGGCATCTATCACGTACCGGGTGGTCGCTTCTACGACCGCACCAAGGCCGAGCGCTGTTACGTGGACGCAGAGTCCGCTGCGGCCGACGGCTATCGTGCCGCCAAGGCCTGACGTCGTCGACGCCGGGCCGGGAGCGACGAAGGGGAACAACATGAAGGTGTCCGTCGATTTCGATGTGTGTGCGTCCACCGGGGCGTGCATGCAGGTGGCCCCCGAGGTGTTCGAGGTGCGCAGCGACGGCTACCTCTACGTGCTCCAGGAGGAGCCGGGCGAGGAGCTGCGCGACAAGGTGCAGCAGGCCGCCGACATGTGCCCCACCGCCGCGATCACCGTCGAGGGCTGACCGGCAGGGTTCGATCCCCACGGGTCGTGGTCGGAGTCTTCAGACCGTCTCAAGACCACTCATCTCCGAGGGTTGGCCATCCGATGGTCTCGCAACGGCACGTGCACGGTTGACCCGGGCAGGTGCGGCGAGCGGACGCAGAGTGGCATCGAGGGTCGGAGGGGTGAGCATGAACCGACGCGTCACGTTCGTGACGGCGGTGAGCGTGGCGGGCACGACCGCGGTGGCGGCGATGTCGTTCGCCATCGTCTACGAACCCGCCCGCGACCCATCCGCCGGCGTACCCCTGCTCGACACCACCCAGGCGATCCCGCCGGACGGGTCGCAGGGCACCGACGTGGTCGGCGGCCCCGTCCTGCCCGGTACTGCGCCGCTGCCGACGTCGCTCAATCCCGCCGTGCCGATCGTCGCTGCGCCGGTCGCGGCCACCGGTGCGACCGGAGCACCGATCGCACCCGCCTCGGCCACCTCCGGCCAGGGCGGCCGCGCGGGCGCCGGCTCCCCGCCGATGGCGACGGCGACACCGGCAGCCGCCCCCACCGGCGCCACCACGCCGACCGCACCTGCCACCTCCCTGGTCGCGTCCCCGTCCCCCACCAGCGGCACGCAGCCGCCGGTCACCACGGCCGCTCCGGTCACGACCGCGGTACCGGTCACCACCGCGGTACCGGCGGCCACGACAGCCACCACCGCACCGGCGCCGGCGACCACCGCCGCGTCCCGACCGGAGGGTGTGCCGGCCGACTGGCCGGCCAACAAGCCGATCCCACCGATGCCCGCCGGGTGCATCCGGCCACAACTCGAGGACAAAGGAGTCTGGAACTGCCAGCACTGACCCGGATCCTGACGCCGGCGACAGGCCTGCCAGCCGACGGGTCTGAGTAGTGTCGGCCCCGTCATGGGCCTGCACGATCTCCTCCGCTCCGCCTGGCACCGCAGCGACTCGATGCTGTGCGTCGGCCTCGACCCCGATACGGCTCGACTGCCGTCGCCGCTCGACGGCAACCCGAACGCGATCGAACGTTTCTGCATCGACATCGTCGATGCCACGGCCGACGTCGTCTGTGCGTTCAAGCCGCAGATCGCGTACTTCCACGCCCACCGGGCCGAAGCGCAGCTCGAGCGGATCTGCCACCACATCCGCGAACGGCATCCGCACGTGGTGCTGGTGCTCGATGCGAAGCGAGGCGACATCGGGCCCACGGCCGAGCAGTACGCGCGCGAGGCGTTCCACCGCTACGGGGCTCACGCCGTGACCGTGAACCCGTATCTCGGCACCGACTCCGTCGAGCCGTTCCTCCGCCACACGGGTCACGGGGTGTTCGTGCTGTGCCGCACGTCGAATCCCGGCTCGGGCGACTTCCAGATGCTCGACGTCGGCGGGGAGCCGCTCTACCTGCACGTCGCGCGGCGGGTCGCCGCCGAGTGGTCACAGATCGGCGACTGCGGGCTCGTCGTGGGCGCCACCTATCCCGCCGAGCTCCGCGAGGTGCGCGCCGTGGTCGGCGACATGCCGCTGCTGGTGCCCGGCATCGGCGCACAGGGCGGCGACGTCGACGCCACGGTGGCCGCAGGTGCCGACAGCCAGGGCTTCGGCATGGTGATCAACTCGTCGCGGGCGATCCTGTACGCGTCGAGCGGCGACGACTACGCCGAGGCGGCACGTACCGCGGCGATCACCACACGCGACCAGATCCGCGCCGCCGGCGCTCGCTGACCACCGAACCGCGCCGAACCGCACCCGTGGGGGATCGGTGGGCCGATCAGCCGACGAGGGTGTCCACCGAGATGATGCCGGGCGCCCGACGCAGGGACTCGACGACCTCCGTCGGCACGCTGGCGGTGGGGGCGATCAGCATGACCGCGGTGCCCGGCTCCGCAGCGCGGCCGACGTCCATGTCGGCGATGTTGATGCCGGCGTCGCCGAGGAGCGTGCCGACGGTGCCGATCACGCCAGGACGGTCGTCGTTCTTGACCATCAGCATGTTGGCGGCGGGCGGCACGTCGAACACGTGCTCGTCGATCACGACGATGCGCTGCTCGCCGCGCCGGCCGACGATCGCGCCGGAGATCGAGTGACCACCGCCGCGGATGGTGATCAGGTTGACGAAGTCGGCCGCGGTGGCACAGTTCGTCTCGCGCACCTCGAGGCCCTTGTCCTTCGCGAGCTGCGGGGCGTTCACGTAGGTGACCGCCTCGTCGCTGAACAGGCCGAAGAATCCCTTCAGTGCGGCGAGCGTGACGATGCGCGTGTCGTAACCGGCGATGTCGCCGTCGCAGCACACCTCGAGGGTGGCAGGCGACTGGCCCGACAGGGACGCGAACAGCCGGCCCAACCGCTCGGCGAGGGGCAGGTAGGGCTTCAGCGTCTCGTTCGCCTCGGCGGCGTTGACGTTGACGGCGAACGGGACGAACTCGCCGGCGAGCGCCAGCTGCACCATGTCGGCGATCGTGTCGCCGGCCTTGTCCTGGGCCTCACGCGTGGACGCGCCGAGGTGAGGCGTGACGACGACACTGTCGAGTTCGAACAGCGGCGACGATGTCGTGGGCTCGGCGGCGAACACGTCGAGCGCAGCACCCGCGATGATCCCTTCGCGGATCGCGTCGGCCAGATCCTGCTCCACGACGATGCCACCGCGAGCCACGTTGATCACCCGCAGGCTCGGCTTGGCCTTCAGCAGCAGGTCGCGGTTGATGAGACCCGTGGTCTCCTTGTTCTTCGGCAGGTGGATCGTGACGAAGTCGGCCTCGGTGATCAGCTGGTCGAGGCCGAGCAGTTCGACGCCCATCTGGCGCGCGCGATCGGCGGACACGAAGGGGTCGTAGGCCACCAGTCGCATGCCGAAGGCCTTCGCCCGGTCGGCGACGAGCTTGCCGATGCGGCCGAGGCCGACGATGCCGAGCACCTTGTCGGCGAGTTCGACGCCCTCCCACCTGCTGCGCTCCCAGCGGCCCTGGGTGAGCGCGGCATGGGCCTGCGGCACGTTGCGGGCCTGCGAGAGCAGCAGCGCCATGGTGTGCTCGGCGGCGGAGATGATGTTGCTCTGCGGCGCGTTGACGACCATCACGCCACGTCGGGTAGCGGCGTCGACGTCGACGTTGTCGAGGCCGATGCCCGCGCGGCCGACGACCATCAGGTCGCTGCCGGCCTCGAGCACCTCGGGGGTGACCTGTGTGGCGGAGCGGATGATCAGCGCGTGCGCGCCCACGATCTGGGTGAGCAACTGCGACAGGTCGAGCTGGACGTCCACCTCGTGGCCTGCGGCGCGGAGTCGGTCGAGACCGCCCTCGGCGATCTCTTCGGTGACGAGGATGCGTGCCATCACGTCCATCGTTACCCGCTCGATCCGGGCATCGGAACCGCGATGAACATTTCGTTCAGGACTCGGACAGGACTCGGACAGGACTCGGACAGCGCTCGGACAGCGCTCGGACGGCACTCGATCGTGGCTCACCGCCCGCCATGGGTCGCCCCACCTAGGCTCCTCCGTCGTGGGCGCACGCAACACCGAGATCGAGCGATGGTTCATCCGTCGTGGCGTGCCGCACTTCATCGACGACTACGCACCCACCACCGACATCTGGAACCGCAGCCTGCCGATGCTCGGCATCGCCTACGTCGCCGGCGGGTTGAACGCGCTGAAGCTGCGCGACTGGACGTGGCAACGCAACGTGGCCACGGCCGTCGTGGTCGTCGTCGTGCTGATCGCGGGCTGGGCGCTGATCAACCTGGCCCGTCACCGACGACCGTTCGCCGTGCCCGACGTGGTCGGCACGCCCGAGCTGGCACTGTTCCTCATCGGCCCCACGATCCCGTCGCTGATGTTCGGCCAGGGCGGCGACGCCTTCCAGACGCTGGTCGAGGGCGCCGGGATCCTCGCCGTCATCTTCCTCGTCACCAGCTACGCGGTGCTCGCGCTGCTCGGCTGGGCGGTGCGACGCAGCGCGGCGCAGCTGTCGACCCTGGCGAGCCTCGTCGTCCGTGCCCTCCCGCTGCTCCTGCTGTTCACGACGTTCCTGTTCATCAACGCCGAGGTGTGGCAGGTGGCCGGCACGCTCACCGGACTGCCGTACGTCGCCACCCTGGCGATCTTCTTCGTGCTCGGTGCCGTGTTCGTGCTGTCGCGGGTGCCGGGCATCATGCGGGGCCTGGCCACCTTCGACAGCTGGGACGCCGTCCGCACCGCAGCGGCCGGCACACCGGCGGAGATCGTGGTGCTCCCCGAGTCCGGTGCACCTCCGACGTTTGCGCTGTCGCGCCGGCAGAAGGTGAACGCGGCCCTGGTCACCGTGTTCAGTCAGTCGTTGCAGATCACGTTCGTCGCGCTGCTGCTCACGCTGTTCTTCGCCCTGTTCGGATTCCTCGCCATCCCGGAGGAGACGGCGCGGGCGTGGACCGGGGCCGAACAGGTGCACGTGCTCCTCAGCCTCGGCGCCGGTGACCGCCCACTGGTGATCTCCGAACCGCTGCTGCGCGTCGCCGGCTTCCTCGGCGCGTTCACGGGCATGTACTTCACCGTCGTGCTGTCCACCGACAGCACGTACCGCGACGAGTTCGCCGAGGACGTCGGGCCGCAGATCCGCCAGGCGCTCGCCGTACGGGTCGCCTACCTCCACCACCGCCTGGCGCCGACCCCGTCCTGACGCGTTGGCCCGACGAGCAGGCCCGACGAGCGGGCCTGACGAGATGGAGCATCAGGACATCACCGCAGCCGCTCCGGGCGGGTAGCTTGCGATCCACGTGGCCGCCACCGTGGTCGGCCAGGTCAGATGCCGTTCCCGGAGGTTCGCATGTCGCACGAGTTCCTGTCGCCCGCCTGGATGGAGGCTGCCCGCGAGATCCGCGAGAAGTACGCCGACCAGGCCACCAAGGTCACCACCAGCATCCGCATGAACCAGGTGATCACCGAGGTGCCCGAGACGGTCAACGGCGATCAGGTGATCAAGACGTTCATGGACACCTCGTCGGGCGCCGTGGTCATGGACCTCGGTGAGCTCGAGGCCGCCGACCTCACGGTCACCACCGACTACGCCACCGCCTACAAGCTCTTCGTCGAGCAGGACCAGGCCGCCGGCATGCAGGCGTTCATGGCCGGCAAGATCAAGGTGCAGGGCGACATGATGAAGATGATGGCGATGCAGACCTCGATGCCCCAGGACGAGATCGCGAAGACCATCGCCCAGGAGATCAAGGGCATCACGGCCTGATCGGTCGACGGCCTGGCGGTCTCCGACCCCGGGCGAACGTTCGTCAGCTGAGGATCAGCCGCTGATCACCTGCTGATCCCTCGCCGTTCAGACCCCGTTCAGGGGCGTTTCCTACGGTCCGGAGGTCCGTCCTCCGCACCGAAGGAGCCCCCTCATGGATCTCGACGACACGATCGACACCGGTCACAGCAACCACTCCGACAACCGCACGTTCGACGACGTGCTCGCCGCCCGCCTCACCCGTCGCACGGTGATGGCGGGCGGTCTCGCGACCGCCGCAGCCACGTTCTTCGGCGCCTCATCGGCGTTCGCCACACGACCGGTCGACGTCCGCACCCCGTCGCTGCCGCGAGGTGGCCGCGATGGCCGAGGCATCGGCTTCACGTCGATCCCGCTGCAGAACAGCGCTTGGCCGACGATCGCCCCCGAGTACCAGTGGAGCGTCCTCATCCCCTGGCGGGAGAAGCTCGACGGCAGTGGCGATTCCTTCGCGTACGGCCTCACCGCCGACGAGCAGGCGGCATCGATCGGCATCGGCCACGACGGCATGTGGTACTTCGGCAACGACAAGCGCGGCATGCTCTGCATCAATCACGAGTTCGGCACCGCTCCCCACCTGCTCGGCAAGGCAGCCCCGACCTCGCTCGACGACGTGCGCGTCATGCAGCACGCCCACGGGGTGAGCGTGGTGAAGATCGAGCGTTCCGACGACGACGGCCGGAAGGGCTGGCGCATGAAGGCCAGCAAGCGCAACCGTCGCATCCACGTGAACACGCCGGTCGTGTTCAGCGGCCCGGCAGCCGCGAGTCCGCTGCTGCAGACCGCCGCCGGCAACCCCGCGCTCGGGACCCTCAACAACTGTGCGAACGGCTACACCCCCTGGGGCACCTACCTGACGTGCGAGGAGAACTTCAACGGCTACTTCGGACGCACCGCCGCCGGCGCCAACACGCCCGAGCAAGCCCGCTACGGATTCGCCGCCGCCGGTTTCGGCTACGCATGGCACCAGTTCGACCCTCGCTTCGACCTGTCGAACCCCGCGTACGCGAACGAGGAGCACCGATTCGGGTGGGTTGTCGAGATCGACCCGGAGCGCCCGAACAGTGCCCCGGTGAAGCGCACGGCGCTCGGCCGTGTGAAGCACGAGGGCGCCACGTTCGTCGAGGGCAAGGGCGGCCGCGCCGTGGTCTACACCGGCGACGACGAGCGCTTCGACTACATCTACCGCTACGTGTCGGCGAAGAACTGGCGCTCGATGCGTGCCAAGGGCGTCAGCCCGCTCGACGACGGCACGCTGTTCGTCGCCCGGTTCGACGACGACGGCACGGGCCAGTGGCTCGAGCTCTCGCCGAACAATCCTGCGCTCGCCGGGTGGACGATCGACCGGATCCTCGTGCACACACGCCTGGCCGCCGACGCCGTCGGTGCCACGAAGATGGACCGCCCCGAGTGGATCACCCAGGGCGCTGACGGGCAGATGTACTGCACGCTCACCAACAACACCAACCGCGGTGTGGGCACGAACCCCGGCACGAACGCCGCCAACCCCACCGTGAACAACCAGTGGGGCCACATCATCCGCTGGCGCGACGGCGAGCGCCACACCGGCCCGACGTTCACGTGGGACATCTTCGTGCTCGCCAAGGACGTCGCCGATGCCGGTGGCCAGATGTTCGGCTCACCCGACGGCATCTGGGCCGACCCCGACGGACGCGTCTTCATCGAGACCGATGGTGCACAGCCTGGCGGCAACAACGACCAGCTGCTGGTGGCCGACAGCGCGACCCGCGAGATCCGACGCCTGTTCACCGGTGTGAAGAGCTGCGAGGTCACCGGCATCACCGTCACGCCCGATCGGCGCACGATGTTCGTCAACCTGCAGCACCCCGGCGACGGCAACCCGGCGAACTCCAACTTCCCCGTCGGCGGGCCCGGCATCCCGGCCGACCCGGCCGGTCCGATCCCTCGCGACGCCACGATCGTCATCACGCGCCGCGACGGCAAGGTCATCGGCAGCTGACGACCGTTCTGACGGTGGACACCCCGGTGTCCACCGCCGGACTCACGGGCGGTCCGACCCCTCCTCCCCCGGGGGTCGCGGCCGCCCGTGTGCGCGTCCCGGGTCAGGTGCGTGGGGTCGACCGCGCGAACGACGCCGCCACGGTGCCGAGCACGGCCACGCCGGCCGCCACCCAGAAGGCGTGCTGGTACGGGGCGAGATCGCCCTCGCCACCCGACACGCTGATCGTCGTGAGCACCACGGTGCCGACCACCGCACCGAGCTGCGTCATCAGCTGTTGCATGGCGCCGGCCACGCCGAGATCGTGTTCCGCCACGGCATTCGCCGTCAGCGACGTCATCGCCGGCGATGCGATGCCGAGACCCGCACCCGACAGCGCGAGCGCCACCACCACGAACCACAGCGCGGCGTCGTCGCCCACCAGCGCCCAGCACACCATCGACGCCACCACGCCGATCGCACCCGTGACGCCCGCTGTCCGTTCGCCGATGCGGATCGTGACGAGGCCTGCGAGTGGCGCGATGAGCGAGAACGTGAGCGGCCGGGCGATCACGAGCAGACCCGTGGTGGAGGTCGAGAGCGCGAGCCCCTTCTCCAGCACCTGTGGCGCGAGGATGAATCCGCCCATGTACGCGAAGTTGGTGAGGGTCTGGCTCAGCACCGGGAACGCGATGTTTCGCGTCCGGAACCAGTCGAGCCGCACCAACGGATCGCTGACCCGGCCCTCGATCCGCACGAATGCGACGAGGCTCGCGAACCCCACGGCCAGGCATGCCAACACCGCGGGGCTTCCCCAGCCCCACTTCGGTCCCTGGCTGATGCCGCCCAGCAGCGCGGTCGCCCCGAGGCCGAGGGTGAGCGACCCCTTCACGTCGAAGCGCACGCCCTCGAGCCGGTCGGTGCCCGGCAGGAGCCACAGGGCGACGACCACGCCGACCAGGCACAGCGGGGCTTGTACCGCGAAGATCGCCCGCCACCCGATCGTCTCGACGAGTGGACCGCCGGCCACCACGCCGAGCACCGGTGCCCCGGCCGTCACGAAGCTCCAATAGCCGAGCGGCTTGACCCGCACCTCTGCCTCGAACAGGCGGTTGATGTAGGCCATCGCCGACGGGCCGCACGCCGAGCCGGCGGACGCCGACAGCACACGGAACGCAATCATCGACGACGCGCTCCAGGCCACCGCCGTGAGCGCGGCGAAGATCCCCGCCACCAACAGACCGGTGACGAACACCCGCTTGTGGCCCCACAGGTCGCCGGCCTTGCCGAATGCCGGACCCACCACACCGAAGGCGAGCATCGGGCCGGTGATCGCCCAGTTGAGGACGCTCACCGAGGTGTCGAGGTCGTCGGCGATGCGCTGCAACGACACGACGAGGATCGTGATCGTGAAGCTCACCGTGAACAGCCCGCCGAGCACCACCCAGAGCACCGCCCAGCGCGGGTCGATCCCGATCCGCGCCCGGAGGCGTCGGCGCAACAGGATCGGCCACGGCACGACGCCGAGTTCGTCCACGCCGGCCGAGTCGAACGCGAGCGTCCGATCGGTGCGCGGGTGCACGTTCTCCCGGCCGTGCTCGCGATGGGGCTCGCGCGCGCCGGGCGACGCGGGCTCGGGCTGGTGCTGTCGGGGTTCGGGGGGCACTCCCACGATCAGCGAGCCGTCGTCATCGCGCCGGGTCGGACCCGGCCGGTGTCGTCATCGGGATCGATCCATGTCAGGTCGGGCGGGCCAGCGGAGCGAGCGCGTCGGTCAGCTCCGCCACGCTCCAGCGATCGTCGCGGTCGACACCCTGGCCACGGGCCCAGCTCTCGATCATGGTGACGTTGCCGCCCTGCACGAGGAACGTCTCACCGGTGAACGCACACGCCTCGCTCGCGAGGTAGGCGACGAGCGGGGAGATGTTCGCCGGATCCCACTGGTCGAACGAGTCGCCCTTGGGCGTCATGATGTCCTCGAGACCGGGCGTGGCGAGCGTGAGCCGCGTGCGGGCGCCTGGAGCGATGGTGTTGCTCTTGACGTTGTAGCGCACGAGCTCCTTGGCCACGATCTGGCTGAAGGTGGCGATGCCGGTCTTGGCGGCGCCGTAGTTGCTCTGGCCGGGGTTGGCGAACAGGCCCGACGTCGACGACGTGTGCACCAGGTTGCGCGGCTTGCGGACGCCCGCCTTGTACTGCTCGCGCCAGTAGGCAGCGGCCCAGCGGGTGGGAGCGAAGTGACCCTTGAGGTGGACCGCGATGACCGCGTCCCACTCCTCCTCGGTCATGTTGACGAGCACGCGGTCGCGCAGGATGCCGGCGTTGTTCACGAGGATGTCGAGGTCGCCGAAGTGTTCGACCGCGCTGTTGATCATCCGCTGGGCGCCCTCCCAGTCGGCGACGTTCTCGCCGTTGACGATCGCCTCGCCGCCCATCGCCTCGATCTCCTCCACCACCTGCTGGGCAGGTGAGATGTCGGCGCCGGTGCCGTCGTTGGTGGCACCCAGGTCGTTGACGACGACCTTGGCTCCCTCGGCGGCGAAGAGCAGCGCGTGCTCGCGACCGATGCCGCGTCCAGCACCGGTGATGATCGCCACGCGGCCGTCGAGTGCACCCATGTCCGGAACCCCTGTCTGCTGTTGAATTGACGCGAGTCGCGGTGTCGCGCCGGAGCCATGCTGACCACCCGACGTCGGCGTTCGCGACGCGTCCGACCGGGCTCGTTCGCACGCTAGCGAGAACGTCGCGTCCGACGCGATTCCGGCGCGGCGTGCGGGCCGGACCGACCGGATGCTCAGGCCGTGGGGGCCTCGGGGACGACGGGGACCTCGAACGTGAGGTCGATCGCGGTGCCGCGGGGGAACGTCGCCCCTGCGCCGATCGACACGCCACCCACCTCTGCCAGCACGTTGACCCCAGCGGGGTCACCCTTCACCTGGCCGATCACGAGACCGGCAGCAGCGAGCGCATCGGTGGCTTGCTGCACGTTCAGCTCGGCGAGCGCCGGCACGGGCACCAGGTCGGGCCCCTTGGACATGGCGATGGTGACGGTGCCGCCGGGCGGCAGCTCGGTGCCCGCAGAGGGGTCCTGGGTGACGACCGAACCGACGGCGACGTCGTTGCTGAACGCCTCCGGGCCAACGACGACCACCAGATCGAGCGCCTCGATCGCAGCGGTGGCATCGGCAGCTGGGAGCGTCACGAGGTCGGGGACGACCCGCGGAGCAGGACCGCCCGACACCACGACGACGATCGATGTGCCGGGCAGCACGGTGTCGCCGGCCTGCAACGCCGGCTGATCGGGCACGGTCCACGAGATCACTTCGTCGATCGGCACGTCGTCGCTGAAGGCCCGCTCGCCGACCTCGAGTACCAAGCCCAGCTCGAGCAGGTCGGCAGTCGCCTGGTCGACGCCGAGGCCCACGATGTCGGGGAGCACGCGCGGCGCCGGCCCGGTGCTCACCACCAGGGTGAGGTCGTCGCCCTCCTCGAGCACGGCACCCGTCGCCGGATCGGTGCTGATGACCACGCCTGCCGGTACCACGTCATCGGCGACCTCGGTGGTGACGACGTTCCAGCCGAACTCGCTGACCATGTTGAGCGCAGCGGCCACCTCGAGCTGCGTGAGATCGGGCACCTCGTTCGACTCGGTGCGCGTGGTCCACCAGGCGATCGCACCACCACCGGCGGCAGCGATCAGCAGCACGACGAGCACCGCGACGAGGGTGCGTCGCGACCGGGGGTCGCGCACGAGTGACGGGTGATCGTCGGGCACGGGCGGCGGCGGCACCTCGCTCGCGGCGCTGGCGGCCGATGCGGCAGGCGCGGCGGCGCCATCGACGGCATCGACGGCATCGGGGGCCGTCGTCGGGCGCACCACCTCGTGCGACGTGAGCGATTCGCTCGGGTCGGAGACCGCAGGCGCGTCAGCAGCTGAGGCGGCAGCGGTCGCGACGACGGGGGTGGCGCGCGTCGGTTCGGGCAACCAGGGCTTGGACGGCGTGATGGCCTCGACCGTCGATGCACCGTCGGTTGGTGCACCGACGACCGTGTCAGCGACCACCACCTCCTGAATCGGGGCATCCACTGCCGCAGCGGGGAGCGGCGCCGTCGCCTGGGGCTCGTCCCCGCCGCCGTGCGGCGCATCCGGCCCGGCCGGTGTTGCAGGCGCATCCGCCGAGGTGGCGGATGCCTCGGCGGGGCGGCGAATCATGCCCGACGGAGACGTGGGGTCGGCGCCCGGCGCGGCGGCGAACAGGCCTCCCGCGAGGAGTGCCAGCGGTGCGGGCCGAGGCAGCTTCTCCGCTGCCTGGTGCAACGCCCGACCGAACTCCGACGCCGACGATCGATCGTCGGGATCCGGACGACCGGCGCGCTCGAGCACGGCGGCGAGCGGCCCCAGGTCGGCCGACACCGGCATCAGCTTGTCGACTCGGTTCGACAACGTCGCGACGGACGAGTCACCCACGAACGGCAACTGCCCTGTGACCGCTTCGAGCAGGCACAGGCACAGCGCGTAGACATCGCTCTTGCTCGAGGGCTCGAGGCCCTGCGCCTGCTCGGGCGAGGCGAACTTCGCCTTCTCGATGTTGACCCCCGTGGGCTCGACCCACCAGGAATCACTGACGAGCGCGGCGAGGCCGACGTCGGCCAGTCGCAACCGGCTATCGGCGCCGAACACGAGGTTCGCCGGGCGGATGTCGCCGTGCACGAAGCCGGCCCGATGGGCGACGTCGAGACCACGACAGGCATCGAGGCCGATCATCACCACTTGCGACGGACTGAGGTGGCGGCCGCGGTCGCGCAGGTCGCGCAGGCTGCCGCCGGTGAGGTTCTCGCAGACCACGTAGTGGACCGTCCGGCCACCCCAGGTGGACGACCCGATGTCGATGATCTCGGTGAGGTTCGGATGTCGCGTGCGCGCCAGGCGACCCATCACGTCCGTGAATCGTTCGGCAAAGCCGTCGGTGGCGCAGATGTCGGGGTGCACGATCTTCACCGCGACCGACCGATCGTCGACGATGTCGGTGGCTTCGAACAGCGCGACGTCGGTGGCGGTGCCGCGGCGGGCGTGCAGTTGGTACCGCTCTGCGAACAGGCGGCCGCCGCTCGACCGCTCGATCGGACCGGTGGCGTCGGCAAGCGGCCCACCGGGAACCGGTGGCGTCGGGGAATCCGGAGGCGCGGCCGCACCCGTCGGCACGTCGGCAGCCCCCGTTGGCCGGTCACCGTCGGGCAGCTCGCTGGGAGACCCGTCCTGCTCGCTCATCGGAACCGCGACGCTAGCGGCTGCAGTCCGGGCTCGGCGCGCGTGACCCCGGAGTGGTTTCGGCTCCCATCTCCGAACACCGCCCGTCCGGGCGTCCGGGAGAGACGTCACGTCGGACGACGGTGGAAAGCCAGCCTCTCGGCGCGAGACTTGCCGACGTGGCGACCACCAGCGCTCCACCCGATCAGCACCCCGAGGACCAGCACCCCGCGGGCGACGACCCGATCGATCGACCCGACGACGATCCGACGACGGTGCCAGCGCCGGTCCACGGGTCCGATCCGCTCGCCGGGCTCGAACGGGTCGAGGCGTCGCTCGGCGCCACGAAGCCGCGCCGTCGACTCGACGTCAAACTGTTGCTCGCGAGCTTCGGCATCGCGCTCGGGCTCGTCCTGGTGGTGGTGGGCCTGCTCCGGTCGGTCACCGGCCGCGAACAGCAGGGGCTCCCCGACGTGATCGAGAACATCGATCCGATCCGCGGCGCCACGCAGGTGCCGCAGCAGACCCGGGTCTTCGTCGACCTCGTCACCGGCTACGAGGCGATCATGTTCATCGACGGCGTCGAGCTCGACGTCATCTCCCTCGACGGCGACATCACCCAGCGACCACCGGGACTCGGCGACGGCGGCGGCGAACAGGTCGTGGTGCCGCCGGGTGCCATCTACGAACCGGGCAACAACACGTTGACGTTCACCCCCGGCTCCACCCAGCCGATCGAAGCGTTCTCCACGGGCCAGCACACCATCACCATCCGGTACTGGCGCACCGAGGACGGCCCGGACCGGTTCCGCACCTTCAGCTGGAACTTCTACGCCGTCTGACGTCTGCTGCTAGGGCGTCTCGATCGTCTCGGTCGTGGGCGGCAGTTCGCCGGTCTCCAGCAGAGCGACGAACCCGGCTTCGTCGAGCACCGGGATCCCGAGATCGGCGGCCTTGGTCACCTTGCTCGCGCCCGGGTCGGCGCCGATCACCACGGCGTAGGTCTTGGCGCTCACGCTGCCGGGGCTCTTGCCACCCCGACCCTTGATCGCAGCCTCGGCCTCGTCGCGGGAGAAGCCATCCAGCGACCCGGTGACCACCACTGCCTTGCCCGCCAGCACCTGGGGGAGCCGGCTCACCACCACGTTGCCGAACTCGACGCCGGCGGCGCGCAACTTCTCGATCATCTCCCGATTGGCGGGCTGGGCGAACCACCGCACGATCGACGCGGCGATCGTGGGACCGACCCCGTCGGTCGTGGCGAGATCGGCCTCCGACGCGGCCATCACCGCATCGAGCGTGCCAAAGGCGGCGCTGATGCTCTCCGACGCCGACGGCCCGAGGCCCTTCGCACCGAGCGCCGTGAGCAGGCGCGGGAGCGGCCGCGAGCGTGAGGCGGCGATGGATGCGACGAGCTTCTCGGCACTCATCCGGGCGAAGCCGTCGAGCTGCAGCAGTTGGTCGACCGTGAGGAAGTAGATGTCGGCCGGGTCGGCCACCAGGCCGGCGTCGCTCAGCTGGAACACGGTGCGCTCGCCGAGGCCCTCGATGTCCATCGCGCCGCGGGAGGCGAAGTAGATGATGCGCTGGTCGCGCTGGAACGGGCAGCCGGGTTCGACACACCGGGTGTCGGCCTCGCCCTCGGCACGCACGAGCACGCTCTTGATGGCACAGGGGCACTGGACGGGGAACTCCCATGCCGGCAGCCCCTCCGGGCGGAGGCCGAGCACCGGGCCCACGACCTCGGGGATCACGTCGCCGGCCTTGCGGACCACCACCGTGTCGCCCGGCCGCACGTCCTTCGCGCGCACCTGGTCCTGGTTGTGGAGGGTGGCCATGCCGACGGTGGACCCGCCGACGAAGACCGGCTCGAGCACGGCGAACGGCGTCGCGCGACCCGTGCGGCCGACCGACACCTGGATGTCGCGCAGCAACGTGGTGCGCTCCTCGGGCGGGAACTTGTAGGCGATCGCCCAGCGAGGCGCTCGCGATGTGAATCCGAGTCGCTCGCGCTGTGCAAGATCGTCGACCTTGGCGACGGCACCGTCGATCTCGTACGCCAGGTCGTGACGGTGCTCCTGCCAGTGGCGGCAGAACGCGTAGACGCCGTCGAGGTCGTCCACGACGCGGCTCTCGGGGTTCACCGGGAACCCGAGGGTGGCGAGGAACTCGAGCGTCTCGTGGTGCGTCTCGAACGCGGGGCCACCCACCACCTCGCCCAGTTGGTAGCACCAGAAGCTCAGCTCTCGCGACGCGGTGACCGAAGGGTCCTTCTGGCGAAGGCTGCCCGCCGCGGCATTGCGCGGGTTCGCGAAGCGCGGTTGACCGGCCTGAGCAGCCCGCTCGTTGAGCGCCTCGAAGCTGGCCAGCGACATGTACACCTCGCCGCGCACCTCGACCACGTCGGGCGCCCCGGGCGGCAGGCGATGCGGGAGGCCGGCGATGGTGGCCACGTTGGCGGTGACATCCTCGCCCACCCGGCCGTCGCCGCGGGTGGCGGCCTGCACGAACCGACCCTGCTCGTAGCGCAGGCTCATCGCCAGGCCGTCGATCTTGAGTTCGCACACGTACCGGGCCGTGGGCACGGCAGGAGTCGCAGCCGGCGCTGCCGGGTCCGACGGCGAGTCCGGCGACGGGGCCTCACCGAGCAGATCGAGTTGGAGAGCGGCGACGGACGCGACGGCGGGTGCGGCAGCCGCGGCGCCGAGCCCCTTCGCCACCCGCTCGCCCCAGGCGGTGAGCTCCGCGGTGTCCATCGCGTTGTCGAGGCTGGTCATCGGCACGCGATGGGTGACGGGCGCGAAGGTGGCGCCGAAGGTCGCTGCACCCACCCGTTGCGTGGGCGAGTCGGGCGATGCGAGGTCGGGGTTGGCCGCCTCCAGCGCACGCAACTCGCGCACCAACTCGTCGTACTCCGCGTCGCTGACCTCGGGCGCGTCCTGGCCGTAGTAGCGCTCGTCGTGGTGCCTGATGAGGGCGCTGAGCTCGGCGATCCGCGCCGCCGGGTCACCGTGGGTCGTCATCCCGGCGAGTGTACGCAGCGGGTGTCACGTCGCCGTCGGGCGTCGCACGATCCGAACTGGCTCGCGGCGCTGGTCGGTCAGGCGCCGAGCACGAAGCGGGTGGCCGTCGCCTGGTCGTGCACGCGGCGGCTCACCTCGGCCGTGATCCGGTGCACCCGCTCGGCGACGGACGGGCTGTGCAGCCCCAGTCCGCACTCGGGGGTGACGATGCACTGGGTGCGCAACAGCACCTGGTCACATCCGCGCTCGACGAGCTGGCACCACAGCTGGGTGAGCTGGCGCCACGGCCGCTCGACCGTGGTGGAGATGGGGCCGTCGGTGTGGACGGCACCCCAGGCGACGATGCCGCCGCGGGCGAGGAACTGCTGCAGGTAGCCGGCTGCATCGACGATCGAGGTGCCGACCGGGATGGACAGGATCTGCGGGCCGGCGGCGATCATCGAGGGCCAGTCGGCGTCGCCGCACACGTGCAGTCCCGACAACCCTCGCGACTCGATCGCGGCGAGTGCACCCGACACCAGATCGATCGCCGTGTCCGGCGCGATCGGGAAGTGCGCATCGGTGAGGTCGACCATGTCGGGTTCGTCGATGAAGACCAGCTGCCGACAACCCGGCAACGCCGTCTCGACCGCGTCGAGGAGGTGCTGCACGTGTGAGCGCACGGCTCGCACCGACACGTCGAACGCGTCGTGCACCGGCACGCCGGCGCGCAACAGCGCCATCCCGAGGGTGACCGGGCCCACGAGCTGCCACTTGACGGCGTCGATCGGGCCGAGCTCGGGATCGGCGTGGCGGACCGCAGCGAGCTCCAGGAACCGTCGGAACCCGGCGAACGCATCGTGCTGCAGATCCGTCGACACGTCGGCGATCGGGTCGATCCGGTTGAGGTCGACCGAGATCGCACCGTACTGACCCACCGTGACGCCCTCGATGCCCAGCATCGCCTGGACGATGATGCCCTCGGCCGGCGACCGCTTCGGCAGCGACGGGACGGTGGGGATCGCGGTCGCCTCGAGGGCGAATCGGATGCCGGCGTCGAGGTCGCGGTGCGGGAGGCTCCCGATGCCGACCGTGACGCCGTTGGCGACCTGCAGTGCAGCCATCGTGATCCTCCTTTCGGGTCTCTAGGGTTCGGTGCTCGGGGACCGACGGCGTCGGTCCGGGTGGTCATGTGCCGAAATGCTGACACGATCGATCCGCCGGCGGCGAGGCGGATTCGTCAACGGTGTGTGAACACTGGGGTGAGAGCGATCGGACGTCGACACGATCATGTCGACGACCGCTGGCCCGACGGCGGCGTCTGGATACCCTGTCGCCTCGTGCAGTCATCGGCCAAATCTCCTGGGTCAGCCGTGCTCTGGGCGGCGCGTGTGGTGTGGCTGGGCGTGGCGGTGATCGGCGGCGCCGGGTTCGGCGAAGCACTCGCCGAGCACTCCCGATCGGTGCAGCTCGCCGGCACCGCCGCACTGTGGGTCGGCTGGGCCGCTGTCGCCGTCACGCTCGCCGTGCCGTCGGCGATCGGCCTCACGATCGCCCGCGTGCTCACACCGGTCGGCACGGTCGCCGCGATGGCCGCGTTCGTGGAGGCCGGGGCGTCGTCGGCCACCGTGGTCGGCGCGGTCTCCACGCTGCTGGCGCTCGTGATCGTCGGCAGCGGCGAGTTCGGCAACCTCATGGTGCAGGCCTCCGCGTACGGCGACGAGCAGCGGTTCCTGTTGCGCCCACCGGCGGCGTTCTACGTGCCGACCGTGGTGTCGTGGTCCGTCTGGTGTGCGGGCGTCCTCGTCGGCCCCCTGGCGCTCGCTGCCGGCAGCTGGATCGTCGGCGTCGTGGTCACCGCGGCAGCGTTGGCGCTCGGCTGGTTCCTGCTCCCTCGCTTCCATCGTCTGACGCGCCGGTGGGTCGTGCTCGTCCCGGCCGGCTTCGTGCTCCACGACCACGTGGTGCTCGCCGAGACGGTGATGTTCCCCAGCGCGATCCTCCGCCGCGCGCGCCTCGCGCCGGCCGACACGCAGGCGGCCGACTTCACCGGCCCGACCGGCGGTCACGCGGTGGAGGTGACGGTGTCGGAGTCGACGACGGTCGTGCTCGCCGGCACCCGGTCGAAGCCGGGCGGGACGGCGCTGCACGTGCTCTCGTTCCTGGTCGCACCCACCCGACCCGGGCGGCTGCTGCACGCGGCCGGCGAACGTTCGCTCGCCGTCGGCTGAGTCCCGGCCGGCGCGCCGGCGCCCGTTCAGCGGGCGATGCCACCGCCGAGCACGCGCTCGTCGCCGAGGTCGTACAGCACCACGCTCTGGCCGGGAGCGACGCGCCGTTGGGGTTCTGCCCAGTCGAGCACCACCTCGCCCGACTCGGCATCGACGTGTGCGCTCGCCCGCCGGGCGTCGCCGTGCGCACTGCACTGCACCAGGACGTCGCCCGACGCGACGGACGCGGCCCATGTCATCGTCGTGACACGGGTCGTGCCCGTGTACAGCTCGCGTTCGTCGCCGACGACGACGCGACCCGCGGCGACGTCGACGTCCACCACGTACCGCTTGGGTCCCCCGCCAGGCAAGCCGATGCCACGCCGCTGCCCGATGGTGACGAGCTCGACGGCGTCGACGGCACCGACCTCGGCACCGTCGGCGTCGACCACGCGGGCCGGGCGGAACGGGATGCGATCGCCGAGGAACTGCTCGCGGCCGCCGGTGTGGGTGATGAAGCACACGTCCTGACTGTCGGGCTTGTGGGCCGTGCGCAGCCCGGCGGCATCGGCGCGACGTCGCACCTCGGCCTTGGTGAGGTGGCCGACGGGGAACAGGGTTCGGGCGAGCTCGCGCTGGGGCAGCATGTGGACCACGTAGCTCTGGTCCTTGGCGGCGTCGGCGCCGCGTGCGACGTAGTGGTGGCCGTCGTGCTCGACGATCCGGGCGTGGTGGCCGGTGGCCACGACATCGAAGCCGAGCAGATCGGCGCGCTCGCTCAGGCGGGCGAACTTCAGGTGCCGGTTGCACTCGATGCACGGGTTCGGCGTGAGGCCGTGCGCGTGGGCATCGACGTACGGTTCGACCACGTGGCGGTCGAAGTCGTCCGTGAAGTTGAACACGAGGTGGTCGATGCCGAGCTGCTGCGCGACGCGACGGGCGTCGTCGACATCGGCGATCGAGCAGCACCCGGTGTCGCTGTCGCCGCCCCAGAGACGCATGGTGACGCCGACCACCTCGTGTCCGTCGGCGAGCAATTCGGCCGCGGCCACGGACGAGTCGACGCCGCCGCTCATCGCGCAGAGCACCTTCATCGACGGTCTCCTGTCGTCACGTCGGCGAGCGCACCGGAGGCGTGGCCACGGATGCGGGTGACGGCACCGACGACCGCATCGACGGCGCGGTCGACATCCACGTCGGTGGTGGTGCGCCCCAACGTCAGTCGCAGCGCACCGGCTGCCCACTCGCGGTCGACGCCCATGCCGGCGAGGACGTGTGAAGGCTCCATCGCTCCCGCCGCGCACGCCGAGGCGGCGCTCGCGCAGACGCCCGCCTCGTCGAGCAGGAACAGCAACGCCTCGTTCTCGACGCCCTGCAGGCACAGGTGCGCCGAGCCCGCCACCTTGTGCTCGCGGGGCACCGTTTCCATCACGCCGTCGAGTCGACCGGCGATGCCGTCCACGAGCCGGTCGCGCAGCGCGGTGAGCCGCACCCGCTCCGTCTCGCGCTCATGATCGGCGAGACGCAGCGCCTCGGCCATCGCGACGATGCCGGCCACGTTCTGCGTTCCGCTGCGCCGCTCGCGCTCCTGACCTCCACCGATGAGCAACGGCTCGAACCGGGCTCGGACGCGCGCCACGAGCACGCCGACGCCTTTCGGGCCGCCGAACTTGTGCGCCGACAGCGACAACAGGTCGACGTGCGGGGTGATCGTGCGCAGGTCGAGCCAGGACGCGGCCTGTACCGCGTCGGTGTGCACCACGACCTCGGGGTTCGACCGGCGGGCGACCGCCGCTGCTGCGGCGACGTCGGTGATCGTGCCGACCTCGTTGTTGACGGCCATCACCGACACCACGGACACGTTGCGGTCGATCGCTGCGGCGAGCTGCTCGAGGTCGACGCGACCGCTGCGGTCGACCGGCACGACGCGGCCGTGCACGTGCTCGACCGGGTGGAGCACCGCGTGGTGTTCGACGCTCGGACACACCGCGGTGCCACCTCGGGCCGCGACCACGCCGAGGACGGACGTGTTGTCGCTCTCGGTGCCACCGCCGGTGAAGATCACCTCGCCCGGCGCGCAGCCGAGGACCGACGCGACGAGCTCACGGGCGTCGTCGAGCGCGGCTCTCGCCTGTCGGGCGAAGCGGTGCGAGCCGTTCGGGTTCGCGTACTGCTGGTCGAGGAACGGCAACATCGCATCGATCGCCTCCCGGCGCATCGGCGTGGTGGCGGCGTGATCGAGGTACACGAGCCGACCCTGCTGGTCACGCGGGTCGTGTTGGTCGCGCTGGTGCTGCTGGGGTGAGGGGTCCACGGCGCGTCCCGACATGGCTCCCACGCTACCGACGAGCGATGATGCGGGGGTGCGGGGCTTCCGATCCGACTCCTACGGCGATGCGTTCGCCGACGTGTACGACGACTGGTACGCGGACATCACCGACCTCGAGACCACGGTGTCGTTCGTCGTCGACGTGGCCACCTCGGGCGGCACGCGACCCGGATCGGTGCTCGAGCTCGGCGTGGGCACCGGCCGCCTCGCCCTCCCGCTCGCAGCGCGGGTCGGCGAGGTCACCGGTGTCGACAGCAGCCGGAAGATGCTGGAACGACTTGCATCCGCCGACCCCGACAGGACCGTCAAGACGGTGCTGGGCGACATGGTCGACGATCTGCCCTCGGGGCAGTACGACGTGGTCCTCGCCGCGTACAACACCGTGTTCAACCTCACGACCGCCGAACTGCAGCAGGCGTGCTTCGACCGCGTGGCCGCGGTCCTGTCGCCCGGTGGCGCGTTCGTCGTCGAGGCATTCGTGCCGCGCCACCAGCACGGGGCCGATGGAGCCGACGGGGCCGACGAGCGCCCCCGGGGCTCACAGGTCACGGTCCGGTCGATGACGGCCGATTCGGTCGTGCTCAGCGCGAGCGTGCACGACGCGACCACCCAGCTGGCCGAGGGCCAGTTCATCGAGTTCTCCGAATCGGGCGGCGTCCGCCTCCGTCCGTGGTCGATCCGCTGGGCCGATCCGGCCGAGCTCGACCGGATGGCCGCGCACAGTGGTCTCGGGGTGGCGGAACGCTGGGCCGACTACGACCGCAGCACCTTCGACAGCGCCAGCGACCGCCATGTGACGGTGTACACGTCGGCGGGAAAACCGGGACAGGTTCGTACATGACCAGAACAATCGCTCTAAGGTGGTGGGTGCTGTGAGCCAACTTCGCCTGAACCCACTCACCGGCCGATGGGTCACCATCGTCGCCGAGCGGGCCGAACGGCCCAGCGACTTCGCGCCCCGGATGGCCGAGGTCGAGGCCGGGCCCGACCGTCCCTGTCCGTTCTGCCCCGGCAACGAGGAAGCGACGGCCCCGTCGCTCGAGCAACTCGACGCCGGCGGCAGCTGGAAGATGCGCGTGATGCCGAACAAGTATCCGGCCTTCTACGGCGACGAACCGTTCTCGGTGCACCACCTCGGTCCCGTGCACGTCGAGGCCGAGGCCAGCGGCATCCACGAGGTGTTCGTGTACACGCCCGACCACAACGGTGGGCTGCACAGCCTGAGCGACGTCGACGCCGCCGACATGATGCGCGTGCTGCAGCGCCGCTTCCAGGAGCACGCCAGCGCCACCAACCTGCGGTTCACCCAGGCGATCATCAACCACGGCCGCGAGGCCGGCGCGTCGCTCGCCCACCCGCACGGCCAGCTCCTCGGGCTGCCGTTCGTGCCGGGCGAGGTGCTCGAGGAGCAGCGTGGCTTCAGCCGGTTCGAGGGTGGCTGCATCCTGTGCGCCACGGTCGAGGCCGAGCTCGTCGACGGCAAGCGGGTCGTGTTCGCGAACGACGACGTCGTGTGCATCTGCCCGTTCTGGAGCGGTTCGCCGTTCGAGATGATGATCATCCCGCGCAGCCACGACCTCCACCTCACCGACTCCAACGACGCCACGCTGGCGGCCATGGGCATCGCGATCCGCGACGCCATCGCCCACCTGCGCGAGGCCGTCGGCGACGTCAGCTTCAACCTCGTGTTCCGCACGGCACCGCACCACTACACCGGCGCGTTCCACTGGTACGTGAGCATCTGGCCGAAGCTCGTCACCACGGCGGGGTTCGAGCGGGGCACGGGCGTGCTCATCAACATCGTGCCGCCAGAGACCGCGGCGGCGCACCTGCGCGACGTCGCCGTCCACGCCTGACGTGGCCCACATCTCGGTCTCGATCGAGATCGATGCGACCACCGAGCGGGTCTGGGAGGTCGTCGAACCCGTCGAGCGTCACGTCGACTGGATGCACGACGCCGTCGCCATCCGCTTCGAGACCGATCAGACGCGAGGGGTCGGCACCCGCTTCCTGTGCGACACCAAGGTCGGCCCGATCGAACTGGTCGACAAGATGGAGATCACCGAGTGGCGGCCCGGCGAGGCCATGGGCGTCCGCCACACCGGCATCGTGACCGGCACCGGCATGTTCACCCTCACCCCGATCGACCTCGGTCGGCGCACGCGGTTCACGTGGGCGGAGGAGCTGATCTTCCCCTGGTGGTTGGGTGGGCCGATCGGCGCGTGGATCGGCGGCAAGCTGGTGATGGGCGCCATCTGGCGGCGCAACCTGCGCGGCCTGGCCCGCATCGTCGAACAGCCCTGACCCGCTGCCCGGTCAACGCCGGCCGGTCAGCGCCAGCCCGCCTGTCGGGCGACGGCGGTCACGGTGGCGGCGAGCACCACGACGAGCACGAACGGCGCCCGCCGCCACACCGCCACGACGGCGACGCCGACACCGAGCGCCCGTGGATCGATCTCGAGGTGCTGCCCCGAGCTGAACGTGTCCTTCACCACCAGCGCGGCGACCACGGCGGCGGGGATCAGCGCGAGGCACCGGTCGACCACCGCCGGCAGCGGCCGCCCGGCGAGCAGGAAGAAGCCGACGGCCTTGGACGCGAAGGCGCCGGCAGCGAGCGCGAGCACGAGCGTCCAGGTCACGGGGTGATCCCCTGGGTGGCGCTGTGATCGGGCGGGATGCCGACGAGCACCGCGAGCGCCGCGCACAGGATCGGCACGCCGACGGGGAGCACCGGCACGAGCGCGAGGCACAGAACCGACCCGATCAGGGCCGCCCACCGGCCGCGCGGCGAGCGGAGCTGCGGCCACACCATCGCGACGTATGCGGCGGGGAACGCGGCGTCGAGACCGAACGTGACCGGGTCGATCGCCGTGCCGAGGAGCGCCCCGATCAGCGTGCCCGTGTTCCAGAACACGTACACGCTCAGGCCCGTGATCCAGAACGCTGCCCGCTGCGCGATCGGGTCGTCCTGCGCGACCGACATCGCGGTCGACTCGTCGATGGTGAGCTGGGCGGCGACGAGCCGGGTGGGCAGCCGTCCCTCGATGCGTCTGCCCATGGTGAGCGCGTAGACGCCGTTGCGCGCCGCCAGCACGAGCGCTCCACCGAGCGCCGAGGCGGTCGTGCCGCCCGCCCCGATCACGCTGACCGCCGACAGCTGCGAGGCGCCGGTGAACACGAGCAGCGACATGACGCATGTCTGCAGCACCGAGGCGCCGGCGCTGACCGAGCCGACGCCGAACGAGATCGCGAACACCCCCACCGCCGCGCCGAGGGTGACGCTCGCAGCGACGACGGGCCGCAGCGCAGGATCGCGCCACGGGTGGGGCGGGCGTGCAGCCGATGGACCGGCGGACGGGCGGGCGTGTGCGGGGTCGGTCATGTCGCGGGCGCGGTCTGGTCGGTCGTGCGGGGCGTGGTGCGGCGTCCGGGCCTGTCGGTGGACGTCAGGGGCGGTGCGCGGCCAGCCAGATCGCGCCGAGCGGCGGCAGGTCGACGACCGCGGAGCACGGCTGCCCCTGCCACGGGGTCGCGTCGGCCTCCGTGGTCGTGCGCCCGCCGTTGAAGCCACTGCCACCGAACTGCACGGCGTCGGTGTCGACGACGATCTCCCACGTGCCCGCCCAGGGCAGACCGACGCGGTACCCGCCGCGCGGAACGGGCGTGAAGTTCACCGAGCACGCCACGGCGTGGTTGCCGGCGTCTGCCCAACGCAGGAAGCCGTACACCGAGTTCTCGGCGTCGTCGGCCTCGAGCCACTGGAAGCCCATCGGATCCTGGTCGCGCTCCCACACCGCCGGCCACGCGTCGGACGCGGCGTTGAGGGCGGCGACGAGATCGCGCACCCCGCGGTGCGGGGCGTGATCGAGGAGGTGCCATGGCAGCCCTGCGGCGTCGTTCCACTCGGTCCACGACGCGAGCTCGGCGCCCATGAACACCAGCGGCGATCCCGGCAGGGCCCACATCCATGCGTAGAGGGCGCGGAGGTTGGCGAAGCGCTGCCAGTCGTCGCCGGCCATCTTGGCGAGCATGCTCCCCTTGCCGTGGACGACCTCGTCGTGGCTCAGCGGGAGCACGAACCGCTCGGTGAACGCGTACAGCAGGCCGAAGGTGAGCTCGTGGTGGTGCCACCGCCGGTGCACCGGGTCGTTCTTCAGGTAGCCGAGGGTGTCGTGCATCCACCCCATGTTCCACTTGTGGGTGAAGCCCAGGCCGCCGAACTCGGGCGGGTGGGTGACCTTCGGCCACGACGTGCTCTCCTCGGCGATCATCATCGCCCCGGGGCACTCGGCGCCGACGACGCCGTTGAGCTGGCGCATGAACTCGATCGCGGCGAGGTTCTCGCGGCCCCCGAACTCGTTCGGGATCCACTCGCCCTCCTTGCGGGAGTAGTCGAGGTACAACATGCTCGCCACGGCGTCGACGCGCAGCCCGTCGATGTGGAACTCCTGCAGCCAGTAGAGGGCGTTGGCGACGAGGAAGTTGCGCACCTCGTTGCGGCCGTAGTTGAAGACGTACGTGCCCCAGTCGGGGTGCTCGCCCTGGCGGGGATCGGCGTGTTCGTACAGCGCCGTGCCGTCGAAGCGGGCGAGGCTCCAGCGGTCCTTCGGGAAGTGCGCCGGCACCCAGTCGAGGATCACGCCGATGCCGCGGCGGTGGAGGGCGTCGACGAACGCACGGAAGTCGTCGGGCGCGCCGTAGCGCGCGGTGGGCGCGTAGTACCCGGTGACCTGGTAGCCCCACGAACCGCCGAACGGGTGCTCGGCGACGGGCAGCAGTTCGACGTGGGTGAAACCGAGCGCGCTCACGTGGTCGGCGATCGCATCGCCCATCGACCGGTAGTCGCTCAGACCGTGCCGCCAGGACCCGAGGTGCACCTCGTAGATCCGCAGCGGGCGGGCGGCACCGGCCGAACGGTTCTCGAGCCATGCGTCGTCGCCCCACAGGTACCCGCTACGGCCGGCCACCACGCTCGCGTCCGACGGCGGGCACTCGGCCGACGTGGCCATCGGGTCGGCCTTCATCACGACCTGTCCGTCGGCGCCGTGGACGAGGTACTTGTAGCGATGCCCGGGCCTCGCCGCGGGGCAGACGACGGACCACACCCCGGAGCCGGCCTGCGGCGCGAGCGCCTCGGGGGCCCATCCGTTCCAGTCGCCGACGACCTCCACGCCGCGAGCGTTCGGTGCCCACACGGCGAACCGGATCGTGTCGTCGTCGAGCTGCACCGCGCCGAGCACCTCCCAGAGACGCCGATGGGTCCCTTCGCCGAGGAGGTGGAGGTCGAGGTCCGGGAGCAGCACATCCCGAGCGTAGGTGATTCGCGGGTCGCGCATCCGAGAGCCGGACGGGGAGGCATCCCGGAGCCGACCGGGAGCCGACCTGGAGCCGACCTGGAGCCGACCGGGAGCCGACCGGGAGCGCGGCACGGGTGGCCCACCGCACTACGGTCGCGGCAATGCGCGTGCTCATGCTCTCGTGGGAGTACCCACCGTTCGTCGTCGGTGGCATCGCCGCACACGTCGACGGTCTGACGAGGGCGATGGCCCGGGCCGGCCACGAGGTGGTCGTGATCAGCCTCCAGCGGCAGGAGCCGGGTGCGCCCGACGTCGCCGACGACGAGGTGGTCGACGGGGTCCGCGTGTTGCGCGCCTCGGCCGACCTCCCGTGGTTGCCCGACGGCGACCTCGTGGCCCGCATGGCATCGGCGAACCACCAGCTGGTCGGGATGGCCGCCCGTCTCGACGACTGGCGCCCCGACGTCGTCCACGCCCACGACTGGCTGGTGGCGTGGGCCGGCGACACGCTGAAGACGCTCTGGGGGTTGCCGCTCGTGGCCACGATCCACGCCACCGAACGTGGTCGGCACGGCGGGCACGTCCCGATGGGCATGCCGGCGGCGATCAACGCGGTCGAGTGGTGGCTCACGTACCAGGCCCGCGAGGTGATCGCCTGCTCGCGCTTCATGGTCCGCGAGGTGGTGGGTGGCTTCGAACTCCCGATGGAGAAGGTGCACCTCGTGCCCAACGGTGTCGACCCGGCGCTCTGGAAGCTGCCGCCGTCGACCGGCGAGCGCGAGCCGCTCGTCGTCGCATGGGGACGGGTCCAATACGAGAAGGGCTTCCAGGTCCTCGTGCGCGCGATCGCCGAGCTGCGCAGCCGGGTGCCCGACGTGCGATGCATCATCGCCGGGCGCGGCAGCTACCTGCCCGAACTGCAGACGCAGATCGACGTCGAAGGCGTCACCGACATCGTCGACCTGGCCGGGTTCGTCCCCGACGACGACCTGCGCCGGATCCTGCAACGCGCCGGGTGCGTGATCATCCCGTCGCTGTACGAACCCTTCGGCATCGTCGCCCTCGAAGGGATGGCCGCGGGCGCCCCCACGATCGTGGCGCGCACAGGCGGCCTCGCCGAGATCGTCGACGGCACCGATGCCGGGCTGCTGTTCGAACCCGGCAACCACCACGACCTCGCCGACCGGATCGAGCAGGTGCTGGCCGATCCTGCCGGCGCCGCGGCGATGACGGCGCGTGCTGCGACGCTCATCGAAGACCACTACACGTGGGCAGCGATCGCGGCGGCGACCGTCAAGGTGTACGAGACGGCGCGACGCTGACCGCGTCGTTCCATCACTTCCACGCTGATTCCAGTCGATTCCACGGCTGTTCCAGCTCTGTTCCACTCCTTTCCACTCGCGCCCGTGCCGTGGTCCCATCTCGCCACGATCACGCCACCCTCCCGATCACGTCGCCCCTGCTCAGCGACGTGATCCACCGCCAGGCGGCTGGAACCACGGTGGCGGCTGTCCAGTCCGGCAGCACACTGGACTCGCACTCTTCACACGGTCTTGACGGCCGGAGACGACGATTTCCACTACCCTCGGTGGTCATGCGTGCCGTCCGACATTTCACCGTCGTGCCCGCGATCCCGCCGACGCTCGAGTCGCTGCGTGAGGTCGCCACCAACCTCCACTGGACCTGGGACCGCGAGACCAAGCACCTGTTCGACCGGCTCGATCCCGTCCAGTGGGCGGCGTCGGGCCACGACCCGCTGCGGCTGCTCGCCTCGATCGAACCCGAGCGCTGGGCAGCCCTCGCCGCGGACGACTCGATCGTCCAGGCCACGCTCGCCGCCAAGGCCCGCCTCGACGCAGCGACCCAGGAGCCGCGCTGGTTCCAGGGGCGCACCGGCTCGCCGCTGCACCTGGTGGCGTACTTCTCGCCCGAGTTCGGCATCAGCGAGACGCTCCCGCAGTACAGCGGCGGCCTCGGCATCCTCGCCGGCGACCACCTGAAGGCCACCAGCGACCTCGGTGTGCCGCTCGTCGCGATCGGCCTGCTCTACGCCGAGGGATACTTCCGCCAACGGCTCAACGCCGACGGCTACCAGGAGGAGCGCTTCCCGCGTCTCGACACGAGCGGTCTCGCACTCGCCGACACGGGCGTGCAGGTGGAGGTCGACATCGCCGGTGACACGGTGAAGGTGCGGGCCTGGGAGGTGGAGGTCGGCCGCGTCAAGCTGTACCTGCTCGACACCGCGGTCGACGGCAACAGCCCCGACGGGTTCGGCATCACCAATCGCCTCTACGGCGGCGACGCCGAGCACCGACTCCGCCAGGAGATCGTCCTCGGCATCGGCGGCGTGCGCGTCCTGCGCGCGCTCGGCCTCGAACCCGAGGTGTTCCACACCAACGAGGGCCACGCCGGCTTCTTGTCGCTCGAGCGCATCCGCGAGCTCGTCTCCGGCGCCGGTGGGCGCACCCCGCTCAGCTTCGCCGAGGCCGTCGAGGCGGTGCGCGCCGGCGGCGTCTTCACCACCCACACCCCGGTACCGGCCGGCATCGACCGCTTCGAGCGGTCGGTGATGGAGCGGTACTTCGGACAGTTCGCGCTCGCGTGCGGCACCGACTTCGACACCCTCATGAGCCTCGGGCACCGTCCCGACGAGCCCGAGGACACCCGCTTCAACATGGCGGTCATGGGACTCCGGCTCGGTGGCCGCTCGAACGGTGTGGCCCAGCTCCACGGGGAGGTCAGCCGCGAGATGTTCGGTGGCCTGTGGCCCGACATCCCCGTCGACGAGGTACCGATCGGTGCGATCACCAACGGTGTGCACGCGCACACCTGGGTCAGCGACCCGATCGACGCGATCCTGCGCAGCTCCGTCGGCGGCGTGTGGGACGGCGCGGATGCCGCATCCTGGAAGGGCGTCGAGTCGGTGCCCGCCGCCGAGATCTGGGCTGCCCGCCGCGTCGGCCGCGCCCAGCTCGTCGAGTTCGTCCGGTCCCGCCTCGGCGATGCGCTGCTCGACCCCGACGCACTCACGATCGGCTTCGCCCGTCGTTTCGCCACCTACAAGCGGGCGACGCTGCTGCTGTCGCAGCCCGACCGTCTGCGCGAGATGCTCCTGAGCGCCGATCGACCCGTGCAGTTCGTGTTCGCCGGCAAGGCCCATCCGGCCGATCAGCCCGGCAAGGACATGATCCGCGAGATCGAGCTGTTCGCCCGCCATCTCGACGTCGGCCACCGGTTCCTGTTCGTCCCCGACTACGACATGGCCGTCGCGCGCTTGATGTACCACGGTTGCGACGTGTGGCTGAACAACCCGCGCCGGCCGCTCGAGGCCTGCGGCACCAGCGGCATGAAGGCCGCACTGAACGGTGCGCTGAACTGCAGCATCCTCGACGGTTGGTGGGACGAGTGCTTCGACGGCGAGAACGGGTGGGCCATCGCGTCGGCCGACGACGACCCCGACACGTCTCGCCGCGACCTGCGCGAGGCGACCAGTCTGTTCGGTCTGCTCGAGCGCGAGATCGTGCCGCTGTTCTACAACCGTGACACCTCGGGCGTGCCGCATGGCTGGGTCGACACGATGAAGCACAACTGGACCTCCCTCGGACCGTTCGTCACGGCCGCACGCATGGTCCGCGACTACGTCACCGAGTTGTACGAACCGGCCGCCGCCAGCGCCGCCGCCACCTCGGCCGGCGACTGGGCCCAGGCCCGCTCCCTCGCCTCGTGGAAGCAGTCGATCAACGCGAATTGGAACAACATCCGGGTCACCAGCGTCGACGGTGACACCGGGTCCGCGCACGAAGGCGACGAGCGCACGGCACGCGCCCACGTGTATCTGAACGGGCTGCAGGCGAGCGACGTGAACGTGCAACTGCTGCACGGCTCGATCGACTCCACCGGCGAGTTCGTGGGCCGACCGGAGGCGATCTCGATGACGCCGTCCGGTGGCGACCTGTACTCGTGCACCTACCGCGTCCACGCCGCCGGTCCCTATGGGTTCACGGTGCGCGTGCTCCCGACCCATCCTGCGCTGATCTCCGCTGTGGAGACGGGCAAGGCCGCCTGGGCCGGCTGATCGGACCGGGACGGGCGAGGGTCACCACGACCGCCGTCCGGTTCAGACCCCTCGTTCAGACGCCGAGCACGTCCCGTACGGCCTCGCCCACGTGGTCGCGCGTGGCACGGCTGTCGTGGATCAGGTGACCGGCCCCGGCGGGCGTGCGCACCTCGAGCGAGGTGCCGGCGGCGACCGCCCGCTCGATGAACTCGGGCCGGCACACACAATCGGGTGACGTCGGGTCGGCGGCCACCAGCACGCCGCGCTGGGTGATCGGACGATCGACGTCGTACACCCAGGTCATCACGGCACCCGCGATCACCGGATCGAGCACGGTGGCGTCGAGCCGCAGCAGTGCCGACGCCATCGCGGCGACCGCGTCGTCGTGCAGCGCCTCGCCGAAGGTCGGCCCGGAGGCACTCGGCGTCTGGCCGAGCATCGCGGTGAGCGTGGCGAGGTCGATGCCCGATGCCTGCAGCGCCGGCACCGACTGGCGCATCATGCGGAACGCGTCGAGCAGCGTGTTGCCCTCGAGCGTCTGCGCCCCGGCGCTGCGGCCCATCGGTGGGTCCTCGAGCACGAGGGCCTCGACCAGATCGGGTCGTGTCTGCGCGAGGCCCAGCGCGGTGACGCCGCCCAACGAGTGGCCGATCACCGTGCAGGGCCGGTCGAACAGTGCCTCGCAGACGGCGGTGGCATCGGCGACGTACCCCTCGGAGTGGTAGGCGTCGGGCGTGCGATCGGAGTCGCCGTGGCCGCGGAAGTCGAGGCGGACCATGCGGTGGGTCGCGGCGACCGTCGGGACGAGCCAGTCCCACGTGGCGGTGCAGCCCGTGATGCCGTGCAGCACGAGGACGGGCGGTCCGTCCGCGGGGCCGTCGATCTCGACGTGCAGCCGCACACCGGCGGCGCTGGTGATGTCCACGCTGGTTCGTTCGGGGCCGACCATGATCAGCGCCCCGTGAACTCGGCCTTGCCAGGCCCGTGCTCGAGGAAGCTGGCGACGCCGATGCGGCTGTCGTCGGTGGTGAACGCCTCGGTGAACAGGTGGCGCTCGAGCATGAGGCCCTCGGCGAGGGTCTGCCCGAGGCCTCGGTCAACCGCCTGCTTGGTGAGGGCCTGCGCCACGAGGGCGCCGGTCGCGACCTCGGCGGCGAGCGCCAGCGCCCGCTCGTGGAGCTGCTCGTTGGGGACGACCTCGTCGGCGAGTCCGATGCGCAGCGCCTCGGCGGCCTTGACCTGGCGACCGGTGATCATCAGCTCCTTGGCCCGGCTCGGGCCCACGAGCCGGGGGAGGCGCTGGGTGCCGCCGCCGCCGGGGATGATGCCGAGCAGGATCTCGGGTTGGCCGAACACGGCCTTCTCGCCGGCGATGCGGTAGTCGCACGCCATCGCCAACTCGCAGCCCCCACCGAGGGCGTAGCCGCTGACGGCGGCGATCACGAACCGGGGCAGCGCCGCGAGTGCGTCGAGCGTGGAGTGGAACCCGATGCCGATGCGGTGCGCCTCGGCAGGTCCGCCGAACTGGGAGATGTCGGCGCCGGCGGCGAAGATCCGTTCACCACCGGTGACGACCACCGCACCCGGGAGATCCGCCGCGAGTTCGGCGACCACCTCGCGGAGATCTGCCAGCACCTCCTGCGAGAGTGCGTTCACCTTCGGGTTGTTGAGCGTGACGACCGCGACACCGTCGTCGCGTCGCTCGAGGAGCACCAGTTCGGCCATGCGGCCGACGCTAGCTGCCGCCACCCCGGTCGATCCCGGTCGCGGAGTGCCCGGTGTGCCCGGTGTGCCCGGTGTGGGCGAGGTCAGGCTCCGATGCCGTCGAGCATCGCGTCGGCGGCACCCCACGGGTCGAGCTGGCGTTCGAGCACCTGCTGCTGCAGGTCGTCCCACTTCTCGCCGGTGGCGATCTCGCGGGCCTTCTGCTCGAGGCGACGCGCCACGATCTCGCGCAGCTCCTCGCGCAGTCGGAACGCACGGCGGCGGTCGAGTTCGCCAGACGTCGTGATGTGCTCCCGGTGGGCCAACACCGTGTCCCACAGGTCGACGACGCCCTTGCCCTCGGTGGCCACCACCGGCACGATCGGCGGCCGCCACGCGTCGTGGGGCAGGTCGCTCAGGTCGAGCATCTGCTCGAGGTCGCGGCGGGTCTCGTCGGCGCCCTTGCGGTCGGCCTTGTTGATCACGAACACGTCGGCGATCTCCATCAGGCCTGCCTTGTTGGCCTGCACGCTGTCGCCCCACCCGGGGTTGACGACGACCACCGTGGTGTCGGCCTTGCCGGCGATCTCGACCTCCACCTGGCCCACGCCGACGGTCTCCACCAGGATCCAGCGGCGACCGATCGCGTCCAGGAGGCGCACGGCCTCGGGCGCGGCGAGCGAGAGTCCGCCGAGGTGGCCGCGGGTGGCCATCGACCGGATGAAGACGCCGGGGTCGGTGGCATGGTCCTGCATGCGCACGCGGTCACCGAGGATCGCACCACCGGTGAACGGCGACGACGGGTCGATCGCCAACACGGCGACCTCGATGTCCTGCTTGCGCAAGTGCCCGATGGTGGCGCTCGTGAGCGTGCTCTTGCCCGCTCCCGGTGCGCCGGTGAGGCCGACCGTGTACGCGGTGCCACCGAGCGGCGAGGCGAGGCGACCGATCTCGCGAGCTTCGTCGCCACCTCGCTCGACGAGCGAGAGCAGGCGGGCGATCGCGGCGCGGTCACCCGTGCGGGCGTCGGCGAACAGTTCGGCGGTGGGACGGTGGCGGCGGCTCATGCTGGGTCGAATCGATCGGGGCCGGAGGGGCAGGACGGACGGGGAGAACGCTAGGTGGCTTCAGTCCCGGTGGACGACTTCGTCCGTTGGATCGGTGCGGTCGGTGCCGTCGACGTTGACCACCTCGGTCACGCCCGCGACGCGGTCCTTCATGATCCGTTCGATCCCGGCCTTCAGCGTCTGCGTGCTGGCCGGACAGTTGCCGCACGCACCGAGCAGGGTGACCGACACCACCCCGGTGGTGGGATCCACGTCGCGGAGAACGATGTCGCCACCGTCGGCCTGCAGTGCGGGACGGATGACTTCGATCGTGGCTTCGACGAGGGCGCGCATGCGAGGTGAGGGCTTTCGGACGGGGCAACGCCCATTCAACCAGGAGCCGCCGTACGATGGCGACTCATGAGAACACGTCCGAGCCTCGCCGGCGCGTCCGTGCTGGCACTGCTCCTCGTCACCGCCTGCGGCGGTGGCGACGATGCCGACGACACCGCGAGCACCACCACGGTGGCGGTCGAGACCGCCGCTCCCGCTCCGTCCACGAGCGTCCCGGCCGCTACCGCGGCGCCGTCCGACACCGCCGATCTGCCGGTCGGCACGGGCGACATCCCGCTCGGTACCGGTGACATCCCCCTGCCGGTCGGCACGGGCGACATCCCCCTGCCGCCGGTCACCGCCGATCTGCCGTACTCGCTCAGCGTCACCGTCGGCCTCGATGCCGATCCCGAGCGGATCGAGCGCGTCCCGCTCGGCGCCACGATCGCCCTGTCGGTCACCAACCCCGACGACGAGGACGAGTTCCATCTCCACGGCTACGACCTCGGCGACAACCAGGTGATGGCCGCCGGTCAGACCGCCACGTTCACCTTCGTGGCCAATCAGGCCGGATCGTTCGAGCTCGAGAGCCACGAGACGGGCGAGGTGCTGATGGTCCTCGAGGTCGTGTGAGGACGCCGCTGGGCATCGTGCTCGCCCATCAGGGCGGCTGGGACGAGATCCTGCTCATCGTCGGCCCCATGGCCGTGGTGGTGCTGCTCCTGCGGCTCGCGAAGCGCCGCGTCGACCGCGCCACGTCCTCGATGACGCCGCCCCCGGACCCCGCGGAGCGCACGGGCCCCTGACCCGGTTCGGCGCTGTCTCAGCGCGGTGGGCGACGTTCGATCGACGCACCCACCGCCGCGAGCCGGCCGACGAGATCGTCGTAGCCGCGGTCGATGTGGTGCACACCGCTGATCGTCGTGCTGCCCTCGGCGACGAGTCCGGCGACCACGAGCGCCGCACCGGCGCGGATGTCGGGGGCGCGCACGGGCGCACCGCTCAGCGAGAACCGGCCGCGCACCACCGCGTGGTGGCCGTCGGTGCGGATGTCGGCACCGAGCCGGCACAGCTCCTCGACGTAGCGGAACCGACCGGGGTAGAGGTTCTCGGTCACGATCCCCACCCCGTCGGCGACGGCCAACATCGTGACGATCAGCGGCTTGTAGTCGGTGGCGATCCCGGGGTACGGCAGGGTCGCCACGTCGATCGCCTTCAACCGCTCCGGTGCATAGACGCTCAGCCCGTCGTGCTGCGGCACCAGCTCGAGCCCCATGTCGGTGAAGCGGCGCAGGAGCATGTCCATGTGGTCGGCACGGGCGCCGCGCAGGAACAGTTCGCCGCCGGTGACTGCCGCCGCAGCGAGATAGGTGGCCGCCTGGATGCGGTCGGGCACGGTGTCGTGGCTCGTGGCGCGCAGCGTGCCCGGCTCGACGCCGTGCACGACGAGCCGCGAGGTACCGATCCCCTCGATGTCGGCGCCCATCGCGACGAGCATGCGGCAGAGATCGGAGATCTCCGGCTCGCGGGCGGCGTTGTCGATGACCGTGGTGCCCTTGGCGTGGACGGCGGCCGTGAGGATGTTCTCGGTGGCACCGACGCTCGGGAACTCGAAGGTGACGTCGGCACCGTGCAACCGGTCGGCGGTCGCGACGACGTCGCCGTGGTCGAGGATGATCGTCGCGCCCATCGCCTCGAGGCCGCTGAGGTGCATGTCGATCGGCCGTGAGCCGAAGTCGTCACCGCCGGGCAGCGACAGCCGGACGCGCCCGAAGCGTCCGAGGAGCGGGCCGAGCACGTTGATCGAGGCGCGGATGCGCTCGACGAGTTCGTACGGGGCCACCGGCGTGATGTCGCCGGTGTTCTCCATCAGCAGCTCGCCCGGCGCCGGTCGGGTGGTCGTGACACCGATCGCGGCGAGCAGATCGCTCATGATCGACACGTCGGCGATGTCGGGCACGTTGGTGAGGTGATGGGACCCGTCGGCGAGCAGGGTCGCCGCCATCAGCTTCAGCACCGAGTTCTTCGCACCGGGGACGACGACCTCGCCCCGGAGCGGGCCCGATCGGTGCACCACGACGACGGCATCGGAGAGGCGTCGGTCGGGTGCCAGCGGGTCGCGGGGATGGCTCGGGTCGAGCGGGCTCGGCGACATGGCTGACCAGTATGCCCGGTATTACTGTCGGCACGTGCTCAGGCCCCCCCGCCGAGTCGTTCGCTCCTGGACGGCATCCGAACTCGAGCACGCCCGGCGTCCCCGCAATGGCCTCGTGGCCGAGCGCGTCGTCGCCGATCGGCTCGCCGAGGGCGAGTCACTGGAACTCGAGCAGGCCGAGGGTCCGTTCCAGGAGTACCGCCGCACCATCGAAGTACGCGACGGCCGGGTGGTCGACACCACCACGTATCGCCTCGACATCCCCTGGTTCGGGTGGCTTTTCCGGTGGCCGGTCCGGGCATCGTTGAAGCACCGCTCTGCCGGGACCGGCGCACCACCGGCCTGGGCACCGCCCGACCGGCTCGAGCCGCGACACGTGCTCGTCCTCGGTCTTCTCGCGGCCGTGTCGATGCCGTCGGCGTTCGTGAACACCCTGTTCACCCAGACGGTGAACTTCGCGGCGGACGACTTCGGGATCAGTGAGCAGGGCCAGGGTTTCGCAGGAGTGCTCGTGCGCTGCGGCATCGTGCTCGCGCTGCCCTTCGCCGTGCTGGCCGATCGGCTCGGGCGGCGACGGATGATCGTCCTCCTCGCCTGGCTCGCACCCACCCTCGCGTCGCTGGGCGCGCTGGCGCCGAACTTCTGGGTGCTGACGGCATCCCAGACCGTCGCCCGGCCGCTCGGCATCGCCCTCGACCTCCTGATCGCTGTCGCCGCGGCCGAGGAGATGCCGCGCAACAGCCGCGCCTACGCAGTGAGCGTGCTCGCGATGGCGAGCGGCCTGGGCGCCGGCATCGCCGTGATGGCCCTTCCCCTCGCCGACCTCGGCGAGGGCGGCTGGCGGTTCGTGTACGTGGTGTCGCTGGTGTGGCTGGTCGCCGCCGTGACGGTGACGCGTCGGCTCACGGAGACCCCGCGGTTCGAACACATCGTCGAGACCCACCACGTCGGCGACGCACACATCGACAAGCGGCGTTTCGCGATCATCGCGTCGGTCGCGTTCCTGGCCAACCTGTTCATCGCACCGGCGTCGTACTTCCAGAACCGGTACCTCGACGACGTGCGCGGCTACAGCGCCGCGGCCATCGCGATCTTCACGCTCACCACCGCCACCCCGGCGTCGATCGGCTTCGTGCTCGGTGGTCGACTGGCCGACACCGCCGGTCGGCGACGTGTGCTCGCGATCTCGATCCCCTTCGCCACGGGAGGGCTCGTGCTGTCGTTCGTGGTGGGCGGCGTCGTCATGTGGATCTCGGCGTTCGTCGGCGGCCTGCTCGCGGGCATCGCGTTCCCGGCGTTCTCGGTGTACCGCACCGAACTGTTCCCCACGGGGCGCCGCGGCCAGGCCGGCGGGCTCATCGTCGCGATGGCACTCGTCGGCGGCAGCCTCGGGTTGCTGCTCGCCGGATTCCTCATCGATCGCGGCTGGAGCTACGGGTCGACCATGGGGCTGCTCGCCCTGGCGCAGGTGGTGACCGCCGTCGTGGTGTACACGACCTACCCGGAGACCGCGCACCGGACGCTCGAGGAGATCAACCCCGAGGACGCGTGAACCAGTGACCGGCCGTCGCGGCTAGGACAGCGACCAGGGGTCAGCGACCCGCGAGCCAGGCGGTGACCGCGGCGACGATCTGGTCGTCCGACCGCTTCAGGTCGTGGCCCTTGCCCTCGATCCATACGTGGCTGACTGCGTCGGGGGCGCCCGGGATCGTGGCGGTCCACTCCTGCAGTTCGTCGGGGGTGCCGAAGGTGTCCTTGGTGCCGTGCACGAACAGGCAGGGCACCTGCAGGCGGACGAGGTGCTCGACGCGCAGCTTGTCGGGCCTGCCGGGCGGGTGGAGCGGATAGCTGATGAGCACGAGGCCGACGGCGTTCGGCACGAGGCCGTCGGCGACGGCCATCGAGCACATGCGTCCGCCCATCGACCGGCCGCCGAGGATCAGCGGCCCCGGTCCCATCGCGGCCGCCTCGTCGACGACCGATTGCACGAGCACCGGCGCCCGGTCGGGCGCCTTCTTCCCCGCACGTCGGTACGGGAAGTCGGCGCGGACGCACGGGCGCGGCGCGACGGCCTGCTCGATCGCCATGAGCGACGAGTGGTCGCGGTCGGACCCAGCGCCCGGGAACAGCAACAGGGAGGCGGAGGCAGCCGGCATCGCCGACGGGGTGGCTCGGCGCGGACTCACGACGACAGGATCTTCCGTGCCTCGCCGAGGTCGGCGATCGCCTTGCTGGCCGCCACCTCGCTGCCGCCGTGGTCGGGGTGCGCCCGCCGCAGACCCTCGCGGTACCGGGTTGTCACCTCGCGCTTGGACACCTTGCCCGTGCCGGGTGGGAAACCCAGCAGTTCGAGCGCCCACGCCCGCGGGTCTGCCATGGCGGACAGCGACGTCGAGGCCGTGCCGGCGAGATTGGCGATGAACGACGGGCCGATCGGGCCTCGCCACCGCATGGACCGCAGGAGCACCGGCACCAGCAGTTGTCGTGAGGCCGCGTCGAGGCGTTCGACTGCGTAGACCGCGCCCAGCACCTGCGCGAGCGCGCTGCCCTGCGCGTGCAGGTCGAAGCGCACGTTGTCGCCCTCCCCGACGAGCCGGTGCACGCTCACCGCGAGACCGTGGCGATCGACCTGATAGCGGTGACGCAGGCGTGGCTGGGGCACCCGGGCACCCTGCTCGACCTGGCGCAGCAACCGATGTACGTCAGCCACCAGATCGGGGTCGACCTCAGGCAGATGGGTGGCGATCACCGCGCCGAGCAGCAGTCCGCCGAACCCGGGCGCAGGGTCGGTGGGCAGGACCAGGTGGCCCAACGCGACGCGACGTGTGGGTGTCGTGGGTCGGGAGTGCCAGACCTCCAGCTCGGCGAGCAGCATGATGGTCGTCGTGGGCGTCGGGTCAGACGTGCGGGCGGAGCAGCTCGAGCAGCGACGAGGCCGACTCCATCGCCCCTTGGAGATCGGGGCCCTCGTCGTCGACGAGCGCGTCGACGATGTCCTCGGCGAGCTCGCAGGTGCGCTGCCACAACTTCGGCGTCACCCCGAACGGAGCCACGTCGGGGTCGGCGACGTCGGTGGCGCGGCGCAGGTGATCGATGCCGTCGGCGTCGAGCGGGTCGCGCTGCAGGCGCTCGGCAGCGAGGAAGAACTCGGTGAGCACCTCGGCGGAGCGCTCGTCGGCCTCGGTGGGCACACGCGCCGCCCCGACGTCGACGTACTCGCCGCTCTCGATGTCGTCGAGCAGCGTCTCCACCACGTCCTCGTCGGCGGTGGACACCAGCAGCACCTGCTCCTCCCAGCGGAACGGGATGCGGGCATCGGCGAGCGCGATCGAGACGGTGTCGAGCTCGGCGGCCGACCAGTCGGCCAGGTCGTACTCGGTGGTGGCCTCGTCGGCACCGAGTTCGATCGGCGCGGGACGGGGCCCGAGGTCATCGGCGTCGCCGGGATCGGACACGATGCCGAGTGCTGCCTCGACGCGGGCGATGAGATCGTCGGCCTGCAGCTCCATCTCCTCGGGCACGATCAGCTCGTTGCCGTCCCAGGCATGGGGCACCTCGGCGTCTGCCATGGCCGCGGCCAGCTCCGCCTGCTGGTCGAAGTCCCAGGCGCTGAGGTCGTAGTGGACCCGGGTCGCATCCGGATCGTTGGGGTTCCAGTCGGTCATCGTGGTCCCGTCGAGAGAGGGATCGGGAGGGGCCGATCCACGAGGGCGACGCTATCGCTCCGCCGTCGCGGTGGCCACGTGGCGGGCGAGGAAGGCAGCGATCCGCTGGTACTCGTCGACCTGGTGCTCGCGACGTCGGAAGCCATGTCCTTCGCCGGGATACACGACGAGATCGACCGTGCCGCCGGCGGCGCGGATGCGCTCGACGAGCACCCGGCTCTGCCCGACCGGCACGACCGGGTCGTCCTCGCCGTGCAGGACCAGCAACGGCGTGGTGATGCGATCCGCGAACCAGGTGGGCGACCGGTCACGGGCGCGCTCGTCGATCGCCGGCGGTGGCGGTGGCTCGCCGACGAGGGTGCGCGTGTAGTGCCGTTCGAACCGGTGGCTGCGCTCGGCGAGGTCAGCGAGGTCGGCTACCGGATAGGCCACCACGGCAGCCGCCGCCGTGCCGGGGTGGTGCCGCAGCACGCCGAGCACGGTGAAACCGCCGGCGGATCCACCGATGAGCACGGTGCGGGACGGTTCCGCAAGTCCGATGGCGTGTGCGTGTCGCACCACGGCCGCCACATCGGCGACGTCGAGCTCGCCCCATCGCCCGCGCAGCGCCTGCTGGTACGACCGGCCGTGACCGGTGCTGCCGCGGTGGTCGGGCACGAGCACGTCCCACCCCTGCGCCCGCCAGTAGGCCACCCGAGGCATGAACGTCACCTGCCACTGGTCGGTCGGTCCGCCGTGCAGCCAGCAGATGGTCCGCGGCGGTTCGCCCTCGGCGCGACACGCTGCATCGGCCCGGTACAGCCGGGCGTGCACGACCCCCCCGTCGTCGGTCGGCACCGCGACGGTGTCGGGCTCGACGAGCAGGTCGCGATCCCATGTCACGGTTGACGCCACGGCGACGGTGCGACGGTCGCCGGTGACCGCGTCGTACACGACGAGTTCCGTCGGCGTCCGTGCCCCCGTGCGCAGCGCAACGATCCGATCGGCACACCATGAGACCTGGCCGTGCACACCCCGACCGAGCTCCCGCACCGCGGACGTCGTGTCGCCGGCTGATGCAAGGGCCCTCGCGACGTCGACCGTGCACAGCCGTCCGAATCCGGCCTCGTTGCGGGTGAACGCGACCTGGGTACCGTCGGGTGAGACCGCGAACGAACGCTGACCCAGACCCCACGTGGGGCCGGCGTGTTCGAACGGCTCGTCGACGAGCGGACGGTCGCCCCACCACACGTTGTTCCACCCGGTGTCGTCGCGGACGCCGAGCCTCGTACCGTCCGGCGCGCTGCGTGGTTGTTGCACGCTGTGGCGCGGGACGAACTCCTCGCGGATGCGTCCATCGAACGACGCCCGCACCACCCGCGCGTGATCCCACGGCATGTCGGGCACGTTCCAGGCCAACCACGACGCCGCCGTCGCGGACGTGGCGATCTCGGGATCGAAACAGAAGTCCGCGCTGCCGTCGTCGAGCCGGGTCGAGGCCGCGGTGGACATGTCGAGGTGCCACACCTCGGACTGATCGACGACGTAGACCACGCTGCGACCGTCGGCGGACGCGTACGGCGCCTGCGCGACACGGTCGGGGCCGTGGTCGGTGAGCCGGCGGGCAGCGGCCGACACGTCGACGAGCGAGTGCCACCACAGGTTGCCGTCCACGCCGGCGTAGACGATCGCCCGGTCGGCGTCGGCGAAGCACCAGCACCCTCCGCCCAGGCCGCGCCCCACGCGCGGCGCGGGGGTCGTGACGATCGGCTCGGCGGTCGGCTCGTCGGCATCGAGGTCGTAGCGCACGAGGGAGGTGCCGTCGGCGTCGCCGAGGGCCACGACCACCCACCTGCCGTCGGTCGAGAGTCGCGGCTCGGTGAGATCGCGACCGCCGACGCACGCGTCGATGCTGATGGTCGACCGGGACTCCACCCGTCCGAATGTACCCACACGATCCGCAGCCGCGACTCTGCCGGCGGCACGCGGAACCGCCGATCGAGCCGTCACCATTAATCGTTTGCACGCTCCGTCGACGACTTGAGACACTCATGACGTGCCCGCTCCGGGCACCCCGACCGACGGAGGAGGTGACGCCATGATCCAGTCCACGTACCGCAGATCGTTCGGCGTCGCGCCCGTCGGTGGCGCCGCCGCTCGTCGCGGCTGACGCGCCCGCGCCGCGACCTCGCCGACCCGCGTGCTCGCCCGCTCCCCGCGACCGTCGCGCCGACGCGTCCGCTCCCACCCGCTCGAGGCCCCTGCGCGCTCGCGGCATGCCCCATCCACCCGTCTCCGATACCACCAACCACGAAAGGCACTCCCGTGCACCTCCACCCACACCTCACCCAGCAGCTCGTCGCCGACCGTCACGAGAACCTCCGGCGCGAGTTCCTTCACCTGGACCGTCTGGATCGCGGCTCGCGCCGCGCCGGCGCCACCCGACGTCGTCGTGACGACCCCGCCGTCACCGCACTCGGTCGTGCCGGCCACGGCGATCGATGGCATCGACGGCGAACCGCACGTTCCACCTGACATGACCGCCGGGATGGGCCGAACGTCCCATCCCGGCGGCCGACACTTCCGGGCTGCACGGCCAGGCAGTACCGTGACGGGCGATGAGCGCCCCCGATCGCAACCTCGCCCTGGAACTCGTACGCGTCACCGAGAGCGCGGCACTCGCCGCGTCGCGGTGGGTCGGGCGAGGTGACAAGCTCGGCGCCGACGGCGCAGCCGTCGACGCCATGCGCACCGTCCTCAGCACCGTGCCCATGGACGGCCTCGTCGTCATCGGCGAGGGCGAGAAGGACGAAGCGCCCATGTTGTTCAACGGCGAGCGCGTCGGCGACGGCACCCGGCCCGAGGTCGACGTCGCCGTCGACCCGATCGACGGCACGAGCCTCACTGCGCTCGGCCGCGCGAACGCCATCTCCGTGATCGCCGTGAGTGACCGCGGCAGCATGTTCGATCCGGGCCCGTGCTTCTACATGACCAAGATCGCCGTCGGCCCCGATGCCGCCGGGTCGATCGACATCACCGCGACGCCGACCCAGAACCTGCGGTGGATCGCGAAGGCCAAGGGTGAGAGCGTCCGCGACCTGACCGTGGTGATCCTCGACCGGCCCCGCCACGAGGACCTGATCTCCGAGGTGCGCGCCAGCGGCGCCCGGGTGAAGCTGATCGGAGACGGCGACATCTTCGGTGCGATCGCGACCGCGTGGCCCGACGCCGGCGTCGACGTGCTGTTCGGTGTGGGCGGGACGCCCGAGGGCGTCGTCGCCGCCGCAGCCCTGAAGTGCATGGGCGGCGAGATCCAGGCACGCCTCTGGCCCCGCAACGAGGCAGAGCGCGATGCCTCCATCGCCGCCGGCTACGACCTCGACGCGGTGCTCACCACCGACGACCTCGTCCAGGGCGACAACGCCTTCTTCGCCGCCACCGGCGTCACCGACGGCGAGCTGCTACGCGGTGTGCGGTTCACCCCGCGCGGCGCGCAGACCCAGAGCCTCGTGATGCGTTCGCGCAGCGGCACGGTTCGCCTGGTCGAGGCCCATCACCGCCTCGACAAGCTGGCGAGCTTCGCCGCGGTCGACTACAAGTAACGCCTCGCCGTCGATCGCCGTCGATCGCCGTCGATCGTCGCCGATCGTCGCCGATCGGCGACGTGTCCCCACGCAGGCCCGACCGGTCGCCCGCATCTCGCCAGCCCGCGTGTCCGGGACTCCGTCCAGACGTCAAGGTGCTCTCAAGCCGACGCCTCCACGTGCCGATGTAGGTGATCGATATGCGTGTACGGCGACCCACCAGGCGGCGGACGCGGCGGCTGAGCCTCCTCGTCCGGTTCGCGATCATCAGCTTCGTGCTGCTCCTTGCCGTCGGCCTGGTGCTGGGCAGATGGCTCGGATCCATCCAACGTGAGCGGAGCCTCGACGACGCGGTCAAGCGCGCCCAGATCGTGGCCGAGGGGGCCTTCCAGGCCAACCTCACCCCCGCTGACCTGCAGCAGGACTTCCTGCCCATCTCGCCGGAGACCCGCCAGCAGCTCGACGACTTCATCGGTGCCGCGATCGACGCCGACAGCCTGGTTCGGCTCAAGGTGTGGAACGCCCAGCACTGGATCGTCTACAGCGACAACCCGGTGCTCACCGGCCGCTGGTTCCCCGGCGACGAGGGCCTCGCTCGTGCCCTCGACGGCGAGATCAACTCCGATGTCACCGACCTGAGCCGTCCGGAGGAGATGGAGGAGCGCGACTTCGGACAACTCCTCGCCGTCTACGTACCGCTGCGCGAGACCGCCGGCCAATTCTCCGGCGACACGGGCACCGTCGTCGGCGCCTTCGAGATCTACGTGCCGTACGCACCGGTCGCCGCGGCGATCGCCGACGACACCCGCACCCTCTACCTGGCATTGGCGATCGGGCTCGCCGTGCTCTACCTGGCGCTGTTCCGGCTGGTCGCCGGAGCATCGCGCCGGCTGCGCCTGCAGGCCCAGGAGAACGCCCATCAGGCGACCCACGACGCGCTCACCGACCTGCCGAACCGGCGCCAGCTGATCCTCGACCTGCAGTCGATGCTCGATCGTCGTTACGGCTCGAAGTACGTCGCGCTCGCTCTGGTCGACATCGATCACTTCAAGGAGATCAACGACGCGCTCGGACATCCGAGTGGGGACACGGTGCTGCAGGCGATCGCCGATCGGTTCCGCGAGCAGATGCCGGACGCGACAGTCGCTCGCATCGGCGGCGACGAGTTCGCCATCGCGGCAGAGAACCTGCCGCACGCGCAGGCCGCGCTGGCCGTCGCGACGCGCATCGAGGACGTGCTCCACGCACCGTTCGAGGTCGCCGGCATCTCGGTGTCGGTTCGGCCGAGCATCGGCATCGCCATGGGGCCCGACGACGGGCGCGACGCTGACGAACTGCTGCAGCACGCCGATGTCGCGATGTACGTGGCCAAGCGCACTGGTTCGGTCAAGCGTCTGTACTCGCGCAACCTCGACCACTACTCGCCCGATCGTCTCTCGCTCGCCGGCGAGCTGCGCGACGCGATCGCCACCGCGTCTGGCGAGGTGCATCTCGCGTTCCAGCCCAAGCTCGACCTGCGCAGCGACGAGGTGCGCGGCGTGGAGTGCCTCGTGCGGTGGAAGCATCCGCAGCGCGGGTTCGTGCCGCCGGCGGAGTTCCTGCCGATCATCGAGAACACCGAGCTGATCGCGCCGCTCACCTGGTTCGTGCTCGACCAGGCGTTGAGCACCTGCGCATCGTGGCGTCGTCACGGGCTCGAGATCCAGATGGCGGTGAACATCTCGGCTCGCACGATCGGCTCACCGGAGCTGTACGACCGGGTCGTCGCCGCGCTCGACGCACACGGTCTGCCTCCCAGTGCGCTGGAGCTGGAACTCACCGAGAACGCACTGCTCGGTGACCACAGCCTCGCGGCCGAGAACGTCAGTCGGTTCCGTGAGCTCGGTGTGAGCATCGCGATCGACGACTTCGGTACGGGCTACGCCTCGATCGGCTATCTCACCACGATGCCGATCTCGGCGGTGAAGATCGACCGATCGTTCGTCGACAACATGTTCTCCGACCCTGCGGCCGCTGCGGTCGTGAACTTCAGCCTCGGCCTCGGCCAGCAGCTCGGCCTGGAGGTCGTCGCCGAAGGCATCGAGGACGAGCCGACCCTCGAGGAGCTGCGCCGACTCGGATGCGACACGGCGCAGGGCTACTTCATCAGCCGTCCGCTGGGTGCGACCGAGTTCCTCCACTGGCTGCTCGCCTGGAGCACGCGCCACCTGACGCCGCGCGACGTCGCGCCGGAGATCGATGAACCGGCCACCGGCGGCGATGCGATCGGCGGGAGCCCCTACGACCTCGTCGGCGTCGGTGCGCCGAGCGGTGGCCAGCCTGCTCCGTCGGGCGGAGGCTCGACGTCACCCGCTGCCTCGTCCGTGGCGTCGACCTTCGCGCCGCTGCCGGCTCCGACGCCGTTCGCCGATCTGCAGCCGCTCGCACCGCCGGCGGCACCGCCGCCCGGGTTCGAACGGCCGGTTGCGTCGTTCGGCGACGTCCTCGAACGCGAGCTCGATGCCGTGCACCAGGCACCGTCACCCGTGGCCGCCGTGCCGACGCTCGACGACGTGCTCGACGTCTCCGACCGAGCCGACACGGAACTCGACGTCTCGCATGTCGACGACGACGACGACGACGTGCCGGTCATGCCGGACCTCGAAGGTCTCGGCGCGGCCGCTCCGCACAACGGCGGTTCGCTGCCGTCGGTCCGTGCGGCTTCCATCACCACCACCTCCTTCGACGATCTCGCACCGCTGTACGACCGGTCGCCAGCGACCGACCAGGCGATCGCGCCGGCGATGCCGGAGATCGATCCGGCCGACGCCGACGACGACGGTGCATCGGGGACGGCCGGCGAGACGGCGACCACCGTGGTGCCCACACCGTCCCCCACGGGGCCGACGCTGCCTGGTCTCACGCTGCCCACCTTGAGTCCGCTGCCCGGCGGCACCGCGCCTGCCCCGGTCCCGCCGCTGCCGCCCGCTGGCTCGTCGACGGCCGCTGGCTCGTCGACCATCACCGGTGGGCCGATGCTGCCGACGCTGCCGCCCCTGTCGCTGCGGCTCCGTGGCCCCGGAGCGACCGAACCGCCGCCCGCGCCGCCCTCGTCCTCATCCGACTCAGCGCCGGAGGTGCCGTCATGACCGTCCGACCGACCAGTGATCGTTCCTGCCGGACCGATGCGTCGCGCTCGCGTGCCGCTCGGCGAACGGCCGGCTCGTTCGCGGTGTTGGTCGCACTCGCCGGAAGCGCCGCCTGTGGCGGCGAGGACCGCGCCGACGCCGTCGAGATCCCACACGTGTTCGACCTGGCGCACGATCCGACGTCGGCGATCCCCGAAGTCGTCCCCGGCCGCACCGATGTGATGTCCGCCGACCTGCTCCGCAACAGCCTGGAGAAGGAGTTCACCTGGCACGGCGTGACCCTCGCTCAGGTGATGCGGGCGGCCTACGCCGACGATCCCTCCCTCGACGCGTGGATCGATGAGCTCACCTCCAACACCGACGACATCACGGCAGCAGTGGGGATCGTGTACGGACCGGTGGGCGCCCGGGCGTTCAACCAGCAGTGGGCGCAGCACACGCAGTTCCTCGTGGACTACGCCGTGGCGATCTCGCGCGGCGACGACGACGGGGCCGATCTCGCCCGTCAACAGCTCAGCACCTATGCCGAGGACTCCGGCAGCTTCTTCGAGACCGCGACCGGCGGCGCCTTGCCGGCCGATGCGGTACGCGAACTGCTCGACACCCACGTGTCACACATGCTGGGCATGATCGACGCGATCGACCGCAGCGACACCCAGGCTGCACTCGAAGCGGCCCTCACCGACAACGACTACCTGTCGACCATCGCCCAGGGGGTGTCGTCGGCGATCGCCGGCCAGGACAACCGTGCCTTCCCCGGCACGATCGAGACCGAGGTGTCGCTGTACTGCTCGATCGTCACGAAGGAGACCGGCAACTACCTGTTGCGCGAGCTGTTCCTGCCGAGCGACGGGCAGTCGTCGGCCGCCGCCTTCCAGGCGGCCACAGGTGTCGCTCTCGGCGACGTGGTCGGTGTGATCGACCAACTGCAGGCGACCGATCCGGTGCTCGTGGCACAGAGCGCCGACCTGGCACTGGACCGTGCGTTCGAACACGCCCGACCGCCGATGCCCTGAGCCGGCGGGCACCGACGGTCAGCGCTGGACGAGGCTCGACAACCGCCGCGTGAGGCCGCGCGGGGTGATCCCCGTGGCCATGGCGAGCCCCTTGTAGATCACGCCCGGGATCGACATGGCCCGGCCCTTGACGACGTCGTCGAGTCCCGCTGCTGCCACCTGCTCGGCCGTCAACCAGGCGAAGGCCGGATAGCTGCTCGCGTACGACTCGCTGTTGCTCACGCTCTGGAACTCGGTGCGGGTGAGGCCGGGGCACAGCACCGTGACGTGTACGCCGGTGCCACGCACCTCTTCGTGGAGGCTCTCGGTGAGGCTCGTGACGAAGGCCTTCGTGGCGGCGTACACGGCGAGCTTCGGTGCCGGCTGGAAGCTGGCCACACTGCTGACGTTGAGCAGGAACCCCCGTCCTCGGGGCACCATCGCGGCGAGCGCCGCGTGACTCAGCGCGGTGAGGGCGCGGATGTTGAGATGGATCTCGTCGTCGAGGCGCTCGGGGTCGAGGAGATGGAAGTCGCCTGAGGTGCCGAAGCCGGCGTTGTTGACGACGAGGTCGACGGGCTCGGCGGTGCTGGCGATCCGTTCGGCGACCGTTCGGATGCCGTCCTCGGTCGTCAGGTCGGCGACGAGCACTTCGACGTCGCGGTGCGCGTCGGCCAACTCCTGCAGCCGGTCGGCTCGGCGGGCGACGATCACCTGCGGCACGCCCTGGTCGGCGAGTCGCCGCACCATCGCTTCGCCGATCCCGCTCGATGCGCCGGTGACGAGTGCGGAGGTGAACGGAGGCCGTGCGGTCATGCCCGGAGCGTACCGGTGGACGCGACGCGGCCCGGGCGAGTGCCCGGGCCGTGTCCATGTCGTGGTATCGGAGCCGGAGCTCGGGTGGTGACCGGGCGGACCCGGCCGTGACTCAGTGGGCGCCGGCCGCCGTGCCCACGCCGCCGGTGGCGTTCAGACGGGCGTGTGCCCGCGCCAGCGCTGCGGCTGCCTCGGCGTCGTGCTCACGACGCAGCGCCTCCTCGGCACGCTCCTTCGCCGACAACGCACGGGCGCGGTCGATCTGCTCCGCGAGCTCGGCGGCATCGGAGAGGATGCTCACCGTGGTGCCGCTGACCTGCACGAAGCCACCGTGGACGGCGACGTCGAGCACCGAACCGTCGGCGAGGGTGATCCGCGTGTGGTTCTCGATGAGGGCACCGAGGAACGGAGCGTGACCGGGCAGGAACGCGATCTCGCCACCACCCAGGGTGCGCGTGATCACCTGGGATGCCTCGCCGGAGAAGAGGACCTTCTCCGGCGACACGACCTCGACCTGCATGGTGGCCATGATCAGGCTGCGCCTTCCTGCAGCGCCTTCGCCTTGGCGAGCACCTGCTCGACGCCACCCACGTTGAGGAACGCCTGCTCGGGCACGTCGTCGAGGTCACCGCGGACGATGGCCTCGAAGCTCTCGACGGTCTCGGCGACCGGCACGGTCTCACCGGACACGCCGGTGAACACCTCGGCCACGTAGAACGGCTGCGAGAGGAAGCGCTGCACCTTGCGGGCACGGGCCACCGTGAGGCGGTCCTCCTCGGAGAGCTCGTCGAGACCGAGGATGGCGATGATGTCCTGCAGTTCCTTGTAGCGCTGCAGGATCTCCTGCACGCGACGGGCGACGTCGTAGTGACGCTGACCGACGACCTCGGGCTGGAGGATCGTGGAGGTCGACGCCAGCGGTTCCACGGCCGGGTAGATGCCGAGCGAGGCGATCTGGCGGCTGAGCTCGGTGGTCGCGTCGAGGAAGGTGAAGGTGGTGAACGGCGCCGGGTCGGTGTAGTCGTCGGCGGGCACGTACACGGCCTGCAGCGAGGTGATCGAGCGGCCGCGCGTCGAGGTGATGCGCTCCTGCAGCTGACCCATCTCGTCGGCCAGGGTGGGCTGGTAGCCCACGGCCGAGGGCATGCGGCCGAGCAGCGTCGACACTTCCGAACCCGCCTGCACGAAGCGGAAGATGTTGTCGACGAACAGCAGCACGTCCTGGTTCTGGACGTCACGGAAGTACTCGGCCATGGTGAGCGCCGAGAGGGCGACGCGCAGGCGCACGCCCGGCGGTTCGTCCATCTGGCCGAAGACCAGGGCGGCCTTCTCGAACACGCCCGACTCCTCCATCTCCATGCGGAGGTCGGTGCCCTCACGGGTGCGCTCGCCCACACCGGCGAACACCGACACACCACCGTGGTTCTGCGCCACACGACGGATCATCTCGGTGATGAGCACGGTCTTGCCCACACCTGCACCACCGAAGAGGCCGATCTTGCCACCGGCGACGTAGGGGGTGAGGAGGTCGATGACCTTGATGCCGGTCTCGAAGAGGCGCTTCGACGGCTCGAGGGCGGCGAAGTCGGGGGCCGGACGGTGGATGTCCCAGCGCTCGATGTCGGCGAAGTCGGCGTTGTCGCCGTCGAGCACCTCGCCCCACACGTTCCACACGTGGCCGAGGGTGCGGTCGCCGACGGGCACGCTGATGCCGCGGCCGGTGTCGCGCACCGAGGTGCCACGGGTGAGGCCGTCGGTCGGCTTCATGCAGACCGCACGCACGCGGCTGTCACCCAGCTGCTGGGCGACCTCGGCGAGCACGGTGATCGGCTTGCCGTCGACCTGCACGGTGAACTCGAGCGCATGGTTGAGCTCGGGCAGCGAGCCGCGGGGGAACTCGACGTCGATCACGGGGCCGGCGATGCCGACCACGCGCCCGTCCTTGTGGTCCGTTTCCGTCATGGTCATGGGAGTGTGTTCCTTGTTCTCGTTGCGCTCGGGAATTCAGTTGCCGTACTTGCGGGCCTGCAGCTCGCGGGCCTGTTCGATCCAGTTTTCTCGTTCGACGCGACCGGGGAAGTCGATCTCGTCGCCGATGCGGGTCGCATCCTCCGCGGTCCAGGCCGCGATCTGGGCGAAGGTGGTGATGCCCTGCTCGCGCAGGTGGGCGCCGATGACCGGGCCGATGCCGACGATCTCTTCGATGTCGTCCGCCTCGAGCACCCCGACAACCGTTGCCGTCGTTGCAGTCGTCGCGGCCGGCGAGTTGATCGTGCGGGCGGCGCCGGCGTCTGCGCCGAACGAGCGCAGGTCGAGGGCGCTGTCGAAGCCGTCGTCGGACAGCGGGCCGAGGGCGATCGTGTGCTGCTTCTTGGCGTCGCCGCCGAGCGCTTCGGCACCGCTGACGATCTCCATGATCTCGGTCGTGATCGAGTCCTGACGGGCGCGGTTCATGATGCGGCTGAGGTTCTTGATCAGTTCCTCGGCATTGTCGGTCGCGCTCTTCATCGCCCGCTGACGGAAGGCGTGCTCGCTGGCCGCGGCGTTGAGGAGCGCCGCGTAGATGCGGGCCTCGACGTAGCGGGGCAGCAGCGTGTCGAGGATCGTGCCCGGGTCGGGCTCGAACTCGAAGTCGGCGGCGACGCCTGCGGCATCGACGCCCTTGCCGTCACCGCCGGCGACGGTCTGGCGATCGAGCGGCACCAGCGGACGCTGGACCACTTCCTGCGAGCCGGCCGAGATGAAGCGGGTGTAGATGAGTTCGACCCGGTCGACCTCGCCGCTCACGTACATCTCCATGACGCGCTGGCCGATCTCCTTGGCGTGCGCGTACGTCGGGTTGTCGCTGAAGCCACCGTAGGTGGCGCCGAGCGTGTAGCCGCGGAAGCGGAAGTAGCCCTCGGCCTTGCGGCCGATCGCGATGACCGTGTAGCCGGTGCCGTTGAGCACACCGGCCTTGATCTCACCCTCGGTCGCGCGCTGGACGCCGGCGTTGTAGCCGCCGCACAGACCGCGATCGGCGGTGATGGCGATGTAGGCCACCTTGGCCACGGTGTCACGTCCGGCCAGGAGCGGCGACTGCGAGGCACCGCCCGCAGCAGCCAGGTCCTTGACGACCTCGGTGATCTGCTCGCTGTAGGGCACGGCGGCGGCGACCCGCTGCTGTGCCTTCACGATGCGGCTCGCCGCGATCAGCTCCATGGCGCGCGTGATCTTCTTCGTGGCCTGGACGCTGCGAATGCGTCCACGAAGAATGCGCTCCTGACCTCCAGCCATGACTACTCCGTTGCCAGCGTCTTGGCGCTCTGGGCCTCGCCGAGCGCCGCAGCGTCGGTGGCGAGCACGTCGGCGGCAGCCTTGGCCGATGCCATGTCGGCGACGAAGCGCTCCTTGAACGAGGCGATGATGTCGCCGAGTTCGCCCGGCACGTCGGCCTTGGGGTTGGAACGCATGCCGGCGAGCAGGCCGCCCTGGGTGCTGCGCACGTGCTCGAGGAGCTCGCTCTCGAAGCGGCGGACCTCGTTCACCGGGAGGCTGTCGAGGTAGCCCTTGGTACCGGCGAAGACGACGACGATCTGCTCCTCGACGGGCATCGGGCTGTTGAGCGGCTGCTTGAGCAGCTCGACCAGTCGGTAGCCACGCTCGAGCTGCGCCTTGGAGATGGCGTCGAGCTCGGAACCGAAGGTGGCGAACGCCTCGAGCTCACGGAACTGGGCGAGGTCGAGCTTCAGGGTGCCCGACACGCTCTTCATGGCCTTGATCTGGGCAGCGCCACCCACGCGGGACACCGAGATGCCCACGTCGACGGCCGGGCGGACACCGGACTTGAACAGGTTGTCCTGCAGGTACACCTGACCGTCGGTGATCGAGATCACGTTGGTGGGGATGTACGCCGACACGTCGCCGGCCTTGGTCTCGATGACCGGCAGGGCGGTGAGCGAACCGGCGCCACGCTCGTCGGAGAGCTTGGCGGCACGCTCGAGCAGGCGGCTGTGGAGGTAGAACACGTCGCCTGGGTACGCCTCGCGGCCCGGAGGACGACGGAGCAGCAGCGAGACCTGACGGTAGGCCTCGGCCTGCTTGGAGAGGTCGTCGTACACGATGAGGGCGTGCTCGCCGTTCTCCATCCAGTGCTGGCCGATGGCGCAGCCGGCGTACGGGGCGAGGTACTTGAACGGGGCCGGGTCGCTGGCCGGGGCGGCCACGATCACGGTGTACTCGAGGGCGCCGTACTGGCGGAGGGTCTCCACGGTCTGGGCGACCGTCGAGCCCTTCTGGCCGATGGCGACGTAGATGCACTTCACGCCGAGGCCGCGCTGGTTGATGATCGCGTCGACGGCGACGGTGGTCTTGCCGGTCTTGCGGTCACCGATGATCAGCTGGCGCTGGCCACGGCCGATCGGGGTCATCGCGTCGATCGACTTGATGCCGGTCTGGAGCGGCTCGTGCACGGGCTTGCGACCCATGATGCCGGGCGCCTGGATCTCGACGCGGCGGTCGATGCCGCCGACGATGTCGCCCTTGCCGTCGATCGGCTGACCGAGGGCGTTGACCACGCGGCCGAGCATCGCATCGCCGACGGGGACGGAGAGGATGCGACCGGTGGCCTTCACGGTCTGGCCTTCCTCGATCTTGTCGGCGTTGCCGAGGACCACCGCACCGATCGACTCCTCGTCGAGGTTCAGTGCCAGGCCGACGCTGCCGTCTTCGAACTCGAGCAGCTCGTTCACGGCGCAGTCGGGCAGGCCGCTGACGCGGGCGATGCCGTCACCGATCTCCGTGACGCGGCCGACGGTCCGTGCCTCGAGCGAGGGCTCGAAGCCCTCGAGGTTCTTCTTCAGCGCGGCAGCGATGTCGCCGGCGCTCAGCGTGAGTTCTGCCATGTTCCTCGTGTCCCTCGTAATCCCTGTGGTTCCCTGGGTTGCCTGTGTGGCCCGTGATGGGGTGTTCGTACTGCTCGCGTCCGACTTACAGACGCGACTTCAACTGGTCGATGCGGGTGCGGACGCTGCCGTCGATGACGGTGTCGCCGATGGTGGCCACCAGACCGCCCAGGACGGACGGGTCGACGACGACCTTCAGGTTCACCTGCTTGCCGGTGGCGTTGGCGAGGGCTGCCGCGAGGCGGTCCTCCTGGTCCTTCGTGAGGGCCACGGCGCTGCGCACCTCGGCCAGCTCGAGGTTCTTCGACGACGAGGCGCGATCCACGAGCTTGTCGACGATGGCGGGCAGGTCGCGACCGCGGCCCGACCCGATCACCATGCTCACCAGCTGAACGGTGGTGCTGGTGGCCTTACCGCCGAGGAGGTCCTCGACGATGGCCTGACGCTTGGCGGCCGGGATCTGCTCGTCGGTCAGCGCGTTGCGCAGCGAGTCGGACGACTCGTAGCTGCGGGCGAACCGGAAGAGCTCGTCCTCGACCTCGTCGATGGTGCCTTCGGCGCGGGCGATCTCGAACAGTGCCCGTGCGTAGCCGTCGATGCGGTTGTCGCTCACTTGGCTGCTCCCATCTCGGTATGGATGTCGCTCACGAGTTCGCTCCAACTCGCGAAATGAAACTCTCGATGAGCTCCTGATGGGTGGCGTCGTCGAGCGAACCGGTGACCACGTGGTCGACGGCGGCGTTCGACAGTCGGGCGATCTCGGCGCGCAGCTCGTCGCCGGCACGGTTGCCGGTGGCGGCGATCTCGGCGACCGCACGCGTCTCCAGATCGGCCAGTTCCTGCTTGAGGCGGACGCGGCCGTCCTCGAGGACGGCCGCCGCCTGGACGTCGGCCTCGGCGAGGATGCGGGCACGCTCGCCGGCGATGTCGCCCTTGGCGGCACGGATCTGTGTCGCCTCGGCCGCCGCGGCGGACTTGGCCTCCGCGGCGCCGTCGAGCTCACCCTGGATGCGCGCGGTGCGGGCAGCCATGCTCTTGGCGATCATCGGGCCGGCGAACTTGATCAGCGCGGCGAAGATCAGCAGCGAGGCGAGACCGCCCCAGATGATCTCCGGCGTCTCCGGCAGGATCGGGCTGTGCGTGACGCAGTCGCCGTTGGAGTCGATGCCGCACTCGGCCATCGGACGGATGATGGTTCCCAGAACACTCATCGTGCCATCACCTCGTTGACGACTCGGGCGACCACCGTTGCGTCAGGACGACGCCCCGTGGCCAACTCGCCGGCGCGGCCGGCGACGTCTGCGACTGCAGCGTGGATCTGATCGCGCACCGCGGCCTTGGCTGCCTCGGTCTCGGCCTGAGCGGCAGCACGCCGTTCGGCGAGCTGTGCGTTGAGGGCCTTGACCTGCTCCTGACGCTCGGCCTCGAGGGCCTGTCGGGCGGCGTCGACCTTGGCGGCTGCCTCGGCCTTGACGGCCGCGAGCTGTGCTTCGTAGTCGGCCACTTCGGCGCGGGCAGCAGCACGTGCTGCATCGGCCTGCTCGTGGTCGGCGCGGATGCCGGCGTAGCGAGCGTCCATGCCCTGCTTGAGGCGCGGGAACAGATAGAAGCGCATCAGGAGGGCGAAGACGATGAACGATCCGGCGCCCCAGTACAGCTCCTTGAGCTCGGGAACGATCGGGCCGGGCCCTTCGCCGGCCTCGACACCTGCTTCGGTGGCGAGACGGGAGGCGAGCCCCTGGAGATGATTGACGACTGTCAACACATCAACTCCATTCGGGTGGATTCGGACGTGGATTGGATCTCGGTCGGTCTGATCGAGGAACGATCAGAGGCCGATGAGGATGAAGACCACGAAGCCGATGAGGGCCAGTGCTTCGGTGAAGGCGATGCCGAGGAACATGGTGGTACGCACCATGCCGGCGGCCTCGGGCTGGCGGGCCATCGCCTCGACGGACTTGCCGACGAGGTAACCGATGCCGATGCCGGGGCCGATGGCGGCGAGGCCGTACGCGAAACCTGCCGAGCCGGCGGCCGACGCGGCCTTGGCCTCATCACCGGTCAGAGCGGCGAGCTGGCTGAATGCTTCCATGGGATTGACGTCTCCTGTGTGGGTTCTGGGTAGATGGAGAGGGATCTGCTCGGCGGGTGCCGATCAGGGGTGACTCGGTGCCGATCAGTGCTCGGGGTGAGCGGCGCCGCCGATGTACACGGCGGTGAGGATGGTGAAGATGTAGGCCTGCAGGAAGGCCACCAGCACTTCGAACGCCGTGAGGAACACGAGCATGAAGAAGGGCAGGATCGCCATCGGCTTGAGCAGCAGCTGCTGCGTCTCGGCGGTGATGAGCGACTGGGTGAGCAGGGCGAAGGTCACGAGGAGGATGTGACCGGCCAGCATGTTGGCGAAGAGTCGGACCGTCAGCGAGAACGGGCGGACGATGATGTTCGAGATGAACTCGATGACGCCCACGAGCGGCTTCAGCGCGACCGGCACGCCGGGGGGCCAGATCGTGTGGGTGAGGTACTTGATGCCCTGGTGCTTGAAGCCGACGCCGTTGTAGACGACCCACACGAGCAGGGCGAGGAACATCGGGATCGCCATGCGGGCGGTGGCCGGCATCTGCAGGATCGGGATGATGCCGGGCACGTTGCAGAGGTAGATGAAGATGAACAGGCTCAGCAGGAACGGGGTCCAGCCGAGGCCGCTCTTGCCCATCGTCTGCATGACGATGCCGTCCTCGATGAACTCGACGGTGGTCTCCGCCAGGTTGCGCACACCCTTCGGGGCGACCTTGGCGTCCTTGTTGCCCGCGAGGAGGAACACGACGATGCCGATGACGGCCGCGGCGACGGCGATCAGGGCGATCTTGTTGAACGACGTGAAGATGTCCTGCCACCGGAGGATGGCATTGATCTCGGGGAACTTGAAGGCTTCTGCGAGCACGTTGGGATCCGATCCTGTCGTGTTTACGGGCGGGCAGGCTTGAGGCCTGGATGGGCAAGGGAGATCGCGACGAACTTCAGTTCCCAGAGCAGGAGACCGAGGTGCGTGACGATGATGGTCGCTCCGAGTGCCGGAAGTGAAATCCAGTCGGCATCGCGGACGAGGAAGACGGCGAGGAAGATCAGCGCGAGGCGGATGAGATAGCCGAACAACACGGCTCCCATCATCAGTCCGAGGCTGATGCGGGCCGTCGCGGCCACGAGGCCGGCGGCGAGTGCGAAGTTCACGAGCACGATCGCGATCGCGTACATCGACGACCACACGCCGTCGAGGCCCCAGATCACGCCGCACAGGGCGACGAGGAGCGGCGCCACGAACAGGCCACGCTTGATCATGTCCTTGGAGATCGAGACCTCGGGCGCCGGACCGTCGTCGCGACTGAGCATCGGCTCGACCTGGCGGGTGCGGGCGTCGCTCATGCCGTCGCCCCTTCGGCACCTTCGGCGCTTCGGTCGCGACCGACCTCGGTGGGGATCACCAGCGGTGCGTAGGCCAGGTCCTCGACCACGACGCTCGCGCGGGGTGCGCTGCGGAGCTCCGTGCTGCGCTCGGACTCGAGCTGGCTCATGCGGGCGTCGTAGGCGTACCACATGCGGGCGAACTGGCCGACGACCGAGAACACGGTGCAGCCGATCATGAACGCCGGGCGCGTGTCGAAGGCACGATCGAGCGCCCAGCCGATGCCGAGGAACACGAGGATCACCAACGCGAAGTCCATGCCACGGCCGATGTTGTCGTCGGCGTCGATGGGCTTGGTGCGGGGAACGAGTTTCACGGGGTCCTGGCCTGGGGCGCGTGTGCACGGTGTCGACCGCATCGTTGCGGCGGAGCTTGTGAACGCGAACACAATCTACTCACACGAGACCGCGTTCGACAAACCGTAGCCGCGCCCCGTCACGAAGAATCACGCCCGGTGACGTCCGACGCGCCGGATCCCTCCGGGGCGGATCAGTCGGCGCTGCGCTGACGGCGGATCTGCGGGTGCAGCACCGTGTACAGGGCCAGCCCGAGCATGGCCGCCCCCACCGGGATGTACGACACGCCCTGGTCGGTGATCACGGGGTACAGCACGAAGGCGCTCAACAGGGCGGTCCAGCTCCAGAGGATGAGCACGCTGCGCCGGTGCCCGTGGCCCATCTCCATCAACCGGTGGTGCAGGTGCCCCTTGTCGGCCGTGGCGAGACCCTTGCCGCTGCGGGCGCGCCGGATGATCGCCCACAGCGTGTCGAGGATCGGCACGCCCAGGATGAACAGCGGGATGAACAGCGGAGCGAAGAAGAAGAAGGCCTGACCGGCCGACTCGGCCGGCGCGTCGGGCCGTTCCCGACCACCGACGACGCTCGTGCTCACCGCCATGAGGAGACCGAGCAACAACGCGCCGCTGTCGCCCATGAAGATCCGCGCCGGGTTGAAGTTGTGCGGCAGGAAACCGATGCACACCCCGACGGTGACGATCGCGATCAGCGGGCCGATGTTCGGCTCGAGCAGCAGCCGCTGCTCGCTCAGGTGCTGGCTGTAGACGAAGAACGAGAACGCGGCGATCGCGACGATGCCCGCTGCGAGACCGTCGAGCCCGTCGATCAGGTTGATCGCCTGACTCATGCCGAGGATCCACAGCACGGTGACCAGCGGGATCCAGTCGCTGCTGAGCACCACCACGTCGAGGAACGGCAGACGGAAGAAGAACATGTGCACGCCGAAGTCGACGAGTACCCAGCCGGCCAGCACGGTGCCGAGCACCTTCGCCGGTGCCGAGATGTCGCGCACGTCGTCGATCAGCCCGACGAGGAACATCACGCCGGCAGCGATCAACACGCCTCTCGGTTCGGAGTTGCGGGCGAAGATCGAGTCGAAGCCGTCCATCAGGCGTGACACCCCGAACGCGGCGACGAACCCCAGGAACATCGCGATGCCCCCGACGTCGGGAAGCGGTGAGGTGTGCACGGTGCGATCGTTCGGCAGGTACACCCACCCGACGCGGGTGGCGAACCGCTTCACGAGCGGGGTGACGGCGAACGTGATGACCGCGGCGACCGCCCCGACGAGCAGGTAGGCGCCGATGCTGGGCACGGTGTGACGGTCCTCGCGCCGGGATCAGTACGCGGGGAAGCGGCCGCACAGGGCGGCGACGTCGGCCTTGACCGCGGCGAGTTCGGCCTCGTCGGTGCGATGCCGCAGGGCGCGGGCGATGAGCGCGGCGATCTGCGCCATCTCGGGCTCCTTCATGCCCTGCGTGGTGACCGACGGGGTGCCGATGCGCACGCCGCTCGTGACGAACGGGCTGCGCGGGTCATCGGGGATGTTGTTCTTGTTCAACGTGATGCCGGCGAGGTCGAGGACCGACTGGGCCTCCTTGCCGGTGAGCTCGGCGTCGAACGGACGCAGGTCGACCACCATGAGGTGGATGTCGGTGCCGCCACTCACGAGGCGGAACCCCTGCTGCACCAACGCCTCGGCGAGCGCACTGGCGTTGACCACGATCTGCTTCGCGTACTCGCCGAAACTCGGCTGGGCTGCCTCGTGGAACGCGACCGCCTTGCCGGCGATCACGTGCTCGAGCGGGCCGCCCTGCCAACCGGGGAACACGGCCTTGTCGATCGCGGCGGCGTGCTCGGCCGTCGACAGGATGCACCCACCGCGCGGACCTCGGAGCGTCTTGTGTGTGGTGAACGTGACGATGTCGGCGTAGGGCACCGGGTTGGGGTGCACGCCACCGGCGATGAGGCCGGCGATGTGGGCCGCGTCGAACATGAGCATCGCGCCGACCTCGTCGGCGATCGCCTTGAACGGCTCGGGATCGAGCCGGCGCGGGTAGCTGGTGGTCCCGGCGACGATCAGCTTCGGACGGTGTTCGAGCGCGAGGTCGCGCACCTGGTCCATGTCGATGCGCTCGTCGCCGGGCGTGACCTTGTAGGCGACGAAGTGGTACAGCTTGCCGCTGGCGTTGACGGGCGAGCCGTGGGTGAGGTGGCCGCCGTGGTCGAGGCTGAGGCCGAGCACCGTGTCGCCCGGGTTCAGGATCGCCTGGTACGCGCACATGTTCGCGTTGGCGCCCGAATGCGGCTGGACGTTGGCGTGATCGGCGCCGAAGAGGGCCTTGACCCGCTCGATCGCGATCGACTCGATGTCGTCGACGATCGCGTTGCCGCCGTAGTAACGCTTGCCCGGGTAGCCCTCGGCGTACTTGTTGGTCAGCGCGCTGCCGACGGCCTTCATGACGGCCGGCGACGTGAAGTTCTCGCTCGCGATCAGCTGCAGACCCGTGCACTGACGCTCGACCTCGCGGTCGATGAGGTCGAACACGGCGGTGTCCGGCGTGGTGTCGCTGGGGAACGGCATGGGTCAGAACTCCTGCTCGAGGGCCATGAGCTGTTGCACACGGCGGAGGTGGCGACCACCTTCGAAGGGGGTGGTCAAGAAGGTAGCGACAATCTCCTCGGCGAGCCCGACACCCACGACCCGTGCGCCCATGCTGAGGACGTTGGCGTCGTTGTGGGCCCTGGCCATACGCGCCGTGTACAGGTCGTTGCACAACGCGGCGCGCACGCCGCGGACCTTGTTCGCAGCGAGCTGCTCGCCCTGCCCGCTGCCGCCGAGCACGATGCCGAGCTCGGCATCGCCGTCGCGCACGGCGCGGCCGACGTTGGCACAGAACTCGACGTAGTCGACGCTCTCGGTGCTGTCGGTGCCGAGGTCGACGACGTCGTGCCCCTGCCCTCCCAGCAGCACGATCAGGTGCTGTTTGAGCTCGTAGCCGGCGTGGTCGGATCCGATGGCGATGCGGGACACGGTGGTCGAGTGTACGCGTGGCCTTGCTCCGCGGCCGCTTCCCGTCTCCCGTCACGCGCCGCGCTTGCTCGCTGTCCCCACGTCCCCGGGTTCTCCGGCGAGCAGGGGTACTCCGTAGCCTCCACGCTCGTGACCCTCGATCCCCGTACCCCCGTTCTCGTCGGCGCCGGCCAGTCGCTGCATCGCGCCGCCGGCCTCGCCGACGCGCTCGACCCCGTTGCGCTGATGGCGCTCGCCGCCCAGGAGGCCATCGCCGACGCCGGGCTCGCATCGCTCGACGCAGTCGACTCGATCCGTGTCGTCGGTCTCCTGAGCTGGAAGTACGGCAACGCGCCGGAGGTGCTCGGGGCCCGCCTCGGCCTGGCCAGCACCGAGTTCGCCTACACCACGATGGGCGGCAACAGCCCGCAGACGTTGGTCAACTCGACCGCCCTCGCCATCCAGGCGGGCGAGCTCGACGTGGCGCTGCTGTCGGGCGGCGAGTCGTGGCGCACCCGCATGCGAGCCCGCAAGCAGGGCGTCGAGCTCGACTGGGAGAGGTCGCCGGAGGGCTCCGAGCCGCGCCTGCTCGGCGAGGACCTGGTGATGAACCACCCGTCGGAGATCGCCCGCCAGATCGTGATGCCGGTGCAGGTGTACCCGATGTTCGAGACGGCGATCCGCGCCGCCGCAGGCCGCACGCCCGAGGACCACCTCGTGCGGATCAGCGAGTTGTGGTCGCGGTTCAGCCACGTGGCGGCGTCGAACCCGAAGGCGTGGATCCGCGAGCCGAAGTCGGCCGAGGAGATCCGCACCGTCGGTCCGGACAACCGGATGGTGGGCCTGCCGTACGCGAAGTACATGAACTCCAACAACGACGTCGACATGGGCGCCGCCCTGCTGATGATGTCGGTCGGGGCGGCGCAGCGCCTCGGCGTCCCCGAGGACCGATGGGTGTTCCCGTACTCGGGCACCGACTGCCACGAGCACCAGTTCGTGAGCAACCGGTGGTCGTTCCACGAGACCCCGGCGATCGAGCTCGGCGGCAAGCTGGCGCTCGAGCTGGCCGGCCTCGGCATCGACGACATCGACCTGGTCGACCTGTACTCGTGCTTCCCCGCGGCCGTGCAGCTCGGTGCACAGAGCCTCGGCCTCGACATCGAGCGCCAGCTCACGTTGACCGGTGGCCTGCCCTTCGCCGGCGGCCCGTGGAACAACTACGTGATGCACGCGATCGCCACGATGATGGGCGCGCTGCGCGACCGGCCCGGCGCCCGCGGCCTCGTGTGGGCGAACGGCGGCTACACCACCAAGCACGCGTTCGGCGTGTACTCGACCACCCCGCCGGCGCAGCCCTTCCGTCATGCGTACCCGCAGGACCAGATCGACGCGATGCCCCGTCGCGAGCTGGCGCCGCCCGCCGAGGCGGCGGGCCCGACGACGATCGAGGCCTACACCGTCATGCACTCCCGCGAGGGCCTGCCCGAACGGGCGATCGTCACCTGTCTGCTCGCGGACGGCCGACGCGCCTGGGGCGACTCGGTCGACCCGGCCGTCACCGCGGCGATGTGCACGGGCGAATGGGTGGGCCGGGCGATCGAGCTCGACGCCGAGGGGACCCTCCACCTCATCTGAACCGACGATGGTCAGACGACGGACCGACGACGGACCGACGATGGTCAGACGGCGTCGCCGACGCCGATCGCGCTGAGGTCGGGACAGCGTTCGCCCAGCAGCGCGAGCGTGGCCGGGGTGTCGACCGTCGACGTGTCGAGCGTGGGGTCGTCGGTCCAGCGCGGCGCCGAATCGGCGAACGCTGCGGCCGCTTCGTCGACGAGACCACCGAGATCCGGGCCGAGATCTGCGAGCGGTGGCTCGACGTCGTCGGACCCGAAGGCGCGCAGCCCGTCGAGCCAGACCTGTGCGAGCAGGATCCCCTCGTCGCGACCGGCGCCGGCGTCGGCGAGCGCGGCGACCGCCACCGCGGCACGTCGGTCGAGCGGGCCGACGAGATCGGCGAGCACGGTGTCGAACTCAGCGGCGAGGGCGCTCCCCTCGTCGACGGCACCTGCGTCGAGGAGGGCGCCGGCGAAGGCCAGCGTCGCCCGCTGCACGAGCGGCGCAGCGATCACCTCGAGCCGGGCGAGCTCGGTCGCCGTCGGTCCGGCGAAGTTCGCCGCGAGCGTGAGCACCTGGCGGGTGCCGAGCAGTTGGCTCCACGCCTCGCAGAGCGGCTCGGCGTCGTCGACGCCGGGCACGCCGCTCGCGGGAACCGTGGATCCGGAGGAGTCGTTCGGAGCGGCGGTCTCGCTGGGTGCCGCTGTCTCGTTCGGGACGGACGAGTCGTCCCCGGCCGGCGCCACCGCCGTGGTCGCGCTCGTGACGCGCGGCAGTCGGCCCACGTCCACCTCGCCGGCATCGGGCGACGACGAGGAGAAGTCGGTGTCGCTGCAGGACGCGACGACGAGGACAGCGGCGACGACACCACCGGCGACGAGGTGGGCGAGCGCGCAGCTGCGGCGCGCCTGCGCCGTGCACGACCGGCGACCGGCGCCGGATCGCACCGACCGGCGGGTGGTGGCTCCCCGGGGGACTCCCATGGTGGGGCAGCGTACCGAGGCCATACTCGTGGACGATGTCGACCCCTGCCCCGCACCCACGACCCCGGATCCTGCTCGACTGCGACCCGGGACACGACGACGCCATCGCCATCGTGGTCGCCGCTCGCCACACCGATCTGCTCGGCATCACCACCGTCGCCGGCAACGCGCCGCTGGAACGCACGACACGCAACGCCATCATCATCCGCGACCTGTTGGGCATCGACGTCCCGGTGCACAGCGGCGCGTCGCGTCCGTTCGTCGCCGAGCCCAAGCACGCCGACTACGTCCACGGAGAGAGCGGGATGGACGGCGCCGATCTGCCCGAGCCGTCAGGGCCGGCGACGAGCACCGATGCCGTCGGGTTCATCATCGACACGTGCCGTGCGGAGGAGGGGGCGTGGCTCGTCCCCACCGGCCCACTCACCAACATCGCCCTCGCACTGCGGGCGGCACCCGACCTCGCCGGCCGCATCGCCGGCATCTCGCTGATGGGCGGCGGCACGTTCGGCAACCGCACCGCGACGGCCGAGTTCAACATCTGGGCCGACCCGGAGGCCGCCGCCGCCGTGTTCGAGTACGGCGGGCCGTTGTTGATGTGCGGCCTGCAGCTCACGCACACGTTCCAGGCGACGCCCGAGCGGATCCAGCAGGTGCGCGACATCCCCGGTCGCCTGGCGAGCGTGCTGGCCGACCTGTTCGAGTTCTTCAGCGGCACGTACGTGAGCCGTCACGACAACCTTCGCGGCGCGCCGGTGCACGATCCGTGCGCCGTGCTCGCGCTCACCCACCCGCAGCTGTTCGAGACCTACGAGGCACACGTCGCGGTCGAGACCCGGGGCAGGTACACCCGCGGGATGACCGTGATCGACCAGCGGCGGCTGCTCGAGCGGTCGGCGTCGAACTGCACCGTGATCGATCGCATCGACGCGGACGGCGGCTTCGCCGTCATCGACGAGGCGATCGCCCACTTCTCGCGTTGACCGGGGCGACTCCCGGGTGACGTCGGCGCGCGATGCCGTGCCTACGCTGCCGACATGCGTGCAGCCGTGATGCGTGACTGGCAACTCCGGGTCGACGACCTCCCCGACCCCACCCCCGGACCGGGGCAGGTGCTCACGAAGGTGCTCGCCTGCGGCATCTGCGGCAGCGACCTGCACCTGCTGGTCCACGGCGAGGAGAGCCGCAAGCTCAGCGAGGAACTGAACGACGGACGGCCACCCGACCCGATGGCACCGGTGGCGTTCGACCCCGCGAAGGACACGGTGATGGGTCACGAGTTCTGCTGCGAGGTCGTCGACCTCGGGCCGGGCTGCGAGAACCTGAAGGTCGGCGACGTGATCGTCAGCATGCCGGTCGCGTTCGACGCCTCCGGCCTCCACGGCATCGGCTTCTCCAACGCGTACAACGGTGGGTACGCCGAGCTCATGGTGCTCAACGAACTCATGGGCATCAAGGTGCCGACGGGGTTGCCCGTCGACATGGCCGCACTCACCGAGCCGCTCGCCGTGGGCGTGCACGCCGTCGCGAAGAGCCGGATCGCCGGCGGCGACGCAGCGCTCGTCCTCGGCCTCGGTCCGGTCGGCCTCGCCTGCATCGCAGAGCTGAAGATGCGCGGCATCGGACCGATCGTCGCCGCCGACTTCTCGCCGAAGCGTCGGGCGCTCGCCGAGCAGCTCGGTGCCGACGTCGTGGTCGATCCCCGCGAGACGCCCGCCATCGAGGCGTGGCGCCTGATCGACGGCGTCCGCCCGTTGGTGATCTTCGAAGCGGTGGGCGTGCCCGGCATGATCGAGCAAGCGATGCGCATGGCGCCGAAAGACGCGCGCATCCTCGTCGTCGGCGCGTGCATGCAGGAGGACCGAATCCACCCGATGCTCGGGATCGGCCGCGAGCTGAGCATCCAGTTCGCGCTCGCCTACACGCCCGCCGAGTTCGGCGAGGCGCTCACCGCCATCGCCGACGGCAAGGTCGATCTCTCCCCCTGGCTCACCGGCAAGGTCGGCGTCGACGGGGTGCCGCAGGCGTTCAAGGATCTCGGCGATCCCGAACAGCACGCCAAGATCCTGGTCGTCCCCGGCCTCTGACCCGCACCGGCCGCAGCCCACTGCGCGTGCTCTCGCGTCGCGGGTAGGTTTCGGCCCATGAGCGACACCTTTCCGCGGCAGCACGCACGGACGCAGCGGTTCACCCTCGGCGAGCCGCGCAACGTCATGGTGTCGGCCGACGGCCTGCGTGCGGCGTTCCTCCGGAGCCGCGCCGGTGACGATCCGGTGAACTGCCTGTGGACGCAGTCGGTCGAGGACGGCATCGAGGTCCTGGTCGCCGACCCGGTGGCGCTGCTGGCCTCCGCCGACGCCGACCTCGACGCCGAGCTCCCGCCCGAGGAACGCGCCCGCCGCGAGCGCATGCGCGAGGGCGCCGGGGGCATCACGTCGTTCGCGACCGATCGGGCCACCACCGTTGCCTCGTTCACCCTCGCCGGCCGCCTGTTCGTCGCCGGCCTCGTCAGCGCTGCGGCGCGAGAGTTGCGCGTCGACGGGCCGGTGTTCGATCCCCGGCCCGATCCGTTGGCCCGCCGGCTCGCCTACGTGAGCGGCACCAAGCTGCGCGTCGCCGAGCTCGACGGCTCGAGCTGGGAACTCGCCGGCGAAGCCGATCCGGACGTCACCTGGGGCAGCGCGGACTTCGTCGCGGCCGAGGAGATGCACCGCTTCCGCGGGTACTGGTGGAGCCCCGACGGCGCAGCGATCGCGGCATGCCGGGTCGACAACTCGCCCGTGCAGCAGTGGTGGATCGGCGACCCGGCCGACCCGAAGAAGGAACCGCACGCGATCCGCTATCCCGCGGCCGGCACGGCCAACCCCGACGTCACCCTCCATGTGCTCGCACTCGACGGCGGCTCGGTCGAGGTCATGTGGGACCGCGAGTCGTCGCCGTACCTGGCCACCGTGTCCTGGGCCGGGCCCGACCGCTTGCTGCTCGGTGTGCAGTCGCGCGATCAACGCACCTACTCCGTGCTCGAGGCCGACCCGGTCACGGGCGACACGGCACCGCTGTTCACCGACGTCGACGCCGCGTGGGTGGAGCTCGTCCCCGGCAGCCCGGCGGTGCTCGACGACGGCCGCCTCGTGGTCGCGGCCGACCGCGAGGGTCGGCGGTGCCTCCTCGTCGACGGCGTCGACGTCACCCCGTCGGAGGTGCAGGTCCGGTCGGTGGCCCACGTCGGCACCGACATCACGTTCCTCGGCAATCCGCTGGGCGACGCCACCGTGCAGCACGTCTACCACTGGGACGGCGTCTCGGTCTCCCAGGTCACCGAGACCGACGGCATCCACTCGGTGTCCGACGGTCGACCGCTGATCGTCCGCACCGCCACGCTCGGCCGGCCGGGCGCCGTCGTCGGGGCACCGGGCCGTTCGCCGCTGCGGTCGCTGGCCGAGACGCCGCTCGTCGAGCCGAACGTCACGCTCCACGAATACGGTGAACAGCGCATCGCCACCGCGGTGCTCCTCCCCCGCGACCACGACGGCTCGAAGCTCCCGGTGCTCCTCGATCCGTACGGCGGGCCGCACGCTCAACGTGTGGTGCAGTCGTACAACGCATTCCTGACGTCGCAGTGGTTCGCCGACCAGGGGTACGCCGTGGTCGTCGCCGACGGGCGCGGCACGCCGGGCCGTGGCTCCGAGTTCGAGCGAGCGGTCCACCTCGACCTCGCGACTGCAGCGCTCGAGGATCAGGTGATCGCGCTCGAGGGCGCGGCGAGCGAACACCCCGAGCTCGATCTGTCGCGGGTGGCGATCAGGGGGTGGAGCTTCGGCGGCTACCTCGCCGCCCTCGCCGTGCTGCAGCGACCCGATGTGTTCCACGCCGCGATCGCCGGTGCGCCCGTCACCGAGTGGCGCCTCTACGACACGCACTACACCGAGCGTTACCTCGGCGACCCCACCGTCGACGCCGCCCCGTATGCGCGCACGAGCCTGCTGCCGCTGGCGCACCAGCTGTCCCGGCCGCTGCTGCTCGTCCACGGCCTCGCCGACGACAACGTCGTCGCCGCCCACAGCCTCCAGCTCTCGTCGGCCCTGCTCGCCGCCGGCAAGCCGCACGAACTGCTCGCCCTCGTCGGGGTCTCGCACATGACGCCGCAGGAGGTGGTGGCCGAGAACCTGTTGCTGCACCAGCTCGACTTCCTCCGCAGGGCGCTGGCGCGCTGACCCTGCCAGACTCATCGCCATGAGCACGCAGCTGAAGGACCTGTACGACGGCATCTCGGTGCACGCCACCGCCGACCGCGAGCACGAGGCCGCGGTGGAGCTGCTGCTGCTGGTGATGATCGCCGACCGGCACATCGACAGCGACGAGCTCGACGAGATCCGCACCATCAGCGAGGACCAGGGCTTCGAGACCGACACGTTCTCGTTCGATCAGTACCTCGGTCAGGCGATGGCCAAGGTGCGTGCGGCCGTCGCCGACGGGACCTCCGAGGCGTTGCTCGACGACATCGACCACCGCATCACCAGTTCCGTACTGCGGCACTCGCTGTTCTCGGCCGCTCGCGACGTCGCCGGTGTCGACGACGCCATCGCCCCCACCGAGGAGAGCCTGCTGGCCCAGGTGGCCGCCCGCTTCGCCTGACCCGGGTCAGGGCCGCGTGCCCTGCACGAACCGGTCGTGCCCGGCGAGATCGCGGTGTACCTGCACGTCGTGGAAACCGGCGTCGCGGAGCAACGCCGCGACCGCGCTCCCCTGCCCGGCGCCGATCTCCAGCAGCAGCACCCCGCCCGGCACCAGCCACCGCGACGCATCGGCCACGATCGACATCGCGTGCGCGAGTCCATCGTGGTCGGCGTACAGCGCGAGGTGCGGTTCGTGGCCGTGGACGATCGGTTCGACCGCGACGTCACCGGCGCCGATGTACGGCGGATTGCTGACGACGAGGTGCAGTCTGCCCTCGAGCACCGGGGGGAGCGCCTCGAACCAGGACCCCTCGGCGATGCGCACGGCCGAGGCCGCTCGGCCGAGGCCGGCAGTGTTGGCCCGTGCGACGTCGAGCGCGTCGGTCGACACGTCGGTGAGCCACACCTCCATCGCGTCGTGCCAGAGCTCCATCGCGAGCGAGAGCCCGATCACGCCGCTGCCGGTGCCGAGATCGGCCACCCGCAGGGGACGATCGTGGCGGGCCAGCGCGGCGATGGCGTGGTCGACCAGCAGCTCGGTCTCGGGCCGCGGGATGAGCACGCGAGGATCGACCATCACCTCGAGATGGCGGAACGCCCAGTGGCCGAGCACGTACTGGAGCGGTTCGCCGTCGAGGTATCGAGCCACCATCGAGTCGAGATGGGCCACCATCCGCTGCGTCGCCGGGTCGTCCAGGCACTCGAGGAACTCCTGCCCGTCGGCGCCGCTGGCGGTCTCGCAGATCCAGCGGGCGATCACCCGGTCGCCGACGCGCCGTTCGGTCTCCGTCCACAGGGTGCGCCAGTCGACCGTGTCGCCGTCCATGTCCTGGATGTCTTCGTCGTTCACCGGAACCGTCACCCGCCCGCCGACGCTCAGCCCTCGCCCTCGGACAGCTGGCGCGAGCGCTCATCGGCGAGCAGTGCATCGACCACGTCGCCGAGATCGCCCGCCAGCACGTCGGCGAGGCGGTAGATGGTGAACCCGATGCGGTGGTCGGTCACCCGGTTCTCCTTGAAGTTGTAGGTGCGGATCTTCTCGCTGCGACCGCCGCCACCCACCTGCGAGCGCCGTTCGGCCGACATCGCCGCGTCCTGCTCGTCCTGTTTGAGCTGCAGCAGACGGGCCCGGAGCACCTGGAGTGCACGGGCACGGTTCTGCAGTTGGCTGCGCTCGTCCTGCATCGTGACGACGAGTCCGGTGGGACGGTGTGTGATGCGCACGGCGGAATCGGTCGTGTTGACGCTCTGACCGCCCGCACCGCTGCTGCGGTACACGTCGACGTCGAGATCGCGCTCGTCGAGTTCGACGTCGACCTCGTCGGCCTCTGGCAGCACCATCACCGTCGCCGACGACGTGTGGATGCGACCCTGGCTCTCGGTGACCGGCACGCGCTGCACGCGGTGCGGCCCTCCCTCGAACTTGAGATGGCTCCACGCCGTGTCGCCGCGCACCACGAAGGTGATCTGGTTGAGGCCACCGAGATCGCTCGGGTCGCTCGAGAGCACCTCGAGTTTCCACCCCTGCCGCCCCGCCCATCCCTGGTACATCTCGAACAGGTCGCGGGCGAACAGGTTGGCCTCCTCGCCGCCCTCCGCGCCCCGGATCTCCATGATCACCGCTCGGCCGTCGTTGGGATCCTTCGGCAGCATCAGGGTTCGGATCGCGTCGCCGAGCTGCTCGAGATCGGCCTCGGCCTGGGTGTACTCCGCCCGCCACAGCTCGCGCTCGTCGCCGGCCGAGGCGTTCATGAACTCCCTGGCGGTCTCGGCGTCGGCGGTGCGAGCGCGGAACGTGCGCATCGCCTCCACCAGCGGCGTGAGGTCCTTGTAGCGCTTGGAGATCGAGCGCAGCTGCGCCGGGTCGGAGAGCACCTCGGGGTCGCCCAGGCTGGTCTCGAGCAGGGAGTACTCGTCCTCCACGGCAGCCAAACGATCGATCACGGTGTCACGAGGCTAGTGGCGCGACTCGACGGTCGCTCCGGTCCGCGCCGGGCGGGACAGGGTGGGACGAGCTCAGACGGCGGCGAACGAGGTGGGCACGCGCACGATCGCGGCCAGCCGCTCCTGCACGTCGATGACGTCGCGAGCCGGGGCAGCGATGATGCAGCGCTCGGCTGCGTGGTGCGCGATCGCGTCGACCGCCCACGGCACGACGTCGAGGTCGATCCCGGTGGTGCAGACGACGAGCAGCCCGGTGCCGGGTTCCATCGCTGCGCACGGCAGCTGGTCCTTCACGTTGGCGCGGGCGATCGGCGGGTCGACGACGACGAGCGCCGTCGCGCCGACGAGCGACGGTGCGGCGAGGAGGCGGGCGCGCAGACGACGGCTCGCGGCCAGCTGGTTGAGCGGGTGCTGCGGCGCGCCGTCGCGGCGATGGTGAGCGACGGCGCGGACGACGTCGGCGAGCGCCTCCACGGTCGGCCGGGCGCCGTGCAGCATCTGGAAGGTCTCGCGGTCGTGGGCACCGACGCCCACCTCCAGGCGGACCTCGCCGGTGAACGTGTCGGTGACCACGCGGCACACCTCGAGCCCGTCGACCTCGCCGGCGACCACGCCGTGCTCCTCGACCGGGGATGCGCCACCTTCGATGATCAGGTCGACGAACGCACGGTGGGCCTCGTCGGTGACCCCGGGATCTGGCAGCGGCTCGACGAGGGCGTCGACGAGCGTGCGCCCCTCGAGGTGCGACACCTGGATCGGCAGCGTGAAGCCGGGGGCGCGGCGGGCGATGGTGCCGGTGCCCGACTCGGCCACGACGTGTACGCGGGATGCACCGTTGCGGATCGACCAGGCGAGGGCGGCGCCGAGCTGGCGGTCGGGCCCACGGTCGGGCAGGTCGGCGAGGAGGGCCCATGCCGTGCCGTCCTCGGCGAGCAGCGCGGCCCCCGCGCCGAGCGACGCGCGGACGTCGGTCGCCACCGCTCCCTGGTCGGCGACGAGCGCGGCGACTCGCATCGTGTTCAGCTGGGCGCGGCGGGCGGGATCGATCGTGGACGCCATCGTCGGCAGGTTACCGGCCGACGTCCGGACGGGCCCTGCGGCGGTCGCCGATCCGGCGCGCGCTCGGGATCACCCGCTGAAGTAGCCCATCACGTCGGCGACCAGGTCGACCGTGCCGCTGTTGTTGTAGATCGCCGCCGCGCCGTCGCCACCGAGCCGAGCGATCACCATGTTCGGCACCACCTGGCCTGCCGCGGCGTTGAGGTTCGACGCGACCGGTCGTTCGACGTCGGTCGGGAACACGGTCACGTAGGTGCCGGCGGTGGGAGCGACAGCGGTGACGTTCAGCAGCACGGCCGAGACACCGCTCGAGGGCACGCCCCCGCGTCCGGCGAGCGCGAGGGAGAGCGCTCCCCGCCCGAGTGGCGCCTGCGGCGCGCCCGTACCCTCCCGGGTGTCGAGCACGCGGGCGGGCGAGAGGGACACGAACTTCGACGACACGCCGGAGCCGAAGCATCCGAGCACGTCGACCACGACGTGCGTGCTGCCCGAGTGGTTGAAGATGCTCACCCGTCCACCCGCGCCGACCTTGGCGAGCACCATGTTCGGCACGGTCTGCCCCGCCGCCATGTTCACGCTCGACGCCAGCGGCTTCTCCTGCCCGGTGGGCCACACCGTCAGGTAGCTCGAGGTGCTCGGCTCGGTCGCGGTGATGTTCAGCGCCACGGCCTCGCACGTCTCGGACACCCCGCCGCGGCCGGTGACCTGCAGGTCGATCGACTCGCCAGGGCCGAGCGTGCCGAGGCGTCCCCCGGTGCCGTCTCGGGTGTCGAGCAGGCGCGCCGGCGAGAGCGACTCGAGGCCGACATCGCTGCTCGGGGAGAAGTAGCCGACGACGTCACCGACCAGGTGGACCGTTCCGGCGTTGTTGAACAGGTCGATGGAACCGCCCACGCCGACGCGGGCGAGGACCAGATTGGGGATCGCCGCACCGGGCACGGGGTTGAGGTTGGACGCGAACGGTCGCAACTCGCCGCTCGGTGACACCGTGACGAAGGTGGCCGCGCTCGCGTCGACCGAGGTGAGGTTGACGGCGACGGCGACGGCGTCGAGCGGGATGCCGTACTTGCCGGCGATCGTGAACCGCCATGTCTCCCCGGCTCCGAGCGGTGTCTCGCGACCTCCCGTGCCGTCGCGGGTGTCGAACACGCGCTGGGGTGCGGTGGCCACGAACCCGCTGGGGGTTGCAGGCGGCAGTACGACGACGGGGATGTCGCCGCCCGGCGTGCCCGGTGAGCCGCTGAACAGGCCGAGGTTCTCGAAGTTGCCGTTGAGGATGGTGCTGCCACCGCCGCCGAGCCAGCCGTCGATCACCGAGCCGATCACGCTGCGGAAGTCGACGTAGGCGGGCATCCGGTCCCACTGGCCGAGGCCTGCGAGCGACGGACCCTGTCCGTAGAGGCCGCCCTTCACGCGGGTGCCCAGTACGAACATCGGACCGGCAGTGCCGTGGTCGGTGCCGCCGGACTGGTTCGACCACGAGGTGCGGCCGAACTCGGACATCGTCATGATCGTGACCCGGTCGCGGTACGCGGGTGAGAGCGTGCCGTAGAACGTGGCGATGGCCGTGTCGATCTCCGCCAGGAGGTCGGGGTGGTTGGCGAGCTGGTCGTCGTGATTGTCGAAGCCGTCGAGGCCGACATCGATCACGCGCAGGCCGATGTTCGCGTTGATGAGGCGGGCGGCGATCGTCATCTTCTTCGACAGGTCGCCCTCGGGCAGGGTCTGCTCGAACGCGGGGGCCACGTCGTGGGCCAGGTTCAGCTGGGTGCGCATCGTGCTCGCGAACATGTCGTGCCACTGGCCCCGACCCGATCCGGGGTTCGCCATCGCCTTGATGCCCTCGTACATCCGCAGGTCCTGCGGTTGGCTGTCGACGCCGAACATGTCGCCCCACGGCGAGATGCCGACGGCACGCCGTTGGGCGCCCACGAGGTGCAGGGCCACCGATGCATCGATGGTCGCCGCGCCCAGTTCCGCCTCGGTAGCGCCGAGGCCGTCGAGCCAACGCCCGATCCAGCCGGTGGTCGGCGCGCCGGAGCCGAAGCGGGCGTTCATCCAGATCGCCATCGACGTGAAGTGGGACAGGTCGGGGTTCGGATAGCCGACGCCCTGCACGATCGCCATCTGGCCGCGCTCGTACATCGAGTGCAGATACGGCAGCTGCGGGTTGAGACCCACCTGCCCGTTGATCGGCAGCACCTGGTTGGCCGGCACGGCGATGTTCGACCGCTGCTCGTAGTAGGCGCCGTCGGCGAAGGGCACCACGGTGTTCAGCCCGTCGTTGCCGCCGTACAGCATGATCGTCACGAGGATGCCGTCGGTCGGCCCGATCGGTGGGCTCGCGAACGCACCGCGCACCTCGTCCCACTCACCGGGCAGGAACCCGTCGCCGAGCGCACCGGTGAGCGCTCCGCCGCCCACACCGAGGCCGACGGCCTGGAGGAAGCCGCGGCGGGTCCACCCGCCCGGTCCGATCAGGTCGGGCAGGCCGTGGGCGAGCTGGCGTGGTCCGACGCTCAGGAGGCGGCGGGCGTCGGCGGTGGAGATGTCCTGGTCGAGCATCGAGATCCTTCTTCCTGTCCGGCGCCGTCAGGCCATGTGCAGTTCGGGGCTGAGCATCGCCATGGTCAGCAGGTTGGTGGGAGCCCACCAGCTCACCCACGGCTGTGCGTCGCGCTCGGCCTGATGTGCGGCGATGAGGGCGTTGCGCGTCGTGGTGCTGAGCGGGAGCATGTTGAAGTAGGTGGCGACGTAGTCGACCGCTGCGGCGGTCGTCAGCGAGCTCAGGTTGGCGAAGCCGTCGTTGTCGCGCAGGTGCCACGTGACGCCGCGCGCCACCTGCGCACGGCCACTCAACGCGCTCGTGTTCAACCAATAGGCGTTGTGTTTCCAGCCGGCGACGTTCGGCGGGTTGAACAGCGACTGGCCCATGCGCTCACCGATCCACGACACGCCCAGTTCGTCGGGCGTGAGCCCGGTGGCGTGCATGATCGCGACGATCCACTCGACGGGTGTGCGCACGAGCCCCTGCTTCGCGGTCGTGCCGTAGAACTCGGGCCGAAGCAGGAGCGCCCGCATCAGCACGCGCACGTCGAGGTCGCTGTTCAGGAACACGGTGGTGAGCGCATCGATCACGTTGCTCGGGCCACCGGGGTGGGCGAAGAAGTCCCACAGCTTGTTCACGAGGTACCGGGCGGCGATCTGCTTCTTCGGCAGGTTGTCGCGCAGGATCTCGTCGATGATGCCCGGCCCGTTCCAGTTGCGTGTGGTGCCGAAGAACGTCTTGTTCGTGTTGTCGTGACGGCCCGAGAAGTACTGGTACTGGTAGTTCGGCCAGTCGGCGTTGTAGCCCGTCCATGCCCGCGCGGCCGCTTCGACGTCGCCCTCGGTGTAGTTGCCGACCCCGAGCGTGAACAACTCCATCAGTTCGCGGGCGAAGTTCTGGTTCGGCGCTTCCTTGCGGTTGTCGGCATTGTTGAGGTACACCAGCATCGCCGGCTCGAGCGCCATGGCGTGGGTGAGGGTTCGGAAGTTGCCGAGCGCCTGCGTGCGGTAGAGCTGGTTCTGATGGGTCATGTGGTCCGAACGGCCGATGCCGTCGAACCACGAGCTCGTGAAGTGGCCGTGCCAGAACAGGGTCATCTTCTCCTGCATCGGGCGGGGCCGGCTCTTCATCGCGTCGTACCACCAGTTGACCGCGGCGACGTACTGCTCCCAGCCGTTGTTGGGGTCGTGGACGGCCAGCCCGGCCGGCACGGTCGGGCTGCCGTTCGGGGCGAAGTCGAGGACGTTGTCCACCGCGGCGTCGAGGCTGAGTGCGCTCAGTTCGGCCACGCGGGCGGGTTTCGCGACGAACTCGGTTCGACGCAACAGGTGGGCGATGTCGGCGGGATCGGCCACGGTGTCTCCTGACGGATGTCGCGAGCGCCACCGGTCTCCCGGCGCGCCCGACGGTGGGCGGTCAGTGGGTCATCGGTCGTCCCGGCGGCGACTTGAGACGGCCGGCGGGGGGTTCTCGCCGATCGCCACGCTGCGTCGACGACCTGAGCGAAAAATGACGACGACCCGGCCGATCGGCCGGGTCGTCATCGAATTCGGTGTGAACGTTCGGGCGTACCGAACGATTCGGATCAGCGGGCGATCACTTGCCCTTGCGCTCGCCGTAGCGCTTGTTGAAGCGCTCGACGCGGCCACCGGTGTCGACGAGCTTCTGCTTGCCCGTGAAGAACGGGTGGCACTCGTTGCAGAGTTCGAGGGTGAGGTCGCCACCCTTGGTGGAACCGGTGGTGAAGGTGTTGCCGCACGAGCACTTCACGGTCATCTCGGCGTACTTCGGATGGATGTCGGTCTTCATGATGCGCTCCAACGGGAAATCGGACAGTTGAGTGTATCGGCGACGGATCGCCCCTCCACCGGCGCATCGCCCCAGGTCAGGGGCGTGCACACGGGGCGAGGGCCGCCGGCGGGGTCACATGGACGGCTGCTTGGCGATCTCGTTCAGGAACTCGTCGTTGGTCCGGAACGTCTTGAGCCGGTCGACGAGCAGCTCGAGGCCCGGGGCGGCGTTGCCGTCGGCAGCGAGACCGGAGAGCACGCGGCGCAGCTTCCACACCATCTGGAGTTGCTTGCGGTCGAACAGCAGCTCCTCGTGTCGGGTGCTCGACGCGTCGACGTCGATCGCCGGGTAGATGCGGCGCTCGGCGAGCTTGCGGTCGAGTCGCAGCTCCATGTTGCCCGTGCCCTTGAACTCCTCGAAGATCGCGTCGTCCATACGGCTGTTGGTCTCCACCAGCGCCGTGGCGAGGATCGTCAGCGAGCCGCCCTCTTCGATGTTGCGGGCCGCGCCGAAGAACTTCTTCGGCGGGTACAGCGCACCGGCGTCGATACCGCCCGAGAGGATGCGGCCGCTCGCCGGGGCGGCGAGGTTGTAGGCACGGCTGAGACGGGTGATGCCGTCGAGGATGATCACGACGTCGTCGCCCTGCTCGACGAGGCGCTTGGCCTTCTCGATCGCGAGTTCGGCCACGTGGGTGTGCTCGTCGCTCGGACGGTCGAAGGTGCTGGCGATCACCTCGCCCTTGACGGTGCGGCGCATGTCGGTGACCTCTTCGGGCCGCTCGTCGATGAGCAGCACGATCAGCTTCACCTCGGGGTGGTTCTGCTCGATCGAGGTGGCGATCGTCTTCATGATCGTCGTCTTGCCGGCCTTCGGCGGCGACACGATGATGCCGCGCTGGCCTTTGCCGATCGGCGAGATGAGGTCGATGATGCGCGCCGTCATGTTGTTCGGGTCGAGCGGGTTCTCGAGGCGCAGCTTCTCGTCGGGGAACAGCGCGGTGAGGTCCTCGAAGCGCTTGCGGTTCTTGGCCTTCTCCGGGTCGCCACCGTTGACGGTGTGGATCTCGAGCAGCGCTGGGTTCTTCTCGTTGCGACCAGCCGGACGGCTGAGGCCCGTGACGTGGTCACCCTTGCGGAGGCCGTACTGACGGGTGAGCTTCACCGGGATGTACGCGTCGTCGCGGCTCGACAGGTATCCGTTCACGCGGAGGAAGCCGTAGCCCTCGTCGCGAAGGTCGAGGTAGCCGGAGACCTTGACGGGCTCGGTGCTCTGGTTCTCGGTGCCCTCGCGCTCGCCGCTGTCACCGCTGTCGCCACGGTCGCCGCGGTCACCACGGTCGCGGGGCTGCTGCCGGTCGCGGGGCTGGCTACTGCCGCCACCGCCGCCACCACCGTCGAAGCGCTCGCCCGGGGCACCGTCGCCGCGGCCCTTGTTGCGGCGTCGACGCCGACGGCGGCTGTTGCGGCTCTCGCCGTCGCCACCGTCCTGCCCGTCCTGCCCATCCGGTCCGCCGTCGTCATCGCCGTCGTCACCGTCACCTGCGTCACCGGCGTCACCGGCCGCGCCGGCCGGGGCGGCGGCAGCAGGCGGGGTCGCGACCTCGGCGACGCTGAGCTCGCCGGCCTTCACCAGCTCGAGCTCCCAGTCGGCGAGCGGCTCGCCGTCGGGGCCGAGCACGACCTCTGCCCCAGCTGACGAGGCGGACTCGCCGGCGTCGGCTGCGGGTGCGGCAGATGCGTTCTTCGCAGCACGAGGGGCCGGCGGCGCTTCCTCGGCTGCGCTGGCCGGGGCCTCCACGGCCGGCGCCGGGCTCGATGCCGCCGGCACGCCACCGGTGGTCTCGAGGATCTTCGTGATGAGCGTCGCCTTGGCGGCACGGGCGGTGGTCTTGATGCCGAGTGCCTGTGCGATGGCGAAGAGCTGGTCTTTGTCCTTGGACTCCAGCATGGACTGTTCGAGAGCTTCCGCGGCCACCGGCCACCTGCTTTCTGACAATGGAGGAGGGACTCGGCGTGTGTCGTCGGCATGAGCTACGAACACGACCGGCGGCCCCACCACCAGAAGAGATCGACCCCGTCGCATCATCGGACGTGCGATCGCACGGGCCGGAGACGGAGCGGTTCGGGAACCCGAACAGCGAGCACTGTAGCGACACCGACCCCCACCCGCAACGCATGGTGGCCGTCGGCGCCGACGACGATGTGGTCGGGCGTCACGCCCGCGAGCAGGGACGTCGCGGCACGCGACGATCGGGCGACGATCGGGCGAGGATCGAGCGACGGTCAGGCGACGGTCAGGCGAACGTGGTGGCGACGAACCGCTGCACCGCGGCGAGGTCGTTGGGCAGCACCACGGTGTGCTCCGGACGGTCGAACAGATCGGCGAGGTGCGCCGGCAGCGGCGGGCGAACCCGGGTGGCCCGTTCGACGGCATCGGGGAACTTCGCGGGATGGGCGGTCGCCAGTGTGACGACCGGGCCGGCGATCTCGCCGGCGGCGCGCAACGCCTCGACGGCACCGAGACCGACCGCCGTGTGCGGATCGACGAGCATGCCCGTGGCTGCGTAGGTGCGGCCGATCACGTCGAGCGTGCCGGCGTCGTCGACGCGAGCACCGAGGAAACGACCGTCGAGCCACTCCGCCCGCTGGTCGTCCTCGACCGACAGCTTGCCGGTGGCGCGGAACCGCTGGAGCTGCTCGGCGGTGATGCCGCCGTCGCGCCCGTTCATCTCGAACAGGAGCCGTTCGAAGTTCGACGACACCTGGATGTCCATGCTCGGGCTGAGCGTCGGCACGACGTCGAGCGCGCTCATGTCGTTCGACCGGAGGAACCGGGTGAGGATGTCGTTGGTGTTGCTGGCCACGACGAACTGTTCGATGGGCGCGCCCATCCGCTGGGCGATCCAGCCGGACAGCACGTTGCCGAAGTTGCCCGTGGGGACACAGAACGTGAGCGGCGTGGCGAGCGACCGGCAGGCGGCCACGTAGTAGACGACCTGGCTCATCACCCGCGCCCAATTGATGCTGTTCACCGCGCTGAGCCGCTGCGACTCGCGGAACGGGGCGTCGTTGAACATCGCCTTCACGAGGTCCTGGCAGTCGTCGAAGGTGCCCTCGATCGCGACGGTGCGCACATTGGGCGAGTCGACGGTGGTCATCTGCTTGCGCTGCACGTCGCTCGTGCGGCCGTACGGGTAGAGGATGACGATCTCGACGTTCGCGCATCCCTTCACGCCGTCGATGGCCGCCGAGCCCGTGTCACCGCTCGTGGCGCCGACGATACGGATGCGCTCGTCGCGCTGGGTGAGCACGTGGTCGAACAACCGACCGACGAGCTGGAGCGCCACGTCCTTGAACGCGAGCGTCGGGCCGTGGAACAGCTCCTGGACGAAGTGGTGGTCGTCGACCTGCACGAGGGGCACGGTCGCCGGGTGCCGGAACGTGGCATACGCCTCGTCGCACAGTCGGTCGAGGGTGGCCCGGTCGACGTCGTCGCCGACGAACGGCGCGATCACCGCAGCGGCGAGCTGGGCATAGGTGGCGTCGATGCCGACGTCGGGCAACGTCGGCCAGTCGGTGGGCACGTACAGGCCGCCGTCCGCGGCCAGGCCGGCGAGCAGCACGTCGGCGAAGCCGAGCTCGGGTGCGGTGCCGCGGGTGCTCACGTAGCGCACGTCAGACCCCGATCACCCGGAGCAGGCCGCCGATGCTGCGCACGACGTCGAGCTCACGGAGTTCGCGCATCGTGGCCTGCACGGCCGACTCCTTCGCCTCGTGCGTGATGAACACCAGCCGCGCGTCGGGGGCGTTGCCCTCCTGCTCCGCGGCGCGGATGCTCACCCCGTGGCGGGCGAACACACCGGTGACGGCGTGCAGCACGCCCGGCCGGTCGGCGACGTCGAGGCTGAGCAGGTACTCGGCCGAGGTCTCGTCGATCGGCAGCGTGACCGCCTTGCCGAACGTACCGATCGCACCGTGGGTGCCCTGCGAGAGATTGACCGCCGCATCGATCACGTCGCCGAGGACGGCGCTCGCCGTGGGCGACCCACCGGCACCGCGGCCGTAGAACATCAGCGAGCCGACGGCCCGGCCCTCGACGAACACCGCGTTGTAGCTCTCGCGGACGCTGGCGAGCGGATGCGTGACCGGCACCATCGCCGGGTGCACGCGGACCGCCACCTCGCCGGTGCCGAGCTGCTCGGCGATGCCCAGCAACTTCACGACGTAGCCGAGGCGCTTCGCGACCGCGATGTCGGCAGCCGTGATGCGGCTGATGCCCTCGTGGTAGACGTCGCCCGCGACGACCTTCACGCCGAACGCGATGGTGGCGATGATGGCCGTCTTGGCGCCGGCGTCGAAGCCTTCGACGTCGGCCGTCGGGTCGCGCTCGGCGAAACCGAGGGCCTGCGCCTCGGACAGCGCCGCCATGTAGTCGGCGCCCTCCTCGGTCATCTTCGTGAGGATGAAGTTGGTGGTGCCGTTGACGATGCCCATCACGCGGGTGACCGGCTCGCCGCGCAGGCTCTCGCGCAGCGCGCGCATCAGCGGGATGCCACCGGCGACGGAGGCCTCGAACAGGAGGTCGACACCGGCGGCGTCGGCGAGTGCGTAGAGCTCGGTGCCGACGTTGGCCAGCAGTTCCTTGTTGCCGGTGATGACCGGCTTGCCGTTGGTGAGGGCGGTGGAGATCAATTCACGGGCAGGCTCGATGCCACCGATCACCTCGACCACCAGGTCGATCGTCGGGTCGTTCACGACGGCGAACGCATCGCGGGTGAGCATGCCCTCGGGGAGCGCGATGCCCCGGTCCTTGCTGAGGTTGCGGACCGCGACGGTGGCGACCTCGAGCTTCAGACCGGTGCGCGCCTCGATCGACGGCGCCTGCGCCTCGATGAGCTGCACGAGCGGGGCGCCCACGTTGCCGCAGCCGAGCACGCCGATGCGGATCACGTTGTCGCCGACGACGCGGACCTTGCGTCCCGAGGCCGGGGTCGCATGGTCTGGTGCGGAGTCGGGAGCGTCAGGGGATGCCGGAGGAGCCACGCCGTGAGGCTAGGGGACACCGACCCGGGCGACATGCCTCGATTCCCCGCGGCCCGGAGGGGCGCCTCCGTGCCCGGACGCGCCACGGCCCGGTCGGAGCGTTTCCGCCGCCGCCGACCGGGCCGTTGCACTGGTTCCCGCGAACCGTGTGGCGATCGCCCTGGGGCGATCGTCGATCTGTGTGGATCCGTCCGGATCCTCCTGAAGCTGGTGTGGGATCGGTCGGCCCCGTCAGGCAGCCGGACGGGCTCCCCGTCGTCGTTCGGGAGCAGCGATCAGGAGAGCTCTGCCCGCCATGGACACGACGAACGTCATCGGCGCTGCGGTCCGCCACCGCATCGTCGTGATCGTCGTGTCCACACCCGACCCTCCTGATCGCTCGGAGCCGGTCACCCGGCGCCCCCGTGCACCGCAACATACGGAACTGTCCGCGGCCTGAACAGGGCGAACGCTGCCAATGGGCCAGATGGCCCACGGCCGGCCGTCGGGCCGTCAACGAGCCGTCAAGCGACGCTGCGCGCCGTGCTCGCCGGCGGAGCGACCGCCACCGTGCGCGTGGATCGGACGAGGCGTCGCAGCGTCGGACAGGACGTCAGCGAGGGCGTTCGACGAGCCCGTGCAGCCTGCGCAACGCGTCGACCACCTCGTCGAAGCGGGCTCGCGGCAAGACGGCGCCCTCGCGTCGGACCTGTCTCGGGTCGACGTCGAGGATCCGCTCGAGCTTGGCGTAGCTCGGGCGCCCCTCGCGGTCCCACGAGCCGGTGCCGACGGCGATCTGCGGCTCGTTGTCGTGCCGCTTCGAGGTGAGCGCCACCCCGACGAGCCGGTCACCGCGCCGACCGAAGATCATGACCGGCCGGTCCTTGCCCTGCGACGGGTCGTCCTCGTACGGAACCCACGTCCAGACGACCTCGCCCGGATCGGCGTCGCCGTCGAGCGACGGCGAGTACTCGATGCGCGCGCCGGCCAGCTCCGTGTCGACGGCCGGGGCCGGGGCGCGACCGGGGCGTGGACGCTCGTTCGGGCGGGGTGCCGGCGTGCGCCGAGGGGTTCGCCGACGACGCTCCGTGCCGGGCGAGGTGCCCGACGGGGTGCCGGACGAACTGCCGGACGACCGGCTCGCCGAGCCGAGCATCGTGATGGCTCGACGGACCAGGCCGATGATCCGCGATCCGTTCATGTGTTCGCCTCGTTCATCCCGTGCGACCCGTTCATCCCACGTCGCAGCGCAGCAGGTCGTCGAAGGTTTCGCGCCGCACGACCACGCGGGCCTCGCCGTCGCGGACGAACACCACCGGTGGACGCGTGAGCTTGTTGTAGTTGCTGGCCATGGAGTGGCCGTAGGCGCCGGTGACCGGGGTGGCGATCAGGTCGCCGGCCGCGAGGCTCCCGGGCACGGCGGCATCGAAGATGAGCACATCGCCGCTCTCACAGTGTTTGCCGACCAGGCGGACCCGAGCGTCGCGCGGGTCGAAGACACGGTCGGGCACGAACGCCTCGTACCCGGACCCGTACAGCACGGGGCGCGGGTTGTCGCTCATCCCGCCGTCGACGGACACGTAGGTGCGCACGCCGGGGATCTCCTTCACCGCACCCACCGTGTAGACGGTGATCGCGGACGACGCCACGATCGAACGCCCGGGCTCGACGCTGATGCGGCTCTGCACGTCGAGCGCCTCGCACGCTCCGAGCACGACGCGACCCCACTCGGTGATCGTGGACGACTCCTCGCCGCCGACGTACGGCACACCGAGTCCGCCGCCGAGCACCAGCTCGGGCAGCCCGAGCGGGGCGGCGAAGCGAGCCATCACCTCGGCGGCACGAGCGAAGCTGTCGACCGCGAAGACGTTGGAGCCGATGTGGCAGTGGACGCCCACGAGCTCGACCGCCGGCGATCGGCGCGCCCGGTCGACGGCACGGTGCGCGGCGCCGTTGCCGAGGTTGAACCCGAACTTCGAGTCGTCCTGGCCGGTCGCGATGTACTCGTGGGTGTGGGCGTGCACGCCCGGGGTGATGCGCAGCACCACGCGGGGCACGGGCAGTCCCTCGGCGTGCAGCAGCTCGAGCCGGTCGAGTTCCTCGTCGCAGTCGACGACGAGGTAGCGAACCTGTTCGGTGAGCGCGTAGCGCAGCTCGTCGAGGCTCTTGTTGTTGCCGTGCAGGGTGAGCGCGTCGGCGGGTACGCCGGCCGAGAGGGCGACGTGCATCTCGCCGCCGCTGGCGACGTCGAGCAGCATCCCCTCCTCGTACGCGAGCCGCGCCATGGCCCGGCACAGGAACGCCTTCGTGGCGTACACGGCCTGCTGGTGGCCGAACGCGTCGACCGCTTCGCGGCACCGACGGCGGAGATGGGTCTCGTCGTACACGAACAGCGGCGTGCCGTGTGTGGCGGCGAGCTCGGACACGGCGATGCCACCGATGGACAACGAACCACGGTCGTCGACCGTCGCGGTGTCGGGCAGCAGATGGAGGGGCAGGGAGGGCACGGTCGACCGACTCGGGACTACATCCGGTCGGGCGACTCGATGCCGAGCAGCCCGAGGCCGGTGGAGAGCACGCGTGCCGTGAGGTCGGCGAGCGCGAGGCGGCTGGTGCGCAACTCGTCGGTCTCGGCGCGCATGACCGGGCAGGCGTCGTAGAACGACGTGAAGGTCTGGGCGAGCTCGAACAGGTAGGTGCACAACCGGTGCGTGGCGAACTTGTCGAGCGTCTCGGCCACGGCGCCGTCGAAGGCGAGCAGCTTGAGGGCGAGCGCGAGTTCCTCTGGTGCGTCGAGCGAGGGCACCACGGTGCGGACGCTCGCAGGGTCGACCTCGGCGCGCCGGAAGATGCTGCGGATGCGGGCGTGCGCGTACTGCAGGTACGGCGCGGTGTTCCCCTCGAACGACAGCATCCGGTCCCAGTCGAAGACGTAGTCCTTGATGCGGTCGGTGGAGAGCTCGGCGTACTTGAGCGCACCGATGCCGATCTGGCGGCCGAGTTCGTCGCGTTCGGCGGCGGGCAGGTCGGGTGAACGTTCGGCGACGATGGCCCGACCGCGGGCGATCGCCGCGTCGACGAGGTCGAGCAGCATCGCCGGCTCGCCGCTGCGGCTCTTCAGGATCTTGCGGTCCTCGCCGAGCACGTTGCCGTTGTTCACGTGCACCGCGCGTGCGGGCGGCACGAGCACGCCGAGCATCTCCGCCGCCTTCCACACCATCTGCAGGTGTTGGCTCTGCGGCGTACCGATGCAGTACACGAGCAGCGTGGCGTGCAGCCGCTCGACCCGGTCGATCACGCAGGTGATGTCGCTCGTGGCGTAGTTGAACCCACCGGTGCGGGCCTGGACGATGAGCGGCAGCGGTTCGCCCTCGCGGTTCTTGAAACCGGGCACCCACACGACCTTGGCGCCGTCGCTCTCCTGCAGCAGTCCCGCCTGGTCGAGACGGTCGAGCATGGCCGGCATCATCGGTTGGTAGAAGCTCTCGCCGACGATGTCGTCGCGCGTGAGCAGCACGCCGAGACGGCCGTAGACGACGTCGAAGTAGTCGGCCGACTGGTCGACGAGGCGCTGCCAGAGCTCCATCGTGGCCGGGTCGGACCGGCTCTGCAGCAGGGCGACGCGAGCGCGTGCACGCTCCTTGAACTCGTCGCTCGCGTCGAACTTCGCACGGGCCTGCTTGTAGAACGCGCCGGGATCGCTGAGGTCGATCTCGCCGAGCTCGCCGCCGAGGTCGACGACGTGCTCGATGAGCATGCCGAACGGGGTGCCCCAGTCGCCGATGTGGTTCTCGCGGATCACCGTGTGGCCGACGAAGTCCAGCATCCGCACCAGCGCGTCACCGATGAGCGTGGTGCGGAGGTGCCCGACGTGCATCTCCTTGGCGACGTTGGGGGCCGAGTAGTCGACGACGGCGATCTCGGACGCCGCTGCCGGCTGGACACCGACATGGTCCTCGGCCGCCACGCTCGCCAACTGTTCGGCGACGAACGCGGGCGAGAACGTGACGTTGATGAAGCCTGGGCCCGCCACCTCGAGCTCGGCGACACCGGCGAGGTCGGCAGCGGCCACGATGTCGTCGGCGACGTCACGGGGGTTGCGGCCGAGTTCCTTCGCGAGCGGCAGCGCACCGTTGGCCTGGGCGTGCGCCCGGTCGCTCGGTCGCACCACCGGATCGACATCCGGGCGACCGGCGACGCGTTCGAACGCCGGTGCGAGCAGGGAAGCGACGGAGACGAGGGGATCGGCCATGAGGGCCGAATCGTACCGTTCGAGATGCTGGCGCCCCCGGAAGGATTCGAACCTCCGACACATGGTTCCGGAAACCATGACCTGCGACCTCAATATGACCTGGTCAGAGCACACGCGTGTCGACGCGGTTAGCCTTCGTCCCACGCTCGTCCCAATTCCCACGGGCCGAGCTTCGGTGGCGAGACCGGGGTACAGATGAGCAAGCCGTTCCAAGACGTCAAGGTGTACGGGGTCCAGGACCGGCGCGCCCGGAGTGAGGCGAAGCTGCCGTGGGTCGTGCGGTACACGATCGATGGCCGTCATCGGAGCCGGGCATACCGCACTCGCGCAGAGGCCGAGCGTTTCCGAGGCCTGCTCCTGCGAGCCGTGGAGGCCGGGGACCGATTCGATCCGGCGACCGGCGAACCAACTTCATGGAGGTTGCCGCTCGCCGAGATCAAGGTGCACGAGTGGGCGCGACGGTGGCTGGCCGAGCAATGGCTGGAGTGGCAGCCGAGAACGCGGAGCTCGAACGCCGAGGCGCTGTCGCGTTTCGTGGTGCTGGCCGTCGAGCCGCCGTCGAAGGTTCCCACCGGGCTGCGCGTGTACCTGCAGACTGCGCTGCGACCCGAGGAGGCAACGCCCCGGGACGAAGCGTTCGAGAAGTGGATGGCCAAACACTGCGCCGCCATCGGTGAACTCGATCGTGAACGGATCGCCGACATCGATCGACGCTTGGCCGTGAAGCTCGACGGGACGCCGATGGCTGCAACCACCGCCAACCGAAACCGGACCGTGGCCCGAGCCTGCGTGCACGCCGCCGTGGACGCCGGGGCCATCGGCGTCGACCCGTGGCCACAGCGATCGAAGGCGCGGGCCCAGCGCAAGGTGGCACGGTCTCGCCGGAGTGTCGACATCAGGTCGCTGCCGAGCCCTGCGGTCATGGCGCAAGCGATCGATGCGATCGTCTCCTCGCAGCCGGCGAGCCGGACCTACCGCGTGATGACCGCCGTCGCTTACTACGCGGGACTTCGCCCGTCAGAAGTCGTGATGCTCAGAGTGCGGTCGCTCTCGCTGCCTGCCGTGGGGTGGGGTCGCATCGATGTGACCGAAGCCGACATCGACTTCGACGAACCGGGCGAACCCAAGACAGGACCGAGGAGTGTTCCGATCCCGCCGGTGCTGGTGCGCACGCTCACCGATTGGCTCGAGCAGATCAAGATCTCCAGCCCCGACGACTTGATCTTCAGGACCCGGAACGGCACCCGGCCGAGCGCATCGAACTGGCGACGGGCATGGCACCGCGCACTCGAGTCGATCGGCCAGCGCCCACTTCGCATCTACGACTGCCGTCACGCCGCAGCGACTACGTGGCTCCAAGCCGGCATCTCCCTCGGCGAGACCGCCAAACGCATGGGCCACAGCGTCGAGACCCTCGTCGCCACCTACGTCGGCGCCCTCGACGAATCCCAAGATATCGCCAACCAACGAATCGAAGCAGCCCTCACCTGAACGGAGATGCCCCGAGGGACGTCTTGGCCACGCACCTAGCCCATCGACAGCACCTGGTTCACAATGACCCGGGGAACCCGGCGGCCCGAACGACAAGCCTCAGCGTGGCCCGGCGATTGGCACTGGCCCAGGCCGAACGGGTCGAGCGTTTCGCGGCAGCGAGAGCACCGGAGCGAGGAACGCGCGCCACGTTCGGGGCAGGTCGTCATTGCGACCCAGCGCTGGTTCGGGCCGTGAACGACGAAATCGCGCTGCAACAGAGCGGGCACGCCGCCAGCGTTGGGTCGGCCCCGACGCCGCGTCTTCCCCGCATGGGCACCGATCAGCCGGTCAGAGCGCCCAGCCGAGCACCTCGCGAGCGGGCGACACGATGCCCTCGACGGTTGGGACTGTCAGGAACTTTGTGTAAGTGGCGTGATCTGAGCGTCCACGGCCGTGGTGTCGTGGCGAGAAAGGATCATGTCCATGTCGATGTCGGAGAACGATTCGAGGTTGCCGGCGGTGCCGGATCAGCCGGTGCTGTCGG
>CAUJET010000104.1 GCA_963169665.1 Actinomycetota bacterium | reverse complement strand
GTCGTCGACGAGACGTGGTCGGCGATGCTCGCCGGCCACCCGTCGTCGTGATGCCGAAGACGGTGATGCTCAGCGAGATGCTCAAAGGAGTGTTGCCGACGGGTGTGCGCGGCTTCATCGCCGACCACGTGATCGGCGTGTACCACACGATGGAGGACTTCACCGGAAGGACCGAGCCGACCAGCTGTTCGTCAGCTCCGCAGCGCGCCCGATCGGGTCCATGCCGACTCGAGATCTGCCAGCCGTTTGGCCACCTCGGGTTGGCGACGTTCGCTCAGCGAGTTGATCAGCAGGTTGGCGACCACCGTCAGCCCGACCAGCGAGTCGAACGGCCCGACAGAGGTGGAGGCGAACGGCAACACCACGCCGCCGTCAGTGGCCAGCGCCGTGGGGACCGAGCCGGTGACCACCACCGGCACCGCCCCCGCGTGCACGGCCAGCGCTTGCATGCGGAGCATGGCTGGTTCGTGGCGGGGAATGTCGATGGTCATCACCACGTCGCCGCGGCGGACCGCCGCGAGGGAGGTGCTGATGCGGAACTCCGAGCCCACCAACAGGACCGCCCGCCGCCCGAGCAGGTGGAACTGGTCGACCAACCGTTCGGCCACCCCCTCGGTCTGGGTGCTGGGCAGCACCCACAGCTGACGCTCGGCATTGTCGAGCAGGTGGATGGCGCGACCGAGCGCAACCCGGTCGAGTCCGTCGAGCGTGGCGGTGACGTTGCTGCACTCCGCGTCGCGCAGCGCATCGAGGTCCGAGGCCGGGGCCGCCGAGCGAACCCGCACCGCATCGGTGGACAGGCGCATCGACAGCTCGGCACGAGCGGCCTCGCGCAGATGGGCGAAGCCGTCGTAGCCCAGGGCGGTGGCCGTGCGCACCACCGTCGGCGTGCTGGTGCCGGCGCGCTCGGCCACCGAGGCCACCGTGCCGAACGCCACTGCTTCGGGGTCGACCAGCAACAGCTCGGCCACCTGGCGCAAGGCCGGGGTGAGCGACGACTGGGCCAGCCGCGAGGAGATGCTCGGGACGTGTGGGACGCGCGCCGAAGTCATGTCCTGTATGTTACATCGCATGAACCAATCGATACAGGGAGGCTCGGCACCGGTCGAGCGGGTGGAGCTGTTCGAGGCGAGGGTGCCGTTGTCCGAGCTCGCCCGCGGGGCAATGGCCGCCAGCGACAACGGCCTGGGCATGGCCATCCCCACCGAGGAACCGTGGCTCGAAGCAGACTTCCTGTTCTGTCGCCTGGTCGACGAGAACGGCGTGGAGGGCTGGGGCGAGGCCTATGTGTGGCTGCCCGAGAGCGGGGTCAGCAACCGCGACATGGCGTCGGCCATCGAACACCACCTCGCCGCCTACGTGCTCGGCTCCCAGCCCATCGCGGTCCAAGCCCTTGCCGCTCGCATGGACCGCAACGTGGCCCGCAACGAGATGGCCAAGGGCCTGATCGACATCGCCTGCCACGAATTGGCGGCCCGCCAGATCGGCCGGCCGGTGCACGACCTCATCGGCGGCGCCACCGTGGATCGGATCCCCCTGTGCGGTCTCATCCCCCTGGCCAGCCCCACCACGGTGGCGGCCATCGCGGCCGGCTACCAGAAGGCGGGCTACGGCACGGTGCGCATCAAGCTGGGCACCGGCCCCACCGAGGACCGCGACGTGATCGCTGCGGTGCGCGAGCGCTGCGGCGACCAGCTGCGTCTGCGGGTGGACTACAACCAGGCCTACTCCGCCGCGGGGGCCGCGCGAGCCCTGGCATTGATCGAACCGTTCGGCATCGACGGTGCCGAACAGCCACTGCCGATGAGTGACCTGGTCGGCATGGTCGACCTGGCCCGGCGCACCAACGTGCCGCTGTTCCTGCACGAGGGCTTCTTCAACCTCGGCGATCTGGTGGCCCTGGTGGAAGCGGGTGGCTGCGGGGTCGTCGGCATCAACGGCGAACGCCCCGGCGGCATCACCGCGGCGCTGCGGGCCATCGACTTCGCATCGGCTCGAGGCCTGGGCACCATCATCCACAACCAGCCGCTCGGCATCGGCGCCGCCATGCACGCGCATCTGGCCGCCGCTCGCTTCGACCGCCTCGGCCACGCCGTGGAGCTGGCAGGCGACGTGATGTTCGACCAGCACCTCACCACCACCCGCTACGCGATGGAGGACGGACACCTGGTGCTCCCCGGCGGGCCGGGCTGGGGCATCGACGTCGACCGTCACGCTCTCGACGACCACCTGGTGGCCGCACCCATCTCGATCGGTCGATGACCGCACGCCTGTTCACCGGCGGTCGGCTGCTGCGGCCCGACCCTGCGCCGGCAGCGATCGACTCGCTCGCGGTCGCCGGCGGCAACATCATCGCGGTCGGCACCGAAGCACAGTGTCGAGCCGCGCTTCCCGCCGACGCCGAGGTGGTGCAGCTCGACCGCGCGGTGCTGGCACCGGGCTTCGTCGACACCCACCTGCACCCGATGGTGATGAGCGTGTTCGAGCAGCAGTTGGTGCTCGACTCCGCGACGTCGATCGCAGAGGTGCTCGACGCAGTCCGCGACCAGGCTCGCACCACCGACGCCGGACGCGCGGTGATCGGGTTCCAACTCGACGACGCCCGCCTGGCCGAACGCCGTCTGCCCACCGCAGCAGAGCTCCAGGCCGCGGCCGGGCCCGGCCGCAACGTGGTGCTGCTGCGCCGCGACGGCCACCACGCGGTCGCCTCCGAAGCTGCGCTGCGCGCGGTGGGCTTCGACCGGCCGGACACCATCGTCGAGGGCGGCGCCGTGGAGTTCGACGCGTCCGGCGTCGCGACCGGGCTGGTGCGGGAGCGGGCGGTGGAGCCACTGCTCGGGCTGTTGGGCGACGTCACCATGGACGACCTCGAGGCCGGCGCCGCGTCGTGGTCGGAGCGGCTGCTGCGCCAGGGCGTCACCGCGATCTCGGCGATGTGCCAGACCACCGCCGAGGGGCCTTCCGGTGGTGCCGGCACGTTCGAGGCCGTGGGCTGGTCGGCACTCGTCGACCGGTTGCCGTTCGACGTCCAGACCATCCTCATCACCCCCGACGTGGGCGACGTCGACGTCTACCGCGACACCCCGCTGCACCGGCCCGGCGCCGGTCGGCGGCTGGACGCGGTGAAGCTGTTCCTCGACGGCACCCTCGGCGGTTGCACCGCCTGCATGCACCTGCCGTTCAGCGACCACCCCCACACCAGCGGGCTGGCCACCCTCGACCCCGACGAGGCCTACCGCCGGTTGGAAGCCACCCACCTGGCCGGGCTGTCGGCCTGCGTGCACGCCATCGGCGACGCCGCCAACGCTCGCGCCGCGGAACTGTTCGGACGGCTGCTGGCCGCGCACCCCGGCGCCCACCGGCACCGGGTGGAACACGCGTCGGTGCTCGATGAGGCCACCATCCAACGGATCGCCGAACTCGGCCTGACCGCAGTGGTCCAACCCATCAACCTGCACAGCGAGGCGCACTGGCTGGCCGATCGAGTCGGCGCGCAACGGCTCAGTGGCACCTACGCGTTCCGCTCGCTGCTCGAGGCCGGGGTGCGCCTCGCCGGGTCCAGCGACGCACCCATCGAGTCCACCGACGTGCTCGCTGCCCTCGACGCTGCGGTGCACCGCCCCACGCTGGCCGCAGACCAGGCCATCAGTGGACTGGATGCCCTGCGCATGTACACCACCGCTGCCTCGGCCGTCCGTGGCACCGAGGGCCGACTCGGCTCACTTGCCGTCGGCCTGCAGGCCGACCTGGTGGTGCTGTCGGCCGACCCCACCGCCGTCCGTCCCGCCGAGGTGCACGTGCAGCGCACCGTCATCGGCGGCATCGACCACTTCGTCGCACAAGGAGCCTGACGTGATCCCCCATCTCACCGACTACCGCACCGCCCGCACCGCCCTGTTGGGCGCGGCCGAACAGGCCGGGGCCACCCTGACCTCCTACCCGCACCCGCTGTTGGGACCGAACGGCGAGGCGCTCTCCACCGACAGCGCCCGCTTCGGCGCCCCCGTCGGAGAGGCCCACACGGTGGTGATGGTGTCCTCCGGCCTGCACGGCGTGGAAGGCCATGCCGGTAACGGGCTCCAGCAGTGGCTGGTGGCCGACGGTCGCCTCGCCACACTGCCCGCTGGTGTGGCGGTGGTGCTCATCCACGCGGTCAACCCGTACGGCATGGCGTGGTCCCGGCGCGTCGACCACCAGAACGTCGACGTGAATCGCAACTTCCTCGACTTCGCCGACCTGCCCGCCAACGAGCGCTACGCCGACGTCGACCCGTACCTCAACCCCACCGGCGACACGCTCGACCTCGACGACACCAGCTACCTCCAGCCGCTGCTCGCGTTCTGGGCCGAGGTCGGCGACGACATCGCGTTCCGCACCATCAGCGGCGGCCAGTACACACACCCGCGCGGAATCCAGTTCGGCGGGCAGCAGGCCACCTGGTCGCGTCGCACCCTGGAGCAGATCTGGACCGACCACCTGGCCGGCGCCACCGACGCGCTGGCGCTCGACCTGCACACCGGTCTCGGACCGCTCGGCCGGCTCACCGTGTTCCAGACCGCCGACGAACACGAGGCCGCGGCGCAGGCAGGCGCGGCCTGGTTCCCCGAGTGGCTGTACCGCAGCAGTCGAACCGACACCATCGACCACGGCGTCATGGGCCCCGGCTTCGACGAGTGGGCCGCGGGCAAGCTCAACTCCAGCGCCTTCGTGCTCGAGTTCGGCACGCACGAGCCGGTGGGCGGCATCGGCGTGTTCCGGGCCGACAACTGGCTGCACAGCCACGGCGACCCGACCTCGGAGACCGGGCTCACCGTGCGGCAGCGCATGCGCGACTTCTTCTTCGTCGAGGACGAAGGCTGGCGCCGCGACGTGGCCGACGCCGGCCTCGCCTCGCTCCACGCCGGGCTCGACGGCATCATCGGCTGAACCGAGCACGTCGCCGCCACATGACGACCTCACGCGTCAGCTGGCGCGGTCGAGATCTCGCAGGCCGGCAGCGACGAACCGGAACGTGTCGTGGATGACGGCGGTCGGCGTGCTGCCGCTCCGGATCTGCTCGTAGGCCGCGGTGACCGCGGCCTGCACGAACGCGGCCGCGCGTTGGGGCTCCGCGAGCCGCATGCGGACGAGTGTGTCGAGCAGCGCCGCGCGCAATGGGGCATGTGCGGCCTTGATGCGCTCGAGGCCCTCGGCGCTGACGCCTGATCGCAGCAGCAACATCGCCGACTCATGACGAGTGTCGGCGGCGGCCGCGAGCTGCGCCTCGACGTAGGAGCGCAACTGTCGTTCAGGGTCGGCTTCGGCCGTCATCGAGCGGACGATCGTGTCGCACCAGGTGACGACCGCGTCTTCGCACACGGCCACGATCAGGTCGTCGCGCGACGCGAAGTACCCGTACATCGATGACCGCGCCAGTCCCGCTCGCTGCGCGACAGAGGCCAGCGTCACGGCCTCGGCGCCGCCCTCCTCGGCGATCTCGTGGGCCGCGTCCATCAACCGCGTCAGCTGTGCGACGCGGTGAGCGGCAACAGTGGCTTCGGTGATGCGGGGCATGGGAGCGACGAGTTCACTTTCCGACGCGTTGTCGGTAACTGGGCACGCCGGTACGGTTACCGACGAAGTGTCGGCAACTGTACGGCCTGCGGAAGGATGATCGCATGTTCCTCGCACGAAGAGAGCTCCGGTTCGCCTGGGGGAGGTTCGCCCTCATGGGCTCCGTCATCGCCCTCGTCGCCGTGCTCACGGTGATGCTGTCGGGACTCGCGACCGGCCTCGTCGACGACGGCATCTCCGGCCTCCGGGCCCTGCCGGTCACCCACCTCGCGTTCCAGGCCCACACCGACAGCACCTTCTCGCGCTCCACGATCGATGTCGCCACGGTCGAGCAGTTGAACGACACCGCGGGCGTCAGCGCCGAGCCTCTCGGCCTCAGTCTCTTCAACGCGCGATCGTCCACCGACGTCACCGTCGACCTCGCGCTGTTCGGTCTGCAACCCGGTGGCTTCGTCGCGACCGACGTCTTGCACGGTTCGCTCCCTGACGCCGCATCCAACGGGGTGATCATCACGCAGGGGCTCGCGGACTCGGGAGTGCACGTCGGCGATCAGCTGAGCTTCGACCGCTCGAACACGGTGCTCACGGTCACCGGCATCGTTCCGAAGAGCACGTACGGCCATGTCGACGTGGCGTACACGGCGCTCGCCGTGTGGCAGGTCGCCACCTACAACGCGCTCGACGCCACGACAGCGACCACGCTCGTGTCATCGGCCGCGATCGTCGCTGACGGCAGCGTCGACATCGGGGCGCTCGCCACCGCCGCCGATCTCGACATCGTCAGCAAGACCACGGCGTTCAACGGCTCGCCCGGCTACTCCGCCGAGACCTCCACGATGACGCTCATCCGCGGCTTCCTGTACGTCATCGCAGCGATGATCCTGGGCGCCTTCTTCACCGTCTGGACCATCCAGCGTCGTGCGGAGATCGGTCTCCAGAAGGCGCTCGGCGCATCCACGCGCTCCGTGCTGTTCGACGCACTCGGACAGGTGCTGGTGGTGCTCGTCGCCGCCACAGCGGTCGGCGTGGCCGTCGGGCTCGCACTCGGCGCTCTGATCAGCGGCGGCACAGTGCCGTTCTCGCTGCAGTCCGGGCCTGTCGCTGCCGCGTCCGTCACCCTCATCGTCTCCGGAGTGGTCGGCATGCTCGTCGGCGTCCGTCGCATCACCTCGGTCGACCCGATCATCGCCCTGGGAGGTGCACGATGAGCGCCCTCGCCCTCCACGACCTGTGCGTCTCCTTCGGTGACGGCGACGAGCAGATCGCCGCGCTCGACCACGTGTCGCTCACCGTGGACGGCGGCGAGCTCGTCGCGGTCGTCGGCGCCTCCGGATCGGGCAAGTCGAGCCTGCTCGCCGTTGCGGGCGCACTGCGATCACCCGACAGCGGCACAGTCATGATCGGCGACGTCGACATCACCAATGCCACGCCGTCCGACCGCGCAACAGTGCGCCGCACGAAGGTCGGGTTCGTGTTCCAATCGTCGAACCTGTTCGAGGCGCTGACTGCGATCGACCAGCTGATCTACATGGGTCGCCTGGCTGGAATGTCGAGTCGCGACGCCCGTGCCGAGGCAGCCCGGCTGCTCGACGTAGTCGGTCTCGCACAGAAGGCCAACCGTCGCCCCGGCAAGCTCTCCGGCGGCGAACGTCAGCGAGTGGGCACTGCTCGCGCCCTGATCAGCGGGCCCGCGGTGTTGCTCGTCGATGAGCCGACGTCAGCACTCGACCACAGCCGAGCACTCGACGTGGTGACGTTGCTGCGCGATCTGACACACGATCGCGGGATCGCCACCGTCATGGTCACCCACGACCTCAGCGTCGTGGAACTCGCCGATCGCGTCGTGACGATGCGCGACGGCCGGCTCGGCGAAATCGCCGACTTCACGCGTGTCGGCGATTGAACTAAGCGACTCCGTACTCTGCGCGGACAAGCCGGCGCTCAGAAGGTCTCCGTTGCTCTCTGGGTCGTCGGTGGTCTGCAGCGAACGGCGCACTCGCGCGGAGCTCTCACACGACCTTCGGGTTCTCTGCCCGACGACAGGCGCTTCTGGCGCATCTGGCGCATCTGGCGCATCTGGCGCGACGTTACGTTGGCGGTAGTGCAATAACTCGTTGCACAACCCTCGACGAGAACGTGCGTCCCTGCCGCATGCGGTCGCGTGCCCCGCTCGTCCTGCTCAGCGGACTGATTCATTCGCACTCCGCAGCCCGAAGCACGTCCTCGCTCGAACCTGTCAAGTCCCGGTACCCGTGTTCCGGGTTGGCTTCGGTAGCTGTGTTCCACTGGGGTGATGGGTTAGGCGGCGTTGGATCGTGAGGGGCGGCCGCCGGCGTTGGCGAAGGCGCCGTGTTCACGGGAGCGGTCGTGACGGATCGGGTGCACGCGCAGGACCTCACCGCCGGCGGAGATCTCGACGGTCTCACCGACGATCGCGACTTGCACCTGGCGGCGGACGTGAGCCATGCCGACTCGATAGCTCGCGCCAGCGAAGCTCACGTTGCCCGACGAGTCGACCTTGCGAGTCACGCTCTGCCCAACGGTGGCCTGCCGCGGACGACGACGCTGCTGCTGCTGGCGCACCTTACGAGTGAGGGCCTTGGACTCCTTCGCCGGTCGATGACGCTGGGCGTGGGTGGCGACGAGCACATGCCGGTGATGGATCGACACCAACCCATCGGCAACCGACACATCGACGGTCTCTCCGGCGAGCCACACCCCGACCGGGTAGAGCTCGTTGGCGAAGCTGATCTTGCCGTTCTTGCCGACCAGACGCGTCGTGGTCGGCTCCTCGACACGCGCGACCGGCTCGACACCGTCACGGCCGGCGAGACGGAACCGCTCCCACGGAACAACGTCACCGATGCCTTGATGGCGACGGTCGTGGTTGTAGTCGTGCACCCACGCATCGAGCTGCGCCTGGGCGTCGGCGATCGACTCGAACACCTTGCCGTTCAAGAACTCGCGGCGCATCGTCTTGTGCCACCGCTCGATCTTGCCGGTCGTGGTCGGCGAGCGAGGCGCGGTGAGGATGTGCTTGATGCCGTTCTCCCGACAGATCCTGTCGAACAGCACCTCACCCGACCCTGGACCGAACCGGCCGGTGAACACCTTGCCATTGTCGGTCAACACTTCCTGCGGCACACCGAAGGCGCGCATCGCTTTCGTCAGCGCCTCACACACCGGACGCGCCGTCGCCCGCTCGACCACGTGCGCGGAGATGATGAATCGGGAGTGATCATCGATGCCCGACACGATCGACGCCTTCCACCCATTCACCAACCGCACACCACCAACGACATCCATCTGCCACAGCTCCATCGCCCGGGAGCGTTCCCACCGCCGATAGTCAGCCTTCTTGCGACGCCGCGCCTCGGGCTCGATCAGACCGTGACGGACCAGACAGCGATACACCGACGAACGACCCGGCAACGGCACCACCCGCTCCGCCTCCAACCGGAACAAGATCGTGCGCGGACCCCACCCCGGGTTCGTCCGGCGCAGCTCCACGATCCTCGCTTCCACCACCGGCGGCATCTGATGCGGACACGACAACGGCCGCTCCGACCCATCGGCCAAAGCAGCCAACCCGCCAGCGGCATAGCGGCGCAGCCAGCGATGCACCGTCTGGCGCGTCACCCCGAAGCGGATGGCGACGTCCGTGACCGTCGCCCCCTGTTGCAGCACCTCGAGCACAGCCTGATAACGCAGCTCCACAAGCCCCAGCTCCACCAACACGATGACCCCCCTCGGACCGACAGCAACGATGACGTCACCATCGAAGAGGGCTCAGCACCAGCAGGCAAGAACACACGCGCGTCACACAGCTACCGGAACCACTGTCGCCCAGCTACCGGAGCCAGTCCCGGAACTGGAACACGCCTACCGGAGCCAACATGACCACTATGAACCGGGACAGCACACGTCCTCGCTCGAACCAAAGATGGACAACTGGATGGACGGATGGGGGGATAGTCCAACAGTTACTATGGATGAGCTGGTCGTGCTTGGCGCCCCCGGTAGGAATCGAACCTACGACCTGCGGTTTAGGAAATGCGGTCGAGTGGGTCTCAGCGAGTCACCTTGAATCGCATCTGACCTGCTCAGCTTCTGTCTTCTCCTCGTCTGGTCTCGTTGAACATCATGCAGTAGCGCGCAGTAGATGGACAAGTGGATGGACAAGTGGATGGACAACTTTGCGCATCCGCCCGGGGCCGACCAGGGCTTCGCTGAGGAGCTCGCACGGGCCGTGACCGTGGGACTGATAAACCGTTGCTCACCCTCGATTGTGCCCGCAGCGCCTCGCTGATCGCTCGAGTCAGTGTGACTGGTTGAGCCTGAGCGGGGCCCGCCGATTCGGTAGGACGCAATGGCGAATGTAACGAGGCAGTCGTTACATCTCGTTACATTTCCGATTCCCGCCGTCGCGCTGACCGGCATCAATGACGGCAAGGCAAACGGTTGCGATCACGTTGCGGGTGGAACCGAGCGTTCGCCTTCAAGCCGGGCCCACGGCTCGTGTGCGCCCGCGGCGGACGTCGTCTGACGTTTCTCCCCGACCTCGGTCGGGACGATGACCGTCTTGCCCACATGTTCGACGAACGTTGACTCCTCGGCTTGCTCAATCGCATCTGCGATATCTCCCAGCTTGCCGAGCCTCCGCCGCCTCTTCTCGCTCATCCCCAGACCCCGATCGCCTCTAGACCGAGACCGAGAGCGACGGTCGCTAGAGCGTCGCGCTGCTCGACTTTCGGAGCACCGAACTTGCTACTCATCCTGGACACGAAAGCTGGCACCTGGGATGAGCCCCCCGTCCGAACCACAAGGTTCACATCTCCGGCGGAAATCCCGGCCTCGGTGAGAGCTGCGTCGACTGCGGATTCGACGCGGTCAAGGTTCGGTGCGATCAGCAGCTCGAAGCTCTTGCGGTCGACCGAGGCCTTGACGTCGACGTGGCGGCGATGGAAATCCACGGTCGACCGTGCGGACGTGGAGAGCGCGATCTTCGCCGCTTCGACCTCCTTGTGGAAGGCGTAAGTATGCCCGCCGTAGATGATCTCATCGACGACCTTGATCGCTTGGCCCCCTTTGAGATGAATCACAAACTGGAGAGCATCGTGCGTTGCTTGCTCACTGACCATCCGCAGAGCACCGTCGAGTGACCGAAATTTGCGAAGACTCTCCGGCACGGCAAGCGGCTTGCCGAACTTGTTGGCGTACTCGCGGGTCAGTCCGAGCGACTCTGCGACGAAACCATCGAACAGGAGCTCGTTGAATCGTTCTCCGCCGACCGCTACACCTCGTGACGCGAGGACGCGTCGCTGCTCTGCGTTGTCGGTAGACATGATCGATACATCGAACGTTCCTCCGCCGAAGTCAAGTGCCATGATTATTCCGGGTACGTAGTCCTCGCTGGCGAGAGCAGCGGTCGACTCCTCGACGAGACTGACCTCGTTAAATCCTGCGAGCTTCGCCGCTTCCTTCAACCTCTCCTTGGCAAGGTCGTTCAGTCGTTCCCAGTGCTTTCCCTCGGCTCCGACGAAGAACACCGGGTGCCCGAGGACCGCGCGCTTTACATCTGCTCCGCAGTACGCGTCAGCCTGTCGCTTCAACTCTCGAAACAGGACAGCGACGATGTCGGCCGGTCGAAGCTCGCTCCCCCACGGTGCCCGCGTCCCGTGCCAAGAATCGTCGGCGAGAAACGACTTCACTGCAGACATGAGCCGAACGCCAGTACCTGAGCCGGCAACGAGGAATTGCCGAACCGCGGCATGTCCGGCGAGCTGTTGCCTTGTGCTGTCGAGATAGATGATGGACGGCATGACGTCGTCCCCGTCGGCGCCGAGCGGCACCAGTACCGCTTCGTCCTCGTACGCGACGGAGATCGAGCTGTTCGAAGTTCCGAAGTCGATGCCGTACGCCAGTGGAGTCTTCACGCGGGCACCACCACAGCGGCGGACCAGATCTTGCCGCTCACCGAGACCTTCTGCGCCGTGATGCGCGCAACGTCGGCCTGATGCTCGCTCTCGAGTGCCGAGAGGCGGTCGCGGTCCTTTCGGAGCTTGCCCTCACGTGCGGGGAGGATTTTCGCACTGCGTGTGCTTCCCGAGGCTCGCGCCTCGGCAACCCATGCCTCTTGCTGGCCGATGAGGTGAGTGAGTCGCGTTTGCCGGTAGCGGAAGATGCGCGCGGCCCGGGCTTCCTCCTCAAGCTTTTGCTCAGCGTGAGCGGCGAGCACTTCGGAGCGCATCGCATCGATTTCGTGGCGAAATGTCTTCTGACTCTCAGCCAGCCCAGATTGCACCCAGCCCGGAACTTCGAGCGTTGCGTCTCGCCCAGGGTCTGGCATGGTCGTGAGGTATTCGGACTGCACGACACAGTCCGCACCAACAAGATGTCGGAGCAGACGACCACGTGGAGGTTTAGTGTCGGCCTGCAGTTCGTAGATCACCTCGACCTTCGGGCCCCCGATCAGGTCAGGGATTGCGCGCACGCACGCCAGCGCGCGGTCATCGCTGAGAGCGAGGTCGATGAGCTTCTCGACCAGCGGGTGTCCCAGCGCGAAGAAGTCGAGATCATCCCGGACGAGTGCCTCGTCTGGCTGGAACGCCCCGCGGTGTTGGGAACCCTTTGCGGCGAGCCTGGTCGCCAAGCGCGGCGAAAGCGAGATCATCTGTCCACCTTCGGCGTGCGGCATGAGCGTGCCACCGTGATGCTCGAGGACACCCTGCGAGAACGACTCCAGATCACCAGCAGTCGCCAGCGGAGCGTGACCAAGCACCCGATTTGCTTCATCACGTCGAAAGCTGGCGCGATCGAGTGCGAAGTCGCCAAGCAAGCGTTCGTTCTCCTGCGCCTTGGTCGTTCTGCGCTCGACGTCCTCCTCCAGGGCACGGAACTCTTCGTCGAAGAGCTTCTTGTCGATCATGACAAGCCTCGAGAGCTGATCCTCGATCGTTCCGAGGATTGGGTCGAGAGAGCCGACTGACTCCTCGAACAACCGAATTCGGGTTGTGAGCACAGTCAACACGCGCTCCTCAACCGTCTTCCGACACGCGAGGTTGTAGATGTAGACGGTCTTCTTCTGACCGATTCGGTCGAGGCGGCCGATTCGTTGCTCGACCTTCATGGGGTTCCAGGGCAGGTCGTAGTTAACGATCAAATGGGCGAACTGCAGGTTGCGCCCCTCACCGCCAGCTTCCGTTGCGATGAGCACTTGGTGCTTGTCGCGGAAGCTGCGGACTGCGTCCTCCTTCTGGTCGACAGACATGGAACCGTTGAAGACCGCGACCTTGACAGGCTGGCCGTTCGCAGTCAGGTCACGTTCGATGAGTCGCTTCAAGTACGTCTGCGTCGATCGAAAGGCAGTAAAGATGACGACCTTTTCGTCACCCATCGTCGACCAGATGTCTTCCAACGCGTCGAGAAGCTGCGCAGCCTTCGAATCGCCATCGAGTTGCTCGATCTTCAGGATCAGCTCCTGGAGTCGGTGTATCTCGACCAGCAGGAGGTCGTCCGTGAGGGACAACTCCGCATCTGCGACCGCCTCGAGCGCCTCAGTGTCCTCGAGGTCATCAAGAAGATCGTCGAGTGGGTCACTGGACTTCAACTTCTTGGCACCGTGGACGCTGAGGCGTTTCGTGAGCTTGACGACTCGCTTCCGAAAACTCTCGAGCACGGCATAGGGGCTACTCGCGAGCATCTTCTGGTAGGTAACCATCAGGAAGCCAATCGCGTTCTGCTTGTTCGCCATGGCCATGTCGAACTCGTGTCGCAGATAGTCAGCGATCTCCTCGAACAGCTGCAGCTCCTGATCGGTCAGGTCGACCATCACGCTCTGCGCCTTTCGCCCAGCGAAGCCACCGATCTCGGACTTGCGGTTGCGCACCATTGTGTCGGCGAGCGGGTGTCTCGTCGCCAAGGCGTCGATCAGGATCGCTCGGTCGGCTTGCTCCAGTTCCATGACCGCTTCCGGCGTGACTCCAACGGATTGGAGGAGGTCAGCCGCAGCAGCCACCTGCTTGGTGAGATCTTGGGGTGCAAGAGTCGTCCATTCCATGAGGCTCTTCATCAGGGCGTTGAGACGAGGTAGGTCCCGCCGCCGGCGCTCGTAGTCCTGAAAGTCTCGGAACAAGCCCGGCTCTACGAGCTCGACGAGGCTGTAGAGCTCGAAGGGGTGTAGCTGCATCGGGGTCGCCGTCAACAGCAGGAGCCCGCTGACGAGCTCCTTCAGCTCGTCCGCAAGCGCGTACGCCAGCGTGACCTGCACCTTGTTCGCCGACTGGTACGAACGTCGTACCCGATGAGCTTCGTCGAAGATCACGAGGTCCCAGGGCGTCTCGATGATTTGTGATGCTCGCGCTTCGTTCTGGGCGAAGCTGATCGAGGTGATGAGGTTGTCCCGCCGCGAGAACGGGTTTTCCTTTCCTTGGCCCAGATACTTGGCCGCAGCGCTGTTCATGATCTCGAAGTCCTCGTTGAACTTTGAGCGCAGTTCGTTCTGCCACTGATACTGAAGACTCGCGGGGCACACGATCAGCACACGATCGACGAGACCTCGAGCACGGAGCTCCTTGAGGATGAGGCCCGCCTCGATCGTCTTGCCGAGCCCGACCTCGTCCGCCAGGATCATTCTCGGCTGGAGCTTGTTTGTAACTCGGTGGGCAATGAAGACCTGGTGCAGCTTCGGTTCAACCCTGGCGTTTGAGAGGCCCGACCTCAGGTCGAACCGATAGGCGTGGCGCAGGTAAAGCGCCTGAAGCCGCAAGGAAAACGGCACGCGCTCGGCGAGCTCACCGCGACCAAGACAATCCGCGGGCCCCTGGGAGCCCCCAACGAGATCGTCGACGTCGAAATACTCTTCGTCGCCCGTCGCCATGAGCACCGTGACGTGCCTTCCATCGACGGACTTCACGACGCCATGGCGACCGTCGCCCGTCCGAACCTGGTCGAATGGCTTCATTGCGCTTACCCCCGCCGCTGGCGATCCCTGCTCGTTTCGATCTCACCCATACGGTACGTGATGGGTGTCACAACGTTGGGCCTGTCCGGGTTGAGCGGCGCGTCGACACTCGCTGTGGCGGCTCACCTCAGTCGCGACCGGCACGCTGACGATCTGGCCGCCACGCAGTGGTCATCGGCGCTAGAGCCCCGCAGCGATTAGGTCTCTCAGCAACGTCGCACCGACCTGGATGCGATCCGCTGTGTCGGCAAGTTCGCCACCGATGTCCTTCTGCGGAACTCGAAGCAGATGCATGCCGTCGAGCGTCTCAAGCCCATGTCGCTCGCATATCTCGGCGAATGCTGCTTCGGCGGCTGGATCTTCTGGAGGCTTTACTGCAAAGCCGTCTGCCACACAGCGGATCTGTGCACCGCTGGAGCGAAGACGCATCCATCGCGCAGTGCTCGCATACCCGGTGAACCACGGGCCGTCGGTGCCGCCGTCGACACTCCCAGTGACTGCGTCTCGAGCGTCGCCCTCCAACGCGATCGCGTACAGGTACGGATCGCGGTAGTAGCTATTCATCTGTTGGCGATTCAGCATGCAGAGCGAGTAGCCCAGGGACGCGCCATCGGATGCGTAGGTGCCCGACTTGCCCTGTCGCATCGCGTCGTACTTTGCGAGGTAATAACGCCAGTCGAGGGTGCCCGCCTCCTCCGCCACAGCCAGCCACTCGTCGCGTATGTCCCGTAGCTGCGGTCCAACGGGCTCTTCATCGGCGAGGCGATCGAGAAGTTCGCCGAGGGCGAACCTTGTACCTGCGAGGGTCGTTCGAGGAGCGCCCGTCAAGAGTGTTCGCCACTGTGTCGCCTGCTCCGGCGATCCGAAGCGATAGGTGCCCGCAATTGCTCGCTGATACTCACCGAGCGCAACGAGCGCTCCGGTGAGAGCGAGGTAGTGAGCGGGCGTGGCGAATGCTCGCTCGAACGCGTCGACACGGTGTTGGAGTGTGTCGGCCTCCATCTCGAACGCCATCGTCGAGCCGCGAAGCAGCTCGTGGTCCTCAAGTCGGAAAACCGTCTCGGCGAGGTCAGGGTGTTCAAGGAGGAAGCCTTGCTTGTAGATCTCCTCTTCGAGTTGCGCCTGGTTGAACGCCTCAACACCCTGTAGGTCGCCGTCGATGATGACTCGGCGCACGTCAGCTGCGAGGCGAGGTAGTCGCTCCAGTCGGATCTCGTTCTCTGAGGCCTCGATGAGGTTTCGAACGATGCGCAGGCGGCGAGGAAAGCTGTCGCTGTGGTGGATTCGGTGCAGTAGCACCGCGTACAACAAGAGCTTGCGGGGGTTGCCGAATCGTTGGATGTTGTCGAGGTCGTAACAGCACGCCTCCAGCAGATTGACATTGATGGTTCCCTCACCCCCGAACAGCGCAAGCGGCTCGGGCGCTGCGAGGCCAGTTGGGGTTGCGGGCCTGAGAAGATTGTCGAAGTAGGTCTCAGCGTCGCTGTCGAGCCACGCGTCGAACGCGTCGAACAGAAACGCAAGGTCATCGGACGACGTCGGTTCGGCAGCACTGAACAGTCGCTCAGCTCGGTCAAGAAGGGCTGACCGCCGGGTGTCGGTGATCTCGCGGCGCCACTCAGAGATCTCGATCACGTACCGGAAGTAGCGAAGGAACTCATCGTCGACGATGTCATCGTTGCCGCGCATCGGCCAGAACAGGTCTGCCCAGACCCCGTCGATCTTCTCCGCGAACTCACTGGCGCGGGGGCTGCCGTCGAGCAGTTTCTCAAAGCGCGCCTTGAAGTTCTCGAAGTCCGTGAGTGGCTTCCCTCGCGAGTTCATCTTGATGTAAAGGTCCTCCGTCGCGCCCATGTCGGCGACGGAAAGGAGATGAAAGGAGACCGCGGGTTCGTCGGGATCGGTCAGTCGGGTCCACGCTGCCTCCAGATCCTCGAACCGAAAGCGGCGGTGGATCGCATCGAGCATGACAAGCATCGATTGGATGGTGGGATCGTGTCCCCAGACATGGAGATACCACGGCTGGTCGGTGATCCACCCTGACGGGTCGACGGCAGCTGCCGGGAGTTCGTGTAGCACGAGACGTTGGCAGAACAGTCGAGCGCTAGGTGTGTTCGCCGGGGACGTTGTCCTTGAATGTGTTGAGGCATGCGGCTGGGGTTGACCATCCGAGCGCACCGTGGGTGCGGTGCTGATTGTAGAAGTGGATGAACCCGGTGTAGGCCTTCGTGCGTTGCTTGTCGGAGGTCC
>CAUJET010000103.1 GCA_963169665.1 Actinomycetota bacterium | reverse complement strand
GATGGCGCACATCAGCCATCCGATCCCAGTGCTCCCAAGCCCAGCTCAACGCGTCCTGCGCCGCCTCGCGTCCATCGACCGGCCCGTAGGTTGCGACGAGGGCGCGACGAAGGCGCGGCTCCACCTCGACAAGGAACCTCTCGAACTTCCGAGAGCGACCGTTCTCGCCGATACCGACACCCATCGGCTATGAGACCGGCCAGAGGCGCGATTCCGCGACAGGGCCAAGAAAGATCTTGCAACGGCGTTGAAGATGAGCGCCCTTCACGGCCGTTCCGAATCGAGGGACGCTTGCTTCCGGGCAAGCATCCGAGAGACGCAGACGACCACGCAAGAGGCACTTCACATCGTGAGGACGAACGAGGCGTACGGCCGGTCCTCGGGCGGATAGGTCTCATCGGCCTCCGGGAACACCGTCCGACTGAACGCAACCGAAGCGAGGTTGCTCGGATGAACGAGCCATCGGACCGTCCGCGTGCCCTCGGACTGCATCATCGCGAACAGCGACTCAGTCACGAGTCGCGCCGCACCTGATCGCCGGCGGTCGGCGCGTACGGCGACGACCATGAGGTAACGGTGCTCGGCGAGAACTCGCCCGCTCTCGGTCTCGAGACACTCGTCCGCAGCGATGGCCACGACTTCGCCGGCCTCCTCCCCCACCACGACCCGACGACCGAGGTGCGACTGGGCGGTGTCGTTGCGCCATGCCACGAGCCCGCCAACGATCTCGCGGACCTCGTCGAGCCAAGGCGAGCCGTCGCCGCCCAGGTCGAACTCCTCGAGGAACGGCGAGTCGGCGAGGGTCGCGTGCCGAAGGATCACTCGTCGCGAGCGGGGATCTCGAGGTTCCGACCTTTCGGCGACCACTTCGTGCCGCCGGCGGACGGCGCCGCCGCGACCTTCCGGCCGTTCGCAAGGCTCCGTCGAGGCGGACCATCACGATGAGTGAGCGCTGCCGACAACCGCTGGATCGTCGACCAGCGAGCGTCCAACCGTCCGTTCTCGATCCGCGAGATGTCTGCTTGGGGGACGCCGGAGCGCTTCGACAGTTCCGCCTGCGTCCACCCGAGCTCGATCCGCCGCTCGCGAATCGAATCACCAGGATGCGCCAGTTCAGCCAATTCTGCCCATGCAGTCACAAGCGCAGTGTATGTGTCTTTCCACATCACCAACAACCGGTTCGGACAGATGCGCTCACCAGGTCGCCTTCCAGGCTCTGGATACACAGGGTCGTCGATCGGTTCGGGCTACTCGCTCCTGAGATCGGCTGGATCGACTCGAGTTTGGGCGAGCAGGTAGGCGAGGGTCGCGGAGAGCGCCACCCCAATGAGCCCGGCTGCTGTTGTGCTGAGGGCGGCGGGCCACGGGAAGGCGAGATCGTCCTCGTTGCCCGTGATCCGGTAGAGGTGCCCCGTCACGGTGCCAAGGGCCGCGGCGAGGGTGACGGTGAGCGTCGTGGGGATGGCGACGGTCAGGAACTGGACTCGGCGAAGGAGCTTCGTTGGCACGCCAGTAGCAAGCTGGAGTGCGTCGAGTTTGCGACGGTCGAGCGCCCTGTCGGCCGTTGCGACGATGACGGCGCCGAAGCCCAGTACGAAAGCTGCGATAGCGCCGGCTACGACGAGGGCGAGCACCATCGTGGCGAGTTCGTTGCCTCCGCTCCAGATCTGGAGGCGAGCGGTGGGGTCGGCGCGCATCAGTTCCGCGATGAACTCGGTTCGGCTTGTTGGGTCAATTCGCACGTCCCAGTGGCGTGCCGAACTCATGTCGACGGTGTGCGGTGGTACGACGCGCCCAGCGAAGCTGTAGGACTCGCCTGGCACCGACTCGTATTCGACGACGGGCACCGTCGTGTCAGCTGCACCGTCGAACTGTCCTGCGAACTGGAGGTCGAAGGGCTGGCCGTCCGGGCAATTGGTCAGTGGCTGGGAGAGGATGGCCTCGAGCTGGACGCAGGTTGCGGCGTAGGTGTAGATCCCGTCGATCTCTCGGGCTGGAATCGCCTCTTTCAATCCGGGGAGGTGATCGAGGCTGTTTCGGCCGAGGTTGGTGCTGATTGGGAGCATTGCTTCGCCTGAGATATCTGGGGCGACGTCGTTGAAGGCGCCGATCACACCGTGGGCTGTTCCGAGGGCGAAGGTCGCAGCCAGCACCCCCGCGACGACTCTGCCTGCCGTTGTCGGGTCGTGGCGGAGGCGACGGCCCGTGAGGAGGCGAAGTGCACCGGCATTCCGTCTCGCGAGGAGGTCGCCGGCGGCGCGTGAGATGACCGGTGTTGCGAGTGTGGCGCCGAGGGCGCTGAGGGCGCCGCCGACGAGGAGATAGGTGAGCATGGTGGAGTCGGCGCTCTGGCGCTGGGCGGCCAGGGCGAGTGTGAGGATCCCGGCCGATAGGACTGCGGCGCGCCATGCGAGGCGAACGGTCGGTTCGTGCGCTCGGCGCGATTCGAGGGGACGTTCGATCGGATCGATCGACGCGGTGGTTGCGACTGCGATGGCTGCGACAGCGCCGGCGGCGACGATCAGGAGTGCTCGGCCCAGTCCGACTGGCGCGTCGGAGGCGAACCAACGGAACCCGCCGATACCGCGGCGAGCGATCGATTCCTGGGCGATGCTCCATGCTGCGACGCCGATCGCGGTGCCGACCATGGCGACGACAGCGGTTTCGGCGCCGTTGATCGTGCGGACAGCGCGGCGGGACAGCCCGAGTAGGCGGAGCGAGGCGAGCCGTCGATCCCGTGCTCTGGCCGACAGACGCGCCGACGTGGCCAGGAACGCACCGGCGGGAAGCGCGAGGAAGATTCCGGCGCCGACCATTGCGGGTACTGCTTCTTTGCTGCCGGTGACCTGCTCGACCTGACGGACGCTGAATGCTGCCGGGAGCAGATCGGCCGTCGCTGGGTCCACACCGACATAGACGCGGAGTTCGCCTGGCTCGATCAGCCCTTCGGCGTCGATCAGACCGATCGGAGTCTGGGGGAATCGACGGGCAACCGGCCGGTCCGATGTGGCGAGGTCGGACAAGGCGGGCGACCAGACGAGCTCGCCTGGCCCGGGGATCTCGTTGAGTCCGGGTGGTGGCACTCCCGTCCCAGCGATCAGGATCCGTGCCAGCGTTCGATCGCCGAGATCGTCCTCGATCTGCAATGCGAGGACGTCGCTGCTGGGCTCATCGGTGACCGAGACGGTGGCGGCGCGAGCATTGCGACCGTCGAACACCCCAGGGATACCGAGGATTGCCGCAGCCACGAATCCTGCCGCAGCCATTCCTACGGCCATGGCTGCTGTCCGGCCGATCGAACTTCTCCACCCACGGACCGTGATCGTCCAGCCGAGACGAACGAATCTCATTCGATGACCCCATCGACGAGCACGATCTCTCGATCGCAATACGACGCGAGTCTCGCCTCGTGCGTCACGACAACAACAGCAGCCTGATCGTCACGCGCTGCGGCGATCATCGCTTCGAGCACGAGTTGGCCGTTGGCGCTGTCGAGTGCCCCGGTCGGCTCGTCGGCGAAGACCACGCGTGGACGGTGCGCCAGCGCTCGGGCAACGGCCGCTCGCTGCATCTGACCACCGGACACTTCCGACGGACGCCGGTCCGCGACGTCACTCGCCTCGAGCCGTTCCAGCAACTCCATCGCACGCTGTTGAGCCGCTCGCCGCGACGTGCCCGTGACGAGCAACGGCAGAGCGACGTTCTCCGCCAAGGTCAGCTCAGGCACCAGATAGCCGAACTGAAAGACCAACCCCATGTGCCGCAGCCGCTCGTCGGACCGGGTCTTCTCGGAGGCCGAATCGAGACGACGATCGTCGAACCAAACCTCGCCCTGATCCGGTCGAACCAGCCCAGCGAGACAGTGGAGCAACGTCGACTTCCCGGATCCGCTCCTGCCCATCACGGCCACGGACTCTCCCGCCTCAACACTGAGCGAGACGTCGCGAAGCGCCATGGTCGAACCGAAGCTGACCGACAGTGCCTTGGCCTCGATCACGACGCGCCACCCGCCCTGCCGATTCGAGAAACTCGTGAACCCGCAAGCTCGATCCAATCCAGGTCCGCCCGAAGGTGCCCGATCAGGAAGTCCAACGCCAACTGCCGTTCCAACGTCGCGTCTCGATGCGCGGCCCTCAACGATCGCATGCGCTCGGTGTGGACGCGCTGCTGCGCTCTCAGCACATGCTCGGCGGATCGACCAGCCAACAACGCCACGACGACCTTGGCATACAAGGGACCCAGTCCGATCTCATCCGGCTCCACCGGGGTATCCAGCCAAGAATCCAGCTCCTCAACGCCGTCGGCAGTGATCGCATACCGCTTACGGTCCGGACCGTCCCCGGACTCCACCGCGAGCACCGACGTCATGCCGTCACGTTCAAGCCGCGCAAGCGTCGAATACACCTGGCCGAACTTGAGCGAACGACCCTCCCCGAACCAACGGTCGTAGTCCTGCTTCAACCGATAACCGTGCTGCGGGCCGCCATCAAGAAGGCCCAGAAACGCATGAGTCACTGACATAGACCCCCAGCGTATACACCCGGTGTACATCTGTCGATCGCGTCGCCTCCCCGCAGCCCTTCTCTCGTCTTGTCCGGTTCTGCAAGCGGCGGTCCGGGCATTGCCGGCGGGGCCACCTGGCGCCTTCAGTCAGCGTTCGGCGACAACGCAGAAGTGATGATCTGCGCTGGTCGGCGCCTTGCGTTCGAGCGCCAGAGCGGGCAATCGAGCGCTCGCGAAAGCAAGCGCGCAGTGCCCTGTGCAGCGGGATGTACGGTCCGTCAGACGATCGTCGGCTCCCGACGCAGGAGAGACGCTGCCCGTCGCCGACGAAAGAGAGCGGCACTTGCAATCAGCAGCGCTCCGACCAGCAGCCCGGCGCCTACCAGCCATGGCCACGACCCTCCGCCATCGCCGTTCGACGTTGACGCCCCGGTCTGATCGGGCTCCGCTTCTGAAGTCTGGCTGTTCGTGTCGAGCGTCGATTCGGGTTCTGCCGGCGCCGGCGCTGAGCTCTCGGACGGCGTGGTCTGCGTGCCAACGTCGACGGACTCGACAGGTCTGATTGAAAGGGCGTCGTTGTTCATCGTCGGAACGTCGAATGGCGGGGCATCGACGAGACCGTCGAGCGCAAGAATTCGGTCGACGTAGTCACGCGGCGCTGCAGGATCACCGTCGACTGCGACGCCGCCTCGGCCTACGATCTCCAGTCCTCCGTTGCGCACGCGCAGCATGCCGCCGTCGAGGGGAACGAGGCCCCAACCCCATCCGATATCGGTTGGGGCAAGCAGCGTCACACCATCGGTCCCGATGAATTGGCCCTTCTTGGTCGACGCAGTCTCAGATTCGATGAACCAGGTGTCAGCATCGGCCCAGCGGATCCACTTGGCGGCGCCGCTCGCACTCTCGATGTCGTCACCGGGCTCGTTCAAGGGCACTACCTCGACGCCGTCAGAGATCGGAATCCCATCGACCACGTCGAGCACGATCACGTGTGTGGCGCCCGTGTCCCATTGCACCGCTTGTCCAGAGAGCGTGGCGAGTACGGCAAGTCGTGTCCCATCGAGTGAGAGCGCTCCATCAATCGTCGACGCCCCGGCGGGCAGGGCAACGTCGACGTCGCGGGTCTCAAGGTCATCAGCGTCGAGGACACGCAATGGATCATCCACGCTCGTCGGCAAGAGGATCACCGTTCCTGCTGGGTGAATCACGGCACGGCTGACTCCATCCAATGTCCGACGCACGTCCGATGGAACTCCGTCCTCAGACGAGCTGGCCGCTACGACGATGGAACCTTCGTTCGGACCGTAACCTGCCGACGACACGACGAGTCTGCCGCCGTCGAAGCACTCGACTCCATCTCCCGTCACCGAGACGAAGCCGGAACGCAGCGGTCGCTGTTCAACGACGGTCATCGTCTCGAGGTCGACGATCGACATCGACTCGGACTGATCTGTGGGCACCACTGCGACCAGAGATGTCCCGGCGCAATGAGCGACGGCGCCACCGGCCAATCCAAGGTGGCTTCGCCCGATCGTCCGACCCGCCTCATCGAGTACGGCGACGTCACTCGACCCGTAGGTCCCTACCATGACCGCAGCCGGCGGACCGGTCCCAGTAGGTTCGCTCACGGCAGCGAGCTGGACGGCGAAGGCCTCGGCTGTCGGCGTCGGCATGCAGCCCATCGCCCGCAAACGATCACCGATTCGCCCGGCATACACGACGACCGATTCGCTGAAACGGCTGAAATCGGTGCCGCAACCAGCCGCCCAGTCCTCACCAGCCACGACCTCCACCGACGAGACAGTTCCCTTGACCACGCCGTCGACCTCGAACCGCCAGACAGGCTCGTTCTCAGAACCCTCGTTGGAAACCACCGCACCCGTGAACACGACCTCGGCCATCGCAACTGCGTCAACCGGGTCGACCGACGCACACGAACACGCGCTAGCCATCGATGAGCCAAGCGTGGACACAACGGGAACCGCAGTCAACATCACGGCTAGCGCGGCCAACGTGCGGAAGATACGTCCCATCGTCATTGGACGCCCCACAAGTCGGATCGGTTCCCGCATCCAGCGAACGCCATAAGGTGAGAGTACCGCCGCGCATCGGAGTCGATAACCGCAGACAGGAGCGCTCAGAGTCACGCGCCACGCTCACATCGCTCAGGGCGAGCCGCCTTGCAGTCTTCATGCCATCGAGCGGAGACGGCCGACCGACGAACTGCTACGCCAGACATTCGGCGAGGCAGCGAAGCTCGAACGCCGATCTCGGGTCACCGCAAGTCAACTCGGGTCACCGCAAGTCAAGTAGACGCCCACGGAAGTGGGCCTCATTGCAAGATCACCAAGACTGCATGCGAAAGAGACGCCCCGCCTCGCCCTGGTCGTGAAGCCGAAGAACGATCTCGTCGTCCCGGACGACCTCCCCAGGATCGCCGCTGGGCAGGTCGCTATCGAGCGCTGTCACGATGGGCTGCAATCCCAGCCGCGCATGCTCTCTTAAGACCCTCAGAAGGTTGAGTTTCTTTCGCGGCTCAAGCTGCTCGAAGACGCCGTCATGAAACAGGAATCGCGGGAAATGCTGATCGCTAAACGCGCGAAGCATCGCCAGGTCAAACGCAAGGCAAAGCAACTTTCGATACGTAGTGCCCTGTCCTTCACCAGTTGCTCCACCGGCTTCGCCAATGAAGTCAGCGGCGAATTCAACGCCGCCACTCTTGTTCATGGTGATTGCAATGAGAGCATGGACCCCGACTACGTCGTACACGATCTCATCGAAGTACTGCCTGAGGCGACCGAAGTGACTTGCCTCGTCTCCGCTGACATCCTGAATCTCTTCCTCTACCAAGGCTTCAAGATGACTGACCTCTTCAGCTAGAGTCCGCTGAGATCGACGCAACTCGGACAGTCGCGCAGCAGCTTCACGCCGACCCTCGAGCACTGACAGTTGTGCCCGATGCTCGGTCAACTTCGCTGTCATGTCCTTGTACTTCGCGAGCGTGACGGACTCACGAAGGAAGGACAAGGCCTCGGCCTGCCGCTGACTCAACTCAGCCAGTTCTGAATTCAGGCGTCTTAGTTCGCCCGCCGCATCAGAGCGTTGATCCTCAAGCGCCGCGCGTCGCTCCTCGTTGATCGCCCGATTAAATTCGATCAACTGCTCATAAGTCTGAACAACCTGATCTCCAAACACCACACCGGCTTCCCGAAAGAGCCGCTCTGCCTCAGCCGGTTTGAACAGTATCCGTTGGCTCTCGAGAGAGCGTTCGATTCGTCCGACTAACTGCGTCAACCTGTACCGCTCCTCGTTCGCAGCGGCAATACGCGTTTCGACATCGTCCACGGTCTGCTCAGTAAGACGTCGATCTGCCTCGCCGAAGTTGAAACTATCAAGCGCAGCTACGCGCTGTTCGACTTCACGACGCTTGACGGCGATCAGACCATCCAACGTTGACGGGTCCGCAACATCCTGACCCCATTCCTGAACGAGAGCGCTCAGGTGCGCTTCAGCGCGCGCTAATTCCTCGCGCTTGTCGTAGAGATCCTTGACCTGAGGCGACGCGAGTCCGAGAAGATGCGCAACGAAAGGCTTCCAATCCTGGTGCTTTCCAGAGAACTTGCCAAGCTTGAAAACCTCGTCGTAGTCAGACTGAGATCTCAGCAGGTAGCCGACCAGCTTTCGAAACCCCCACGGCCGGAGAGCGGGCAGGTCAAGGTACCCGTCGAGAAGCAGTCGCGCGCGTTCGAACGCAACATCCCGATGGTCCCAATCGTCATCTCCGAGGCCACTTACATTTCTAGTCGATCGATTGACGCAGAAGTCGACTCGCGTCCCAGGATCTACCGCACGACGGATAGTCAGATAGCGTCCATCGTCCAGCTGGAGTTCGAGGAAGAACGCGAACCGGCTGAATAAGTCTGCCTCCCGCCACAAGAAGAAGTCCTTGCTCTTCCCCTTGAGTAGACAGAAGTCAATGAGGTCACCGATGATCGACTTACCGAGGTTGTGTACATCAACGCCTCGATTCTCGGGTATACGTATCTCGGCGACAACAACGGACAAGCCGTCGTTGAAACGGATTCCGGGAAAGACGGCGACTTGATCTGAGTAAAGCTGAACTAGTCGCATGTTTCATGCACCAACATAGACGAAGGAATCGACACTGGTCCTGTACTCCAGCAAGCCCAGGATGAAGAGCAGACTGATTGCGGGAAGAAACAGATAGTCATCTGATTCATGCTCTGACAAGACCTGCCGGTGAAGGTCATCGAATTGCACCAACTGGCGGCGCCGCAATTGGCGCAGCAGAACAGCCGCAACGGCCAAGACAGTTTCGTCCGGATGAGCGTGCTTACCCGGCAGCAGCATCCTCAACCTGACCTAAGTCACAGTTCCAGTACATATAGAAGACCAGAGCCCGAGTCAGTTGACGGTGTCGCGATAGAACTGCATCCCTTGCGAAGAGGAAATCGACCAGATAGTTGAAGACGTCATCGAACGACTGATAATCCTTACGCTTTGCAATCACCTTCAACTGAAAGTCTTCGACGGCTCCCGTATACCGCTCCAGGGTCTCCGAGTTTGCAGGCCTAGCAAGGAAGGCGTCAAACGCATTCGTGTGAGCGAGGTATCGCTTGAGAAGTTCATTCGCAAACCCATCACTCATTTCGTTCAACTCGTTCTTCCGAGTGAATGGCACCCGATCAACCACTGGGAGATCTTGCCCGTCAAGGTCAAGGCCTTGGGCGACTGCCAGGATCACCTCAGCAATGTCGAAGCTAGATACATTTAGCGGAAAGTCGACGGGGTCCAGATTCGCGAGGTGGGTAATGTCCGGGAACTGTCGAATCATATCGTTGAGGTACTCGACGCCGTGGATAGCGACCGGCCGCTCGCCTAGTCCCGCCTCCGCTGCGATGCGCTTCCGAATCGAGACATCGCTGTTCGCTCCGAGGCGACGGTTTGTAAAGAGGATGTAGTTGTCGAGATCCCCGCTCTCTGCAAGTTTCTTTATCCTCAGAACCTCAATCGACAGGACTGACGAATCTGAGTCGCCGCTGAAATTGGCGTCACTAACGTGCGCGTTGGTGTAGTTCGTGTGCTTCGCCTGGATGATCGTCTTGCCGGACCATGGCCCCGTACTACTCGGATACCGCTCGGCGATGCCCGTGAATCTCGCATCGCGACCGCCGTCAACACCGGCGGCGAATGAAATCACTCCCATCCCGAAGAGCTTCCGAGCACACTGGACCACGAGCCTCTCGAACTGACTGTCGTCGAGATCCTCGAAGGGGTAGCCCATCCCAATGACCATACGCTACGAGAACGAGCGCCGGGCGCGTTGACGAACGGCGACACCTACAGGTCGATGCCGAAGTCATCGTCTCGGCTTGCGGCCGGCGTCCGGAAGTCGGGTTCGAGGCCGGTGGGGGCCCACAGTTCTTGGGCGCGTTGGTGGGCGGGGAGGTCGATCCAGTCGTTGGTGAGGTAGCGGGCGAACACGTCACCAGCGCTGTCTTCGCCGTCGACGGCGAGGTAGGCGTGGTTCGACTCCCGGCCACGGGTCATGGGGACATAGAGGTTGCGGACATCGGTGACGGAGTCGATGACAGTGATGGCGTGGTCGACGGTGCGGCCTTGTGCGCCCATCGCAGTGACGGCGTACGCGAGCTCGACGTGCTCGCACAGGTACGCGGCGGGGAGGGTGACGGTGCCGGTCAGCCCACGCGCCGTGATCGAGAAGTCGTCGTTGATCGCGGTGACGGTCCAGATGTCACGGTTGCGGACCATTTCGTGCCGGTCGGTCTCGATCGTTCGGTCGTTGCGCCGTGTTGCGATCTCGTCGCCGATGTGCAACCGGAGCCCGTTCGGGTACTCGAGCCACTCCCCTGCCCCGATCTCGCCGGCACGGATCCGACGCTGTTGTGCGGCCTGGTTGAGCCGATCGACAGTGTCGTTCGACGGCGCCATCAACAACGTCGACTCCCCTCCGGTGCGGTGCCGCCACCATACGGACACAGCGGCTCGTTCGATCTGCTCGGCGGTGCCGCCGTGGAGCCGTCCTTCACGGTCGTAGGTGTCCGCGACCGCTGGGTCACCGCGACGGAGTTGGAGGGAAGCGGTGCGTTCCCAGTCGTTGGTGAAACGGTGGACGCGGTCGAGTTCGATGCCGCCGTGGGTGTCGACGATCATCCCGAACATCCCACCCCGCCCCACAGCTGAGAACTGGAGCGGGTCACCGACCAACGCCACCCGCCACGACCGGTCCTCGGCCAGGCGGATGAGTTCGGCAAGCTTTGCGGTGGCGAGCATCCCAGCCTCATCGACGATCACCGTCGTCCCGGCAGGCAGATCGAACATCGGCTTCGGGTGGCCGGTTCGGTGTTCGGCGAGGAGCTTGTCGATCGTGTCCGCCCGCACCCCCATCTCTACCGTGAGCACCGACGCAGCGATCGCCGACGGGGCAACACCGAACACCACCCGACCCTCCGCGTGGATTTGCTCGACGGCCGGGCGCATCGCGGTGGTCTTGCCCGTCCCGGCCGGCCCCACGACCAGCACGACGGGTGCGGTCCCGGCGATCGCCGCGGCGGCTTCTCGCTGGGCGCTCGAGGCCTCGGTCGGGCAACGATCGAGCGTCGCCCGATTCGACCGGGACTGACCGGGGTCGATGCCGCGGGCGGCCCAGTCGAGCACGAACGCTTCTTCTTCCAGGATCCACCACTGGGTGATCGCACGATCCAACGCCGACTCGGTGATCGGCCGACCATCACTCTCGCGCCGCTCGACACCCGCCGGTGCGGGAGGGCCGAGCTCCATCCCCTGACCGGCACCGATCCCATACCCGAGCAGGTCCGCCACCCCGACCACCTCCTCCGCGGTCGCGGCAAGCGTGGTCGGGAACTGGGCGGCGAGTTCACGGACGATCTCAGCCGGACGCCACGACGACTGCCGCTCAGCCAACGCATCGATCGCCGCGTCAATCGAAGCAAGAGCGTCGAGATCGCCGACATCCCGATGCGCGTCGAGCGACCGGCCGATCACCCCCGCCACCAATGCCTCCGGGTCGATCCCGAGATCGCGGAGCTGACCGGCCCAACGTTCGTGCAGGATGGCCGCGTTCACGGCGTGGTCCTTCGCCGGCCGAGAGTCCACCGCAGCTTCACGTTCGAGCTGCCACCGCTCCCGCTGCGTCGGCTCGCGACCCATCGTCTGCTCGAACCGATCCAACTTCACCGACAGCCGCGCATTGACCGCTTTGGTGCGGGTGGAGAACTCCTCGATCACTCGCCGGTCGATCCCGTCGATCTCGGCGATCCCGTTCAAGACCGGACCCCACTCCACCCCCAGCCGACGGGTCAGCTCCGCGCGCTCCGCCGCATGGAACAACGCCGACACCGTCCGCTGATCACGCTTCAACGTCCGAGCATCCAACGCGAGCCAACGGCCGTCCGGGGACTTCACCCGGTTCGCCACCACCAGATGCGTATGCAACTGAGGATCCAACGCACGCGACGTGTGCTGCCGGAACCCCGCCGCCACGATCCCCTCCGCATCGACAACGACAACCTCGCCACCCAACCGGAACCGGGTATGCGCATGCGCCTCGATCCAGCCGGCCACCGCCGCCACCGCCGCGTCGTGTGCGGCGAGCACCTCGGCCCGCACCCAGTCATCGCCGACCGCCCACAACACCGACACCGACTTCGGCGACGACGCCGTCACATCGAACCCGCGCACCGACGTCTCCGAATACCCGTTCCCCAGCAGCCGCTCCGGGTCGCGAGGATCCAGCCCGGCCATCAACGCGAGGAACGCCTCGTCGTCGACCGTCCCGGACAGGCCGAGCATCCCCGCGGCCCGGCCGTGCCACACACCGCGTGGTTCGTCCGCGTCGAGGTAGTAGTTCGGCAACGCCTCCACGTAGTACGCACCAGCCGCCGCACCCTTCAACGTCGTCACACGAACCGTCACCGGAACATCACCGCCGCCGCTGTGCACTCGTCTGTCCATCCCGAGACCTGAACCGAGAACGTGAGAGCTCCCATACGACTCAGCCCTCGAACGGCAACGACTGCTGCGAACCGAGATCTCCATCTCGGTTGCTCTCGGGTCCTTCGCACGTCCCGTCGAGCGATGTCGGGTGTGTCAGTTCCGTGGGGCGTTCACAGTCGTCCCCTGAGCCGGCGTCGCAACCGTCGTCTCGGTCAGGCGCGAGGTCGTCGGCAGGTGTGCCCGGCAACTGGTGCGCGCCGATGTGGATGACCGCCTCGGCGGCTCGCTCAGAGGCCGGGGCAGGTGCCTCCGGATGGCCGTGTCGGCCGCCCTCCGCCAACTGCGCTCGTTCCGGCGCCGTGTCGGCCGCCTTGCGGGAACGGCGATGCGGCCGGGCCTTGCGCGGTCGTGGCGGCGGCGGCCAGGTGATCGCCCGGCCTGCGTACTCCTCGAGCCGAGCCCGAGGGATCCGGTACTGGCCACCGACGAGAATCGCCGGGATGCCATCGGTGCCGGCGCTCCGCACGAATCGCCCGACGAGCTCGTAGGTCGTCGACCGACCCAGCTGCAGCACATCGGCCGTCTGATCGACCGTCAGGAAGTCGGGGGCCTGCCGACCGCCGTCGGATGGGTATCCGGGTTCGTCCGCCATCGAACGTCCTCCACGAGGAGTGCGGCAACAGCCGCAGCCCCGACCCCAACGGTCGGAACGACGTCATCGATACGAAATCAACTTCCCGGCGATGTTCACACCTACCCCCGTCCCATGTAACGATTTCGCGACAATCGCGCCGGGAAGCAGCGCAACTTCACGCCTGCGCAGCCCGCCAGGAAGCAACTTCACACCCCACCTGAGCAGGCATCGGGAACATCGCCGGGAAGATCACCGGGAACATCACCGGGAAGTTCACACCGATGTTCACACCCTCCCGTCGGCGGCCGGCGCGCTGCCGGAACCGTCTACTCGGTCGGTGCTGCCGGGACGAGCAGCGAAGCGACCGCGATGGCGAGCGCTCGGTCGGTCTCGCTCACCCGGCCGCTGTAGTGCTTGGCTGCGACCGCGGGATTGTGACCGGCCCGCAAAGCGACCTGAGTGATGGAAAAGCCCATCTCCTGGCCGTAGGTCTCCATGAACTTCCGGAGGTCGTGGAAGTCGAGGTGGTCGAGCCCGATGCGAGCGCGCAGCCGTTGAAAGTTGCGAGTGATCAGCGTCGGCTTCCAGGCCACGGAGCCATCGGCCGAGTCGGTGAAGACGAACGGGTCGTCGACCAATTCGACGCCGGCGAATCGCGCTCGTTCCTCCACGGCCTCGATCTGCTTGCGCAGCGTCGCGATCGTGAGCTCGTCGAGCGCCACCGTTCGAATGCGTCGGTTCTTCGTGGGGATCTCCTCGATGGGTCGGCCCTTCAGCGCCGTCACCGATTCGGTGACTCGCATCAACCCCCGCTCGAGGTCGAGGCCCCGCCAGCGTCGCAGCCCACAGAGTTCCGCACGCCGGACACCGGTGGTCGCAGCGATGAGGATCGCCCTCGCATGCTCCGGTCGCTTGGAACGCTCGGCCTCGGCGATCAGCGCTCGCACCTCCTCCGGCGTCGGGACCACCGGCACCGTGTCCGGGATCGACGGCGGGTCGGCCCACTGCGCCGGGTTGCTGTCGCGCCAGCCCCACCGGCACGCCTGCGTGAACATCGACGAGAGGCAGGCATGGATCTGGTACACGCTTCGCGGCGACAGGCCTCGGTCCTGGTGGGCGCCGTACAACTGGCTCAGCATCTTCGTGGTCACCTTCGTGACCAAGGTGTTGCCGAGCGTCGGCTTGATGTTGCGGGCGTAGACCTTCTCGTAGCCGTCGATCGTGTTCGGTGATCTGCCCTTGCGCTTCAGCTCGACGATCCAGTCGACGAACAGCTCGTCCACCGTCGCACGTGTGCCGGAGTGCTTGCCCTTCGACGCCTCGACGATCAACTCCGCGCGCGCCTTCTTCGCTTCACGCAGGGTGCCTCGAAACGTGCGGCTGATCTGCAGCCGCTTCCCCGTCACCGGGTCGACCCCGTTCTGCACCACGAGTTCCCACACACCCGGAGCCCGCTCTCGCATGCCCGGCGCCGTCCGTAGCTCTGCCATCGGCACAACGTAGCTGGTGTCTTGGCTGATTCTTGGAAAATTCTTGGATACGGTGCTTTGGGACCAGTCCAGCGAGTGCCGTTCTTTCCATAATACCTGGTAGATCGGGTGGGGCGGGTGGGTATCGAACCCACGACCCAGGGATTATGAGTCCCCTGCTCTGACCACTGAGCTACCGCCCCGACGGTTGGCGACCGTACTCGGCGGGCCCACCGATGCGGTCGCCGGGGTCGAAAACGACGAACGACCCGCCGAAGCGGGCCGTCCTCCTGGCTCCGGGAGCAGGGCTCGAACCTGCGACACGCGGATTAACAGTCCGCTGCTCTGCCAACTGAGCTATCCCGGAATGGCGCACGACAACCTAGCGTCAGATCGTTCCCGTCGCACAGCTTTCCGCACGCACCCCACGCTTCCGTGAGCCAGACGCCGCGTCTGGCGGCATCTCGCTCACCGAACCGAGTAGTCCGTGAGTGAAAGACCGCGAGAGGCGGCGTTTGGCTCACGGAACGGTCACTCGGCTTCGAGGAACTCCTTGAGCTTCTGGCTGCGCATGGGGTGGCGGAGCTTGGCAAGGGTCTTGGCCTCGATCTGGCGGATCCGCTCACGGGTGACCCCGAACTCGCGGCCGACGTCCTCGAGCGTCTTGGCCTGACCGTCGTCGAGCCCGAAGCGCATCCGGACGATCTCCTGTTCACGCTCGGTGAGCTCGCCGAGCGCCTCCTCCACCGCCTGCACCAGCATCTTCTTCGTGGCCATGTCCGCCGGCGTGTCAGCGCTGAGGTCGGGGATGAAGTCGCCGAGGCTGGAGTCGTCCTCCTCACCGAGGGGTGAGTCGAGCGACAACGGGTCCTGGCTGATGCGCAGGATTTCGCGCACCCGGTCCGGCGGCAGCCCCACGCGGTCGGAGAGTTCGTCGAGCGTGGGCTCACGTTCGAGTTCCTGGTGCATCTGGCGCTGCATGCGCAGCACCCGGTTCATGCTCTCGACCATGTGCACCGGGATGCGGATCGTGCGAGCCTGGTCGGCGATCGAGCGGGTGATGGCCTGACGGATCCACCACGTCGCGTATGTGGAGAACTTGAAGCCCTTCGTGTAGTCGAACTTGTCGACCGCACGCATCAGGCCGAGATTGCCCTCCTGGATGAGGTCGAGGAACTGCATGCCGCGCAGCGTGTAGCGCTTGGCGATGCTCACCACGAGCCGCAGGTTGGCCTGGATCAGTTCACTCTTGGCCCGCTGACCGGCGTTCACCGCACGCATCAGGCGCCGGCGCTCGACGTCGGTGAGGTCGGTGCGATCGAGCTCGAGCGCCGCACGGTTGCCGTCGTCGATCGCCTGGGCGAGACGACGCTCCTCCTCGCCGCTGAGCAGCTCGACGCGCCCGATCTCCTTCAGGTACATCCGCACGGGATCGGAGCTGCTGCCGCCGTCGCCACCGGCCTGCTGACGAGCCGTGCGTCGGCGACGTCGCCGCGCGAGCAGCCCCTCGGCGTCCTCGGTGGCACCGTCATCGCCGGGCAGCACCTGGGCGTCACCGGGCAGCGGCGCATCGCGGGCGATGCCGTCGTGAGGCGTGTCGTCGACGAGTTCGTCGACGGTCTCGTCGATCGTGATCCGCTGCGCCGCGAGTTCGACCTGGACAGTGGCGAGCACGTCGCCGCTGAGCTCGACCTTGCGGAGGACGTGGGTGATCTCCTCGGCGTGGAGCACCCCACGGGCGCGTCCGCGCTCGATCAGGTCGGACCACTCCCCCGAATCAACCCCTGCGAACGGCGCAGCTGGGTTCTCCGGTGTCACATCCTCTCCAACGTCGGTCACTCACGCTCCTCCCCGCGCCGCTCCAGCCACCCTAGCAACACCCCTGCTGCGTCCTGGGCCGTTGTGGGGGTGTCGAGCAACTCGAGTTGGCGGCGGGCGTCGGTGGCCTCGCGCATCGCATCGGGATCGATGAGGTTGGTGCTGCGGCCGAGCTCGCGCCGGGTGGATGCAGCGATCAGGTTGCAGGCTTCGACGAACGGTTCGGCGTCGAGGTCGGCGACCGCGGCACGTTCGAGCATCTCCCTCGCGTCGGGGTCGGCCTCGGCGAGCGCGACCGGCAGGTTGCCACCGGCATCGGCGAGAGCCAGGAAGGCACGCCGGGCGACGTCATCGGCGAACAGGCCTTCGATCAGCCAGTCGGCGATGTCGTTCCAGCGCTGCAGCAGCAGCGACACGGCGACGAACTCGGCGTTCTCGGAGAACCCGATCTGGCGCGTGGGCGCCACACGCACCACCGCTCGGCCGCCCTTCACCGCGGCTGCGACGAGGTCGTTGACCGGGAGGCCGACACGGGTGGCGACCTGACCGGCGTAGAGCTTGCGCACATCGACACTCGGGTGCTCGTTCACCACGAGCATCGCGTCCTGGGCCATGCGGGCGCGGTCCTCCGGCGAGCGCAACGGTCGGGAGTCGAGCACGCGCTGGAGCCGGAAGCCGAGGAATGGCACGGCCTCGTCGACCGCACGGCGCAACGCATCGGGATCGCGCACGGCCAATTCCCCCGGGTCCTGACCCGCCGGGAAGCGGGCCACGTTCACCTGGACCTTGTACTTCTCCTCCCACTCGTAGAAGCGCTCAGCCGCACCCTGGCCCGCCTTGTCGGCGTCGAACGCGAGCACCACTCGGCTCGCGAACCGCTTCATCATCCGCACGTGCTCCTCGGTGAGCGCGGTGCCACATGTGGCGACGGCGCGGCGAATGCCCGAGCGGTGGAACCCGATCACATCGGTGTAGCCCTCGCACACGATCACCTGGTCGGTCGCGACGATGTCGGCCTTGGCCCAGTTGAGCCCGTAGAGCGTCTTGCTCTTCGCGTAGATCGGGGTCTCGCTGGAGTTCTTGTACTTCGCCGGGTCGGGCGAACCGGGCAGGATGCGCCCACCGAAGGCCACGGGCTCGCCGTTCTCGGTGTAGATCGGGAACATCACCCGCCCGCGGAACGCGTCCTGCAACCGACCGCTCTTGTTCGTGAATGCGAGGCCCGTCTCGCGCAGCACCTCGGCCGGCGCCCCGAGGCCGGTGCTCAGCTGGTCCCAGTCGTCGGGGGCCCAGCCGAGCTTGAAGTTTCGGGCCACGTCGCCGGCGAGCCCGCGCTTGCGCAGGTAGTCGCGGGCCGCACGCGCGTCGGGAGAGGTGAGCAGGCGCTGGTGGTAGAAGTCAACCGCGCTCGCCATCGCCTCCACCAGGCGTTTGCGCCGCGCCCGCTCCTTGCTCTCGCCACCGGTGGTGTAGTTGAGCTGGATGCCGGCCCGCGCCGCGAGCTGCTCGACCGCCGTGACGAAGTCGACGTGTTCGAACTCCTGCACGAAGGTGAACACGTCGCCCGAGGCACCGCACCCGAAGCAGCGGTACCGGCCCGTCTCCTCTCTGACGTTGAACGACGGCGACCGCTCGCCGTGGAACGGGCACAGTCCCACCCAGTTGCGACCGACCCGCTTGAGCGGCACGTGCTGCTGGATGACGTCGACGACCGAGACGGTCGCACGCAGCCGCTCCAGGTCATCGTCGACGATCGCCATGCGCCGCAGGCTACCGGTGCAACTCCGTCGGGTCCGGGCCGTCGGCCGCGAGCGCACGCTCGAGCCACGACCGCGCCGTCTCGTCGTCGATCGGCGTGCTCCTGCCGAGCATCGACCAGCCAGGGGGAAGCTCCTCGATCGCGTGCAACCCGTCGTCACGGCGCCACAGCGTCCACGCCCACGGTTCCTCGGCGACGATCCACCAGCGGCGGGTGCCCGCCCCCGCGACCTGCGCCTCGAGCGTCTCCACGTCGTCCGGCTGGGTGAGCTCGGGGGCGTCGTCCTGCATGACGCGTCGGAGCGCCGCGACGTCGAGCGGATCCCACCCACGCCAACGACCGATGTCGTCGATGCGCTCGACCGCCGCGGCCGACCACGGACGGACCGCGCCCGCGACCGCGATCCGTTGCCACGCCCGTGGCAGCCTCGCCAACACACCGGTGTCGTCAGGGCCCACCCACTCGCGGGCCCACCACACCACCACGGCCGGCCGACGAGCCGCCACCTCTGCGACGAGCATCGCTCGCTGCACCGGCGACGCTGCAGCGACGAGGCGCTCGACCAACGCTCGCGGCGACCTGACCGAAGCGACGGCAGCGAGGGCCAGCTCACCTCGGATCGTGTCGGCCCGCGATGACGCGAACCCGATCGGTGTCCGGTCGAGCCGACCGTCGGCCAGGAACAGCGTCGCCTCGAGGGCGACCGGATCAATGTGGTCGCGCACCGCGTCGCACCCGATCGAGGCACCGGTCGCGACCACCGGGTCGTCGGCGCCGACCAGCGCGAGCAGGCTCGCCGCCAGGTGCCCACGGGCGGCGAGGTACAGGTCGGCGACGAGAACGGCGTGGTTTTCGAGAGCCTCGGTCGCGACCCGCGGGTCGGCCGAAGGG
>CAUJET010000102.1 GCA_963169665.1 Actinomycetota bacterium | reverse complement strand
CCTTGCGGACTGAATGGCCGAGCGATCCGGCGTCACCCAAGTGCCGGTCTCGGATGCGCCAGACGGTTCCGGTGGATGCGCGGCGACGCTCTCCGGTCAGGCGCTGTTGTCGTCCGCGATGCGCTGATCCGACCGTGCGATGGTCTCGCGCAGCAACACCGCGATGAGATCGTCCACGCCGGCGGACGCCGGAAGCTCTCGAGCCTCCACCAGATCGGGAACGGGCTCCTCTGGGCCGGGGCGAGGACCGATCTTCGTCGCGAGTTCGTCCACGCTGTCGGCCAGCACGTAGCCGTCCGCTCCCCCGCGCAGAATGCGCTTCACCGGCCCGGACAGTTCGATGTCCAGGTCCTCGTCATCGAGCTCGACGACGATGATCCGGGCATCGCCATACGTCCGCCGCAACATGCCGATGAGTTGCGGGCTGCCGGCAGGGGCGAGCACGACATCCACGTGGTCGACCGGGTCACGTACGTCCACCACCCGGGCATCGAGCAGACGAGCGAGTCGATCCCGGGCAGCCGGCGTCAACGGCAACGCGGCGACGACGGTCATCCGCTTCGCCAGCACCTCGACCTCGTCCACGATCCGGTCGGGACGCCTGCCGTGGGCCTCGCCCGCAGGCCCGCTCAGCGGCTCCAGACTCACGACGCACACCCCATGCATGGCGAGGCTACGTCGCGACACGGTTGACGTGCCGTCGCGATGCGACCCAGCGAGGTCCTCGTGGCGCGGCGCCGTCGTCGAACGGCTGCGGATCGGATGGAGCGTGCACGATCGAATGCGATCGGAACCAGCGGCACCGCCCTCGCGCCAGCTCGCGCTTGCGGACCTGGCGAGTCGGTGGTAAACACTGAACCGTATGGTTCAGTATGTGGGCACGGACCTCGACGTGTCGTTCGCGGTGCTGTCCGACGCCACCCGGCGCGGCGTCCTCGAGCAACTCGGCCGTGAAGCGGCCTCGATCACCGAGCTCGCGGACCGGTTCCACATGACGCTCACGGGCATGAAGAAACACGTCGGCGTCCTCGAACAGGCGGGGCTCGTCGTGACCGAGAAGGTCGGCCGCGTGCGCACCTGTCGCATCGGTGCTCGTCGCCTCGACGAGGCGGCAGCGTGGATCGAGCGCTACCAACAGCTCTGGGACGCCCGCTTCGACGGGCTCGACCAGGTGATCGACGAATTGAAGAGGAAGGAACAGCCAGATGAACGCAACGACGAACCGACGAAACAGCCGACAGCACGAGGGAAGTGAGGGCACCCGATGAAGCACGAGACCACAGTGGAACGGACATCCGATCGGGAGGTCGTCGTCACCCGAACGTTCGACGCACCCGCGCGCCTCGTGTTCGAGGCGTGGTCGAGGCCGGAGCTGTTCCGGCGGTGGTGGATCCCGGCGTCGATGGGCATGACGCTGTACGAGTGCGAGATGGACGTCCGCACCGGCGGCAGCTACCGCCTCAACTTCGGTGAGGGCATGGACTTCTTCGGCACGTACCTCGAGGTGACGCCACCGTCGCTCATCGTCTGGACCAACGACGAGGACGGCGAGAACGGCTCCGTCACCACGGTCACCCTCACCGAGACCGACGGTGTCACGCAGATCGTCGTCAGCGAGGTCTACCCCTCGAAGGAAGCGCTCGACGCCGCCGGCACCGGCGCAGCCGAGGCGATGTACGAGACCTTCGCGCAGCTCGACGAACTGCTCGTCGAACTCGCGTCGGCCTGACCGTCCGCGCTGCGAACAGCGCGACTCGTCAGCCCTTCTTCTGCTCCAGCAGTGCCGTGACGATCTTGCCGTCGGCCTTGCCCTGGCTGGCCTTCATCACCGCACCCACGAGTGCGCCCATCGCCTTGCCTTCGCCGGCGCAGTACTTCGCCCACGCGTCGGGCTGCGCGGCGATGGCCTGGTCGACCATCGCTTCGAGCGCCGAGGTGTCCATCGCCTCGAAGCCCTTCGCGGCGGCGATCGCCTCGGCATCGCCGCCGCCGTTGGCGACGAGCTCGGCGAGCACGGTCTTGGCCTGCGTAGCGGTGAGCTTGCCCGACACCTCGAGCTTGGTGAGCAGGGCCAGATCGGTGGCGGGCACCGCCGGCTCGCTCCCCTGCTCGGCGAAGGCCTCCTTCACGTGCACGACCGCGCGACCGATGTCACCTCCGAGGTGCCCCACGGCCTCCACGTACTCGTCCTGCCCGCGCTCGACGACGACCATGATCGCCTCGCTGTCGGGCGCCATCGCGGTGAGTTCGCCGAGCCGAGCACGGCGCGCGCCCGGCAGCAACGGGAGCGCCTCACGGACCTCGGCGATCCACTGGGCACTCGGCTCGAGCGGCACGAGATCGGGCTCGAGGAAGTAGCGGTAGTCGTCCGCGTCCTCCTTGGTGCGCAGCGTGTGCGTGCGACCGTCGTTCTCGTCCCAGTGACGGGTCTCCTGACGTACGGTCTCGCCGGCTTCGATCATCGCGATCTGCCGGCGCGCCTCGTAGTCGATCGCCCGACCGAGCGAGCGGACACTGTTGACGTTCTTGATCTCGCAGCGCGTGCCGAACGGCGTTCCGGGCTTGTGCACACTGACGTTCGCGTCGCAGCGCATGCTGCCCTCTTCCATCTTCGCGTCGCTCGCGCCGACGGCGACGAGGATGGCGCGCAGCTCGGTGACGTACTGCCGTGCCTCCTCGGACGTGCGGATGTCGGGGCGGCTCACGATCTCCACCAACGGCACACCGGCACGGTTGAAGTCGATCAGCGAGTAGTCGCTGCCGTGGATACGGCCACCCGAGCCACCGACATGGGTGCTCTTGCCCGTGTCCTCCTCGAGGTGGGCGCGCTCGACACCGATGCGCACACCGTTCGGGAGATCGAGGAAGCCGTCGACGTTGAGCGGCTGGTCGTACTGGCTGATCTGGTACGCCTTGGGCATGTCCGGATAGAAGTAGTTCTTCCGGTGGAACGTGCACGCCTGGATCGTGCAGTTGAGCGCCGCGCCGATGCGCATCGCCAGTTCGACCGCGTGCTTGTTGAGCACCGGCAGCGCGCCGGGCAGGCCGAGCGTGACCGGGTCGATGTTGGTGTTCGGGTCGTCGCCGAAGCGGTTGGGGCTCGCACTGAACAGCTTCGTGGCGGTGTCGAGTTCGACGTGCACCTCGAGGCCGACGATCAGCTCCCAACCGCCCTCGAGCAGGCGGTCGGCGTGGAGCGCGTCGTCGTGGACCTCACGATCGGTGCGCACCTGGACGGCCCCGGGGGCTGGAGTGGAGGTGGCCTGACTCACGGTCGGCTCCCTTCTGAAGCGGCGGCTCGTTCGAGTGCGGCACCCACACGGAACATCGTCGGTTCGTCGAGGGTGCCGGCGAGGATCTGCACCCCGACGGGCAGGCCGTCGGCGCCGGTGCCGAACGGAACGCTCATGCCGGGGTGGCCGGCCAGGTTCGTCGGGATCGTGTACAGGTCGCACAGGTACATCGCCAGCGGGTTGTCGCCCTTCGCGCCGAACGGGAACGCCACCGTCGGCGAGGTGGGCGTGAGCAGCACGTCGGCCGACTGATAGGCGCGGGCGAAGTCGTCGTGGATGAGCTTGCGCACCTTCAGCGCACGCCCGTAGTAGGCGTCGTAGTAGCCGGCGCTCAGGGCGTAGGTGCCGAGCATGATGCGCCGCTTCACCTCCTCGCCGAAGCCGGCGGCGCGGGTCGCCGAGTACATCGAGTTCGTGTCGGGCGAGTCGACGCGCAGACCGAACCGCACGCCGTCGAAGCGGGCGAGGTTGCTGCTCGCCTCCGCCGGAGCGATCAAGTAGTAGGCGGTGAGCGCATACCCGAAGGCCGGGACCTCGACGTCGACGATCGTCGCGCCGGCGGCACGCAGGGCATCGAACGCGGCCTCGAGCCGCTCGACCACGTCGGGATCGGCGCCCTCGGGCAGATCGGTGATGCGGCCCACGCGCAGCCCCTCGACACCACGGTCGAGCACGTCGACGAGGGATGGATGCGACTCGGGGATCGACGTGGAGTCGTGCGCGTCGTGGCCGCCGATCGCGTCGAGCACCAACGCGGCGTCCTCGACCGTGGTGGCGAACGGGCCGATCTGGTCGAGCGAACTGGCGAACGCGATGAGGCCGTAGCGACTGACGTAGCCGTACGTGGGCTTCACGCCCACCACACCGCACAAGGCGGCGGGCTGGCGGATCGAGCCGCCGGTGTCGCTACCGAGGCTCACCGCGGAGAACCCGGCCGCCACCGCCGCGGCACTGCCGCCGCTCGACCCGCCGGGCACCCGGCTGGTGTCGTGCGGGTTGCGGGTCGGGCCGAAACCGCTGTTCTCGGTGCTCGAGCCCATTGCGAACTCGTCGAGATTGGTCTTGCCGATCACGATCGCGCCGGCCTCGGCCAGCTTGGTCACGACGGTCGCGTCGTACGGCGGCCGCCAGCCATCGAGGATCTTCGACGAGCAGGTGGTGGGCACGCCGCGCGTGCACATGTTGTCCTTCAGCGCGATGGGCACGCCCGCGAGCGGGCCGACCTGCTCACCCGCGGCGACGCGGGCGTCGATCGCTGCAGCGGCGGCGCGGGCCTGATCGGCCATCACGAGGTTGAACGCATGGATCTCGCCCTCGCGGGCATCGATGCGGGCCAGGTGCTGCTCGACGACGTCGACGGCCTTCAGCGCACCGGAGCGCACCTGGGCGGCGATCGCCGCGGCCGTGGCGGCCTGGGGAGCGGGGGCGCCGCTCACGAATCGAGCCCGATGATCGGCGGCACGTGGAACCGGCCCTCCTCCACTCGGGGAGCGGCGGCCAGCACCTCCTCGCGATCGAGGCCCGGCTGTACCACGTCGTCGCGGAACACGTTCCGCAACGGGTAGGGCTGGGTCATCGGCGCGACGTGCGAGAGATCGAGGGCATCCATGTCGGCGAAGTGCTCGAGCATGCCGTCGAGCTGGGCCGTCATCCGCTCGATCTCCTGGGGGGCGAGGTCGAGGCGGGCCAGCTTGGCCACCTTCACGACATCGGCGGTGGTGATCCGGTCAGACACAGCCTTGGATGCTATTGCCCGTCTCGTACTGGCGGACCATCTGTTCCGCGACGTGCTCGCCCAGGGTCACCAGCTGCAGGTGCTCTGCCTCGGTGAGGAACTGGTCGATCGTCGAGTAGTCGGGGAAACGATCGTCGACCGCGCCGTACTGGAGCAGCCCCGGCACGGCCACCTCGCTGAGCTGTGATCGCCCGTACACCAGCCGTCCGGTGCCGCCGCCGAGCGATGCCGGGTACTCGATCGTGCCCTCGGCCACGCACGCGAGCGGCAGCACCGCACGGTCCTGCGGGGCCATCGAGGAGAGGTCGATGTCGATGTCGACCCCCAGCTCGACCCGGGCGAGCTCGATCGCCTCGGCCAGGGTCCGGAACGAATGCGGCCGGTCGCCGCTGGCGTCGACGCAGAACGCCACGTCCGGCCGTTCGCGTAGGAGCTCGACCAGGCCCAGGTTCTCTCGGTGGCCACCGTCGGCGACATACACGAACGCGTCGCGGTCGGGGTGGTACCGGTTGAACAGCTCCTTCATCAGGTAGCCCAGGTGGACGCGCGGCGCCGTGGCCGGGTCGGCGAACCAGTGCGCGAAGCGGGGGTTCGGCACCCACGCGCCGAGCCGCAGGTCGAGCGCGACGAGCAGCGCGTTCGTGGTGCCGAGCGCCTGGCGCCCCATCGCCGATGCGAAGGCGGCGCCGCTGAGCGCCATCGACCGGCTGACGATCCACCCGCGCGGGTAGCCGTCCCACCACGACCCGGTCGGGTAGTCGCTGGCGGCCACCTGCGCCGACGAGCCGTCGGTGCGGTCGTGGAGCGTGAACCGGTCGGGCCGGAAGGTGAACCCGTACGCCGGGATGCCGCAGAACGTCGTCGCGGTGGTGTGGGCCGTGGCCGCCACGATCAGCTCCGGCCCGGCCGCGCCGGCGTAGGTGGCCCAGTGCGGCTCGTCGCGGTATGCGAGCGGCGGCAACGGCGCACGGTCGCCGTCGCCCGACACGAATGTCGCTGCGAGCCGCTTGCGATACACGCCGCCAAGGGTGAGGCGGTGCGCCGCCACGACCTCCAGGACGACGAGCCACCAGACGGCGACGAGCGCGAGCAGATCGTGGCGCCACATCCCGGCGTCGTCGTAGGCGAAGGTGTCCGCGACCTTGCCGGCGAACAGCAGCGCGACCACGGCGAGCAACACGCCACCGAGGTACATCCAGCGGCGCTTCAACTGGGCGACGAGCACGCCCGTGACGGCGGTGATGATGCCGAGGCTCGACAGCGCACCGAGGGCGCCCGCGCTCGCCTCGGCGGACGCGCCGAGCGGGAGATCGGTGAGCGCCCGCCGTCCGTACACGACACCCATCGGCACGCCGACGAGGAGGACGAGCAACCCGAGACCGCTGAGCGCCGCGAGCAGCGCGGGGCCCGACCAGCGGCGGCGGTGCTCGCCGCTCGCGCTGGAGCTGGCGAGCAGAGCGAGCAGCAGGCCGGCCCCGAGCAGCACAACCCCGGGCAGCACCAGCCGGGCCGGCACGAGCTCGCGCCAACCGATGAACCGCTCGAGGCTGGCGTCGGTGTACGGGAACGAGGGGTGCACCGACCGGGTGCGCACCGCGCGCCCGACCACACGACCGAGCAGATACAGCGCCGACGCCAGACCGCCGAGCACGAACGCCGTGCGGAACATCACGTTGAGGATCCCGCCGAGGATCGACAGCGCGCCGTTGTCGAGGAATCGCCGGCGCTCGCGGACGGTGGCCGCCCACGGGTGATCGGCGTCGAACGCACCGTCGTGCCTGTCGGTCGCAGCGGGCCGCATCGCGCTGCCCGGTCGTCGGCTGACGCGCCACCCGCCGGCGGTGTACGAGCCGCCGGAGACCGCCACCAGCCAGCGGCTGCGAAGGAACAACGACGGGCCGTCGGCTCGCGGGGCGTCGAGTCCGCGCAGGGCTCCGAGGGCGACACTCGCTGCACGGATCCCTCCGCCCGACACGCAGACGCCGAGCGCAGGGCCAACGGCTGGTGCCGTCGTCGTCGGCACCGAACCCGGGTCGAGCGGGGGGTGTGTGCCGGCCAGGCCGTCGAGCGGCGCGAACAGCTGCCGCATCGCCGGACGCAACACCGGCGCGATGAGCGGCCCCACGACGAGCAGCAGGACGGCGACGATCGACCACACGAACAGCAACCACGTGATCCACGTGACCGACACGAGCGCGAGCGTGAGCCCGGTGGCCGGTTGGCGCTTGCCGACCATGGTGAGCGCGAGCACGTTCTGCACCAGGTCGCCAGCCCCCGCGAACAGCGCGACGGTCGGTGCCACCATCCAGCGCGACACCATGCGTCGGCGCTCGGGCGCCCACCGTTCGAGGCCGGCGCGCAGCAGGCGCGGCACGATCACCACCCACGACAGCACGAACAGGTTGTCGAGCCACAGCGCGGCGCGGGCATCGGAGCGTCCGGCACGCACGACCGTCGCGGCGAAACGATCGGGGGTGCCGGCGAGCGCGAGGTGTTGGTGGAACGAGCGGAACGGCGCGAACGCCATCACCAGCAACGACATGGTGACGGGAACGAGCACCAGCCAGCCCCAGGCGCGATGGCGCATCTCGTCACCCCCTTCACGATCGGTCCGGGCCACCGAACCGGTCGCCCATCGGATGACGAACCTAGTCGGCCGTTCTCAGCGGCATCACGAGCAATCAGGAGCAATCAGGAGCAATCAGGAGGTGGTCGAGACGCCCCCGTCGACGGCGTCCTCGGTGAGGAACTGGTACGTCGAGTGCAGGTCGACGGGCACCCGCGGATCCCCGGTGTACAGCGGCGGCATCGGCTGCATGATCCGACGCCGCTCGGGCGTGAGCCGCTCGAGGAGTTGGTCGGAGATCGTGTACCCGAACCGAGATCGCGCCCACGGCGGGCCGTAGCGCAGGATCACGATGCGCCGATCACCCTCGTTCATCCGCGTGCCGGCGCCGTGCATGCATGCGTCCACGAACACGAGCGCATCACCGGCCTTCGTGTGCGCCTCGATCGCGAACGGCAGCGCGTCCATCCGGTCGCCGCGTGCGTAGTCGCCGGCGAGGGGGTGCATGAAGTTCGACTTGTGGCTGCCCGGCACGACCATGGTCGCCCCGTCGCCCGGCCCGACGTCGCGCAGCGACACGAGCACGTTCACCTGGCCGCAGCGGAACGCGCCGTTGCGATAGGCGTACTGGGTACGGATCGACGCGTCGTGGCCGCCGGAGTGCACGGGATGGTGCCCGCCCGACCCTCGGCTCGTGGCGATGCTCTCGTCGATCATGATCCCCTGCACATAGGTGCCCTGCTCCCCCGCGTAGCGCGAGACGTGATGGATCCAGGAGGGATGATCGATGAGGACGTCGAAGGCCGGGTCGCCGCAGTCGAGCACGTTGTGCAGCTCGAAGCCCGTGTCCTTGGTGTAGTCGCGTCGCTGCGCGTTCCCGTACCACTCGCCGTTGTCGAGATCCGGGAAGCGGTCGTACGCCTCGTTCATCGCCGCGACCTCGTCGGGACTCAGCGCATTGCGGATGATGAGGAAGCCGCGGAGGTCGAACTCGTAGTCGTCCATCGCCGTTGGCCCGGGATGCACTCGCGGTGGCTGGGTCATGGTCGTCCCTTCGTCGTTCAGGGTTGAGGTCGGGGGTGAGGTCCGGGGGGTGAGGTCGAGTCGGGAGGATCAGGTCGCCGACAGATGCAGCAGCGCACCCGACTCGGGCATCAGCACCGGCAGCTGGAGCCCGTGGACGGCGAGCTGACGGCCGGTGAGCACGATCGGTTCCAACGGCGCTCGCCGGGCACCGAGCGGGAGTTCACGGATCGCGTACCGGCGGTCGGGGTCGAGACCCGGCAGGCGCAGCACCGGCGGCACCAGGCTCACGCCGGTACGCAACTGGGCGTAGCTCACCAACGCCTCCGACCGGTCGCACGCGTACACGCCGTGCGCCAGGCCGGAGTTCTCGGTGCCGTGCAGCACGGGATCGAAACGCACCACGTCGCCGCTGTGGAGCAGCGGACGGAACTGCCGGTGCAGTGCGATCACCTGCGCCAGCTGGGCACGCTCGGACTCGTCGAGCTCGAGGATGTTCCACTCGACCCCGAGGTGACCGAAGATCGCAGTGAGCGCACGGAATGCCAGCGACTGCACGCGACCCGTGGTGTGCGAGCGGGTGGGCCCGATGTGCGCCCCCATCACCTCGGGAGGCACCAGCATCGACGCGCCGCGCTGGATGAGCTGACGCTCGAGCGGATCGTTGCAGTCGCTGGTCCACACCCGCTCGGCACGCCGCAGCACGTCGAGGTCGATACGACCGCCACCGCTCGAACAGCTCTCGAACTCGACGTCCGGGTGCCGGCGCCGGAGCTCGTCGAGGAGGCGGAGGAACGCCAACGTCTGCGCATGGGTGCCGGCGGCGCCTCCGGCACCGCTGCCCTGCACGTGCGCACGGTTCATGTCCCACTTCACATACGAGACGTCGTGGTCGGCAAGCAGCCGATCGAGCTGGCCGAGCACGTGCGCGAACGCACCCGGCTGCGCCAGGTCGAGCACCAGCTGGTGGCGGCCGAGCACCGGTTCGTAGCCGGGCGTGGTGAGCGCCCACTCGGGGTGCGCCCGAGACACGTCGCTGTCGGGGTTCACCATCTCCGGCTCGACCCAGATGCCGAACTCCATACCGAGCCCGGTGACGTGGTCGATCAACGGTTCGAGCCCCGCCGGGTACACGTCGGGCGAGACCCACCAGTCACCGAGCCCCGACCGGTCGTCGCGGCGCGATCCGAACCAGCCGTCGTCGAGCACGAACCGCTCGATCCCGATGGACGCCGCCGCGGTCGCGAAGTCGCGCAGCCGGTCGAGGTCGTGGTCGAAGTAGGTGGCCTCCCACGTGTTGAGCAGCACCGGCCGCGGCCGCGTGGGGTGCGCCGGCAGAGAGCGGACGTGGCGGTGGAACCGCTGGGTCGCTGCCGTCAGGCCGCTGGGCGAGTACACCCCCACCACCGTGGGCGTGCGGTACGACTCGCCGGGCTCGAGCGCGAGTTCCCCCGGATGCAGCAGCTCGCCGAGCTGGATGCACCGGCGGCCGTCGGGCAGGTGGTCGGCGATCACGGTGTGGTTGCCGCTCCACGCGAGGTGCAGGCCCCACACCTCGCCCTGCCACTCACCGAACCCCGGCTCGCCCGCGAACACGAGCGGGGGGCGCTCGTGCGACGTGCGGCCGAGCCGGTTCTCGACGAGCCAGGTGCCCATGGTCCACGGACGGCGCTCGGTGTGCAGTTCACGGGTCCAGCGACCGTGGAAGGTGAGCAGTTCGGTGGCGTGCGCAGGCATCGGGATGCACAGGGTGAGCCCGTCGAGCAGGTAACGATCCGCCGAGCGGTTGACGACCGTGCACGCGACCTCGAGCGTGACGCCGAGGCGGATCTCGCTGATCAGCTCGAGCTCGGCGATCTCGTCGACGGCGCGCACGCGGCACCCGACGGGCGTCGCTCCCTCGCCATCGAGCAACGCTCCCTCGAGGATCTCGACCTCGACGAGGGTGAAGCGCGGCGCCCACGCACGTCCCTGACGCCGGTGGCCGAGCAGTCCGGGTCGGCCGTCGTGACCGCTGCCGTGCTCGGGCACGAGCGACAGCGGCGCGACGGAGTCGAGCGCCCCGCCGGTGATCGGACGTCGCAGCGCGGCAACCAACGAGGCGAGCAGCTCCTGCTCGGCATCGTCGTCGAGCACGGTGCCGGGCGAGGTGAGCGGTGTGCCCCAGTGGACGATCGTGGGCACCCCCGAGCCGACGTCGAGGACCACGTCGACGGGCTGGACACCGGTGTCGGTGGTGGTGACATCGGGACCAGGGCCGAGCGGGGACGAGAGCCGGATCAGGCGCACGAGGGCATGCTAGCCACGAACCTCTTCTCACTTTGCTATTGACAAGAGATGAAAGGCAGATGAAAACTATCGAAAGTGAGTGAAATCGTGCACCTCCCAGTTCCCGGGTCGTCCGCCCTGCCGGCCGCCCGCGCGGACGGCTACGCGACGGACGATCACCTCGACAACCTCCCGGCCGAGGTGCGTCAACAACTCACCCATCAGCTCCTGGAGCAGAAGGGGTTCGTGCGGGTCCGCGAGCTGTCCGAGCGCTTCGGCGTCAGCACCGTCACCGCCCGCAACGACCTGCAGGTGCTCGAGGAGCGCCGCCTCGCCCATCGGGTGCACGGCGGCGCGATGCCCCTCAACGTCGCCCGCGGCGAGCGTCCCTTCGAAGAGGTGGCCACCCAGCACGCGGCGCAGAAGGCGGCGATCGCCCGCACCGCCGCCGCACTCGTGTCGAGCGGCGAGTCGATCCTCGTCGACGTCGGCACCACGACCGCGGCGATGGCCCACGAGCTCGTCGCCCGCACCGATCTCACCGATCTCACCGTCATCACCAACGGCATCAAGATCGCCCTCGACCTCGAAGCCGCGTACCCGCGCTTCTCGATCGTGGTCACCGGCGGCACGCTGCGCCCCAAGCAGCACTCGCTGGTCGATCCATTGGCCGCCGTCATGTTGCAGACCCTGAACGTCGACACGGTGTTCCTCGGCTGCAACGGCCTCGACGCCGACGCCGGTGTCAGCAACATCAACCTGCCGGAAGCAGCGATCAAGCGCACCATGATCGCCGCAGCCGGCCGCTGCATCGTCCTCGCCGACAGCTCCAAGCTCGGCGTGCGTGCGCTCGCCCAGGTGTGCGGCATCGACGAGATCGACGTCGTCGTCACCGACAGCGGCGCCGACGAGGAGCACCTCGCCGCACTTCGCTCGCACGGGGTCGACGTCATCGTCGCCTGACGCGACGACGACAGCACCGACCCGGCCCCGCGCACCAGCACACGAACAACACATCACGTACGGCGTCGAGGGGGCGCCGACAGAGGGGTCGTCGACGATCCGCCCCGAGATCCGCCCGCCGGGGGGAACTCGGCGGACGGCGACGTGACAGATCGTCCGGGCACCGCCCGGCCGGACCGGCTCGCATCCAGCGAGCGGGGGAGAAACGGTTGCGACGATGCAACCACGACACATGGAGGAGCACCCAGTGCACACACGCAGATGGGCAGGCGCGGTCATCGCGCTCACGCTGATCGCGGCCGCGTGCGGCGACGACGAGGGGTCGTCGGACGCAACGACCGCACCCGAGGGCACCACGGCCCCCGAGGCAACCACCGCCCCCGAGGCGACCGAGGGCGAGACCGACAGCGATGGCATCACCATCCGCTGGCGTACCCGTCCCGACAACGATGCCGAGGCAGCCGTGTACGCCTCCATCGGTGACGGCATCGACGAGGCCAACGGCGACGCGTTCTCGCTGTCGTACGAGCCCGGCAACAACGAGGGCTCGCCCTACCAGGACCAGCTCGTCACCGAGATCGGCAACGGCACGGCCCCCGACGTGTTCTGGATCCCGGGCACCGACATCGCCCGCTTCCAGAGCGAGGGCCTCATCCTCGACCTCGCGCCGCTCGCGTCGGCCGAGAGCTTCGACACGTCGGAGTTCTACCCGGAGCCGATGTACCACCTGACCTACGACCCGGAGGCCGGCGCCCCCGGCGACAAGCTGTGGGGCCTCCCCCGCGACGTGTCGACGTTCGCGCTGTACCTGAACAACGACCTCATCGCCGAGGCCGGCGCCGACGATCCCCGTGCGCTCGCCGAAGCCGGTGAGTGGGACTGGGCCGCGTTCGAGGACGTCATCACCAAGGTGACCGCCCTCGGTGGCGAGAACAAGGGCTTCGCGATGAACTCGTGGTGGGCCAACTACGGCGTGTTCATGAACGCGGCCGGCGGTGGCTTCTTCAACGAGGACCGCACCGCGTGTGGCCTCGACACCCCCGAGTCGATCGCCGGTCTCGAGCAGATCAAGGCGATCTACGACGGCGGCCTGGCCGTGCCGTTCGGTGAGGACGGCGAGCCCGCATGGAAGGCCGGCACCGTCGGCGCCTTCATCAACGGTCGCTGGGCCACCCCCGGCGCCCGCGCCGATGTCGGCTTCAACTGGGACGTCGTCGAACTGCCGAAGGGCCCCTCGGGCTCGCAGGGCAACTGGCTGTTCTGGGGCGCCTACGTGGTGAACGCGAACACCGAGCACCCGGAAGAGGCATGGGAGCTCGTCAAGGCGCTCACCACCGCCGACACCCAGGCTCAGATCAGCGAGCTCGGCGCCAACATCCCGAGCCGCAAGAGCGACGCCGCCATCGATGCGTTCCTCGGTTTCACCCCGCCGGAGAACAACCAGGCGTTCATCAACGGCCTCGCCGACTCCCCGACCGCTGAGGGCCCGCTGTGGGCCGGCAGCTGGCCGAAGTACGACGAGCTGATGAACGGTGCGGTCACCGCCGTCATCAACGGCGAGCGCACCATCGAGGACTTCCAGGCGAAGATCTGCAGCGAGACCGCAGAGGCGTTCAACAGCTGATCCAGCGGATCCAGCGGGTCCTCCGGATCAGCTGGATCCATCGATCGGCCACACCGGCCGTTCGAACAAGCCGGGCCGACCCGGTGACCGCACGACACGACGTGCGGTCGCCGGGGAACGCTCGAACGTGAACCGATGTCGGGGCCGAGTGCGCTCGGCCCCGACCCGGTTCCGGAACTGACACACTTTCGAGCACTTCTTCGAGCACATTCGGATCAGGGGGGAACACGTGGGGTTGCGAGACCGAGGTCCGCGCACGCCACGGGTGGCGGTCGACACCGGCGTCCAGCTGGTGACGGCATGGCACCTCGTGGGCGTCGCCGCCGGCATCGTCAGCATGCTGCTCGCGAGCCGCAGCGGCGACGACGCCCTGCCGGCCGTCATCAAGCTGTTCATGCAGGTGTTCAGCATCGCCGTCACGGTGGCCCACCTGGCCGCGGCGTACGGCACGTTCCGCCGGATGCGCCGAGCGCGCACCGTGTCGCTCGTGACCAACTACCTCCTCTTCGTCGTGTCGGGATCGGCGCTGCTGCACCAGCTGGGCGCGTTCACCGGCATCGGCAAGTTCGGCACCGGTCTCAACAAGGCCTTCCTGCCGTTCATGGTGATCGTCGTCGGCCTGTTGTGGGTGCTCGTCGCCGGCCAGCTGCTGTCGAAGAACCCGCTCGCCGCCGGTCCCAACGGACTGCGCCGAGCGGGCTGGGGGCTCGCGGCCCTCGCCTCCGTGTGGTTCGTGATCGCCGCCGATCCGAGCGGCATGCTCTCGATGATCGGCGATCGCATCACCCAGCCGCTCACCCTCGGCACCCTCGCCGTCGCGCTGTGCTCCGGCGCCGCCACCCGGTTCATGTGGCAGCGGCGTGTCGCCGTGCGCTTCGGCACCTCCGCCGCCGAGGAGCAGACGCTCAGCGGCCTCGCCTTCCTCTCGCCGAACCTCATCGGCTTCACCTTCTTCTTCGCCGGCCCGCTGCTGTTCTCGCTCGTCGTCAGCTTCTTCGAGTGGAAGACCACCGGCACCGGCCGCTCGTTCGTCGGCATCGACAACTACGTGCGGGCCCTGTCGCTCGACATCTCCAGCTCCGACGTCGCCAACGCCGGCAACGAGGTGCTCAAGCCCGGCTACCAGGTGCTGATGCACCTCGACTGGTTCGGACAGAACTGGGTGCTGGGCGCACGCGACGTCGAGTTCTGGATCTCCCTGCGCAACATCGCGATCTTCCTCGTGCTCGCCGTGCCCGCCTCGGTGCTGCCGGCGCTCGTGCTGTCGAGCATCCTCGCCTCGCGACTGCCGGGCATGAAGGTCTTCCGGGCGATCTACTTCATCCCGTCGGTGGCCGGTGTCATCGGCGTGGCGATCATCTGGGGGCAGCTGTTCCAGTCGACGGTCGGCTGGATCAACTACCTCATCCTGCGCGCCGGTGAGATCCTCCCCTTCGTCGACCCGCCCGCCGAGGGCCACCCCTGGGTGTCGAGCAACTCGACGGCGCTGCTGTCGATGGTGGTGGTGTTCGCCTGGATGAACTTCGGGTTCAACACCGTGCTCTACCTCGCGGGCCACCAGAGCATCCCGAAGGAGCTCTACGAGGCGGCCGACATCGACGGCGCCAACGTGTGGCAGGTGTTCCGCCGCATCACCGTGCCCCAGCTCCGCAACACCACCTTCTACGTCCTGATCACCACGTCGATCCTGGCGCTGCAGCTGTTCGACATCGTGTGGATCCTGTCGACGCCCGAACCGGGCGGTCCGAACAACGCGACCACCACCCCGGTGCTCGCGCTGTACGAGGAGGCGTTCCAGGGCAACAACCAGGGCTACGCCTCCGCTCTCGCGTGGGTGCTCTTCCTGATCATCTTCGGGTTCACCTTCGCCCAGTTCCGTCAACAGAAGGACGGCGCGACCTCGGGAGGCGTGTCATGAGCGTTCGTCGCAAAGGCCCCAAGGCGACCGCGATCCGCGTCGCCACCTACGTGCTGCTCGTCTGCGTGGCCGTGGTGGTCGTGTTCCCGTTCGCCGTGGCCGTCACCACCGCGTTCAAGCGCAACACCGACATCTTCACCTACCCGCCCTCGCTGGTCCCGAAGAAGGAGGCGACGATCCCGGCCGCCGACGTCGGCCTCGAGGGCGACCCGGTGCCGGTGTACTCCTTCCCCGACCGCGACGACCGCCCCGGACAGTGGGCCCTCGTCGACGGTGACGCATCGCTGGCCGAGTTCCGTCCGCTCGACGACCTCGAGCGCGTGATCGTGCTCGACGTGAAGGCCGGCGAGAAGACCGGTGAGACGATCTCGATCGACGGCGAGGAGGAGGACGTCTACCTCGTCGACGACGGCGGTGCACAGGTCGAGGCCTACCGCTCGCGCCTCACCTCCGGCGGCCTGTTCGTCTCGGTCGACGACCCGTCGACCTCCGTGCTCGACCTCGTCAACTTCGCGACGCCGGCTCGCGAGTTCGGCCCGCGCTTTTCGAACTTCACCGAGGTGCTCGCCGAGAAGGACCCGGAGACCAACGGCAAGGGCGTCGGCCGGTCGCTCACCAACACCGTGCTCGTCACGATCCTGGTGGTGCTCGGCCAGATCATCACGTCGATCCTCGGCGGCTACGCCTTCGCCCGCGTGCAGTTCAAGGGCAGGTCGACGATCTTCCTGATGTACCTCGGGTCGGTGATGATCCCGTTCGTCGTGCTCATCATCCCGCTGTTCCAGCTGATGCTGCAGGTGAACTGGCGCGACAACCTCGTCGCATTGATCATCCCGTTCGCGTTCACCGCGTACGGCACGTTCCTCATGCGCCAGTTCTTCCTCGGCATCCCCGCCGAGATCGAGGAGGCCGCCCTCCTCGACGGCGCCTCGCGGTCGACCATCCTCTGGAAGGTGATGGTGCCGCTGGCCCGACCGGCCATCGCAACGCTCGCCACCTTCGGCTTCCTCTACGCCTGGAACTCGTTCTTCTGGCCGCTCGTCATCATCAACTCGGGCAACCCCGACAACGCCGTGCTGTCGCTCACCCTCAGCACGCTCGGCGGACGGTCGAGCACCGACACGAACCTGGTGTTCGCGGGCACGGTGCTGGCGATGACGCCGCCCATCCTCGTGTTCCTCTTCGCACAGCGATACTTCGTCGAGAACTCCGCCTCCAGCGGACTCAAGTGATCCGGGAGCCCACGCATGGCTGCAGTCACCTTCAACAACATCAGCAAGCGGTACAAGGACGGCCCCAAGGCCGTCGACGACCTGAACCTGGAGATCGCCGACGGCGAGTTCATGGTGCTGGTCGGCCCGTCGGGGTGCGGCAAGTCCACCGCGCTGCGGATGATCGCCGGCCTGGAGGAGATCTCCGACGGCGAGCTCCGCATCGGCGAGCGGGTCGTCAACGAGGTGCCACCCGGAGACCGTGACATCGCGATGGTGTTCCAGAACTACGCGCTCTACCCGCACATGACCGTGCGCCAGAACATCGGCTTCGCGCTCGAGGTCGCCAAGGTGCGCAAGGACGAGATCAACCGGCGCGTCGAGGACGCGGCGGAGATGCTCGGCCTCACCGAGTACCTCGATCGCCTGCCCAAGGCGCTCTCCGGCGGTCAGCGCCAGCGCGTGGCGATGGGTCGTGCGATCGTCCGCTCGCCGCAGGTGTTCCTGATGGACGAGCCGCTGTCGAACCTCGACGCCAAGCTGCGCGTGCAGATGCGGTCCGACATCATCCAGCTCCAGGCCCGCCTCGGCACCACGATGGTCTACGTCACCCACGACCAGGTCGAGGCGATGACGATGGGCCACCGGGTGGCCGTCATGCGCAAGGGCGTGCTGCAACAGGTGGCACCGCCGCAGGAGCTGTACCTGCGTCCGGCCAATCTGTTCGTGGCCGCCTTCATCGGCAGCCCGGCGATGAACCTGATCACCGCCGACGTCACGATCGAGGGCGACGACGTGTTCGTCAGCTTCGGCGGCCATCGTCTGCGCATCTCGGCGAAGGCCCTCGACCGCTACCCGGGCCTGCGCGAACGCAACGGCACCAAGGTGATCTTCGGCCTCCGCCCCGAGCACTTCGCGATGGAGGAGGACCTCGAGGTCGGCGACGACCAGGTCCTCACCGTCCGCTGCGACCTCGCCGAGGCGATGGGCGCCGAGGTGCACATCCACGCGGTGGTCGACGTGCCGCCCCCCGCCGTCGACGGCGCGCCGATCGCCGCCGAGGACGACCCCGAAGCGCTCGTCGCCGGCACGAAGGTCATCGCACGCGTGGATGGCATCCACACCATCGCCATGGGCCAGGATGTCCGTCTGGCCGTGAAGACCCACCTGACGCACTTCTTCGATCCGGCATCGGGTGCACCCCTGCGCTGACCCGCACGATCACGCGCCCCATCTCCATCCGACCCCATCCGTCCAGCGACCTCCCGCCCTCCATGACCACGATCTCCGACCCACCATCAGCTGACCTCTCGACCAACGGCGCCGCCGACACGCGTGTCGATCCTTTCCTCGGCACCGTGATCCACGTCGTCGGCACGCGTCAGGAGCGGCCGAACCTTCCGTCGACCGGGTGCCCGTTCTGCCCGGGCGGCCTGGAGGCCCCCGACCCGTACGACGTGCGGTGGTTCAAGAACCGGTGGCCGGCGATGCACCCCGACCGGTGCGAGGTGGTGCTGTACACGAGCGAGCACGACGCCACGTTCTCCTCGCTCGGCGTCGCTGGTGCTCGCAAGGTGATCGCCCTCTGGACCGATCGGTTCCTCGACCTCGGTGCCCGCGACGACGTGGACTACGTGTTGATCTTCGAGAACCGCGGCCCGGAGGTGGGCGCGACGATCGCCCACCCGCACGGGCAGATCTACGCCTACGACCACGTGCCCGAGCGCCAGCGCCGCCTGCTCACGGCCGGCTGGGCGCCGGAACTCGACGCCGGCGAGCGGTTCGTCGTCGACCATGGCGGCAACACGGGCTGGTTCGCCTGGGTGCCGGTCGCGTCGACGTTCCCGGTCGCGCTCACGCTGGCGCCGAAGGTCCGTGTCCCCGACATCGCGTCGCTCGACGAGTCCGGCCGCACCGACCTCGCCACGATCCTGGTGGACGTGTTGGCACGGCTCGACCGCCTCTACGACGCACCGCTGCCCTACATGATGTGGCTGAACCAGCGCCCCACCGATGGCGTCGACCATCCCGAAGCGTGGTTCAACATCGAGATCGTGTCGCCCTGGCGGCGCGCCGGCACCTCACGGTTCATCGCCGCGGCCGAGGTCGCCTGCAACGAGTACTTCAACCCGGTGATCCCCGAAGTGGTCGCCGAGCGCCTGCGCGACCTGGGCTGACCGGCCGGCGGGCCGATCAGCCACGGGTCGACGGCGGATCAGCCGAGGGGCTGGAAAGCCGGCGGACGCTTCTGCAGGAAGCTGGCCACGCCCTCTTTGAAGTCGGGGCGGCGCAGCGACGCCTTCATCAGTTCGATCGCGTCCTCGCTCGCAGCGGCGACGCCCCGGGTCTGGTCGGCGTACACCTGCTGCTTCATGATCGACATCGAGGTGGGCGACGCGTTCACGGCGAGATCGGCCGCGTACTCGAGCGTGCGGTCGAGGAGGTGCTCGGCGGGCACCACTTCGTTCACCAGGCCCATGGCCGCCGCCTCCTCGGCCAGGAACACGCGACCGGAGAACAGCAGGTCCATCGAGCGGGCGGTGCCGATGAGGCGCGGCATGATCCACGACATGCCGTACTCGGCGATGAGACCGCGGCGCGAGAACGCCGTCGTGAACTTCGCGCCGGCGGCAGCGAAGCGGATGTCGCACATCAGGGCCTGCACCATGCCGATGCCGGCGCACGCGCCGTTGACGGCGGCGATGACCGGCTTGGGCACCGTGGTCGTGTAGTGCTGCGGGCGACCGCCGGCGGCGCTCTCGGCACCACCGGACCCGGCGGTCGCGCCGATCCCCTGGAGGGTGTCCATGTCGGCGCCGGCGCAGAAGCCCGTGCCCGCGCCGGTGACGACGATGACCTTCACCTCGGGGTCGGCGGCCGCCTGGTCGAGCAGTTCGAAGTAGCGCGCCGCGAGCTCGCCGTTCCAGGCGTTGAGGCGCTCGGGCCGGTTGAGGGTGAGCAGGGCGATGCCCGGCTCACGCCGTTCGTAGAGGACGGGGTCAGGATTCGTCGAGTCGCTCATCCGCGGCAACGTAGCCGTGCTCGTCGCCACGCTCCGAGACGGACGCGGGGCGACGTGGCACGGTGCCGTCGACATCGTCGCCGTCGAGCAGTTCGTCGTCGAGGTCACCATCGAGCTCGTCCGATCGGCCTGGACCGCCGACGAGGGACGAGACCTCGTGCGGCCGGCGACGAGCGGACACCAGCAGGTACACGAGGGCCAGCACAGCGACGACGAGCGCCACCCACTGGTTGAAGCGGAACGGACCGAACTCGTCGGCATCGTCGATGCGCAGTCCCTCCACCCAGAACCGTCCGACGCCATAGCCCACGAGGTACATCGCCATCAGACGCGAGCCGCTGGGCCGGAACCGGCGGTCGATCAGGATCAACACGCCGCAGAGCGCGAGGTTCCACAGCGACTCGTAGAGGAACGTGGGGTGGAACAGCGTGCCCGATGCGTATCCGGCGGGCATCTTGTCGGCGCTGATCTCGAGACCCCAGGGCAGATCGGTCGCCCGCCCGAACAGCTCCTGGTTGAACCAGTTGCCCCATCGGCCGATCGACTGCGCGAGCGGGATCGCCGGCGCGGCCGCCGCGGCCATCTCCCGCGGATCGACGCCGCGCCGGCGGGTGACCCACCAACCCACGGCGATGCCGGCGAGCAGCCCGCCGGGGATGCCGAGGCCGCCTTTCCAGATCTGGAAGATGCGCAGCGGGTCGTCCTCGAACGAACTCCAGTCGGTCATCACGTGGTAGAGCCGGGCGCCGACGATGCCGGCGACGACGGCCCACACCGCCATGCCGCTCGCGTCGTCGCGCGAGCCCGAACCGCGAGCCTCGAGGCGGCGACCGGTGAGCCAGACGGCGGCGACGACACCGAGGGCGATCATCAGGCCGTACGCGTGGATGGACAGCGGGCCGATCTCGAGCACGCCGTTCGACGGGCTCGGGATGCTGGCCGGCCGCGCCGACGCGAGCGTCACGCCGGTCACGAGGTCACGCGGCGGGCGAACGCCACCGCGCGCTCCTCGATGAGCGCACGGTCGTAGTCCTGGGTCGCCACGTGGTAGCTGCGCTCGAGCGTGACCCGCTCGACGGGGCCACCGTAGGTGGTGGCGAGGAACTCGGCCTGCGCCGGATCGACGACATGGTCCTGCGGAGAGTTCATGAGCAGCAGAGGCGGCCGGGACGTGGGATAGGTGTCGACGAGGGGCGTCAGCCCGTCCACCATCAGCGACAGCAGCGGCCGCAGCGGTGTGGCCGAGTACGCGATCTCGGTCTGGTCGGGGTCGGCGATGTCGCTGCCGATCGCCGGGAACTCATCGGTGCCCGACTCGATGGTCGCGCTGACCGCGGCGACCATGTCCGGCGATGGCTGGGTGGCGGGGTTCACGCAGACGAGGCCGGCGATCTCGGGGTGGTCGGCACCGAGGCGCAGGGTGAGCGCGCCGCCCATGCTCAGGCCGGCAACGACGACCTTCGTGGACCGAGCGGCGACACGCTGGTAGGCGGCCTCGGCCTCAGCCGCCCAGTCGGCCCACGACGTGGTCTTCATCTCGGCGACGGTGGTGCCGTGGCCGGGGAGGCGGGGCAACTCGACGTGGAACCCGGCGGCGGCGAACGCCTCGGCGAGGCCGCGCATCGACGACGGCGCGCCGGTGAAGCCGTGGACGACGAGGGCGCCGGGCGAGCCGGGGGCGGTCGCCGTGTGGGACCAGGGCTCGCAGCCGGGCAGGACGGGCGCGGACGACGCCGACGTGGCGGACGGGGAATCGCTCATGGAGGAAGTATGGCCGCGACGGCGGTGCCTGCGAACCTCGCCCTCGGCCCCTGGTCACACGGCTCAGGTCGATGGCGCGCCGCGGCGGGGGGCGGCGGGGGGCGGCGACCGGTCAGCGGTACGGGTCGTCGGGACCGAGCGGCTCGTCCCACCACTCGCCGGGGACGCCGGCGGTCTCCCAGTCGGGGAACGGATAGATGCAGTTGACCGGGCACGCCGGGAGGCACTTGTCGCACCCGCTGCACAGCTCCGGGATGATCACCACATCAGGGCCGTGGTTGAAGATCGCGCCGAAGTGGGGTGGGCAGTGGCGCAGGCACGCATCGCAGTTGATGCACTCGAGCATCTCGATCCTGACCGGCAGGTTCTTCCACTTCGGATTGCGTGTGCGCGTCTCGATGCGCTCGGCGCGTGTGGCCCCCATGGCGCCAGTGTAGGCAGCGACCCTCGTCGCCTTGACCCGACGGTCAAGCGGGTGATCCACTAGTCGCCGTGAACACGTCGACGGGGCCAGCGGAGCGCCGCACGCACACCGAGCAGGGCATCGAACGCAAGCAGCAGCTGCTCGACGCCGCGGCCGTGCTGTTCTCGTCGAAGGGGTACGCCAACACCCGCATCGCCGACATCTGCGCCGCGGCGGGCGTCGCCAAGGGACTCGTCTACTGGTACTTCCCGACCAAGGAGGAGCTGTTCGCCGAGCTGGTCCGATCCATGCGCCTGCAGCTCCGCCGGGCCCAGGCGGCCGCGATGGACCCCGAGGCCGATCCGCTGACGCGCATCCGTCAGGGCACCGAAGCCTCGGTGGTGTTCATGGCCGAGCACCGCGCGTACTTCGCCCTGCTCGACGTGGAACGGTCGCAGGACGAGCTCAGCGGCCGGGGTTCGGATGTCGCCGACGTGCTGCGCGAGGGCAGCGACGTGTACGCGACCGACGTCGTGCGCCTCGTCCGCGACGCCCAACGGCAGGGGCTGGTGCCCGACGGCGATCCTCAGCTGTACGCGGTGGGTGTGCTCGGGGTGGTGTCGTCGTTCAGCCACGCGCTGCGCAACGGCTCGCTCGACGTCGACGTCGACGAACTCGCCGCGTTCGTGGGCGGCTGGGTGATGCGGGCGCTGGCCGGCGAGACCGTCGCCCGCTGACCCGAGCTGATCCGAGCTGATCCGAGCGGGCCCGACCGGGACCTCAGCCGACGAGGACGTCGAGCTCGGCGCTGAGCTCGGGATGATCGACCCGCATCACCCGCACGAAGGCGTCGACGATCTGCGGTTCGAACTGGGCACCGCGGGCGCCGACGATGTAGGTGATCGCCTCGAGGGGTGTCCACGCGTGCTTGTAGGTGCGATGGCTCGTCAGCGCGTCGTAGACGTCGGCCACCGTGACGATGCGGCCGCTCAGCGGGATGTCCTCGGCGGCGAGGCCGTTCGGGTACCCGGTGCCGTCCCATCGCTCGTGGTGGTTCAACGCCACCTCTGCCGCGAGCTGGATGAGCGGGGACGAGCTGCCCGCGAGGATCTCGGCGCCGATCGTCGTGTGGGTCTTCATCACGTCGAACTCCGCCGGCGTGAGCGGACCCGGCTTCATCAGGATCGAGTCGGGCACCGCGACCTTGCCGATGTCGTGGAGCCGACCAGCGAGGCGCAGCTGCGACACCCACTCGCGATCGGAGCCGAGCTCGGTCGCGATCGAGGCCGACAGGTCGCCGACGCGGATGGTGTGCTCGCCCGTGTCGGTGTCGCGGAACTCGGCCAGCACCGCCAGGCGCTGGAACGCCTCGAGCTGGTACTCCTCGAGGTCGTAGGTGCGGCCGCGGACGAGGGCTTCGAGCTCGCCGGTGCGCAACCGGAGGATCTCGGCCTGCTGGCGGGCGGCCTCGGTGTCGTGGGCCACCTGCAGCGTCTTGATGCGCAGGTCGGCACCCTCGCTGAACATCATCTCGTGGACCCGGAACCGCTCCTCCTGATAGGCGAGGGCGGCCTCGAACTCGCCGAGGCGCTTACACGTGGCGGCGAGCTGTGTGAGCGCGTTCAGCTTGCTCACGATGTCGCCGCCGGCCTCGGCCGTCGCGAGCGCGTGCCGGTAGTGGTCGGCAGCGGCACGGATGTCGTCGCGAGCCAGGGCGACCTTGCCGCGGACCATCGAGAGACCGAACAGCGCGGTGCGCTCGATCTCCGCGCTGGTGTCGTCGAGCAGTGCGGCGGCCTCGTCGATGTACTCCTCGGCCTGCTCGATCATGCGCAGCTCGCAGTACGACGATGCCAACAACGTCAGGAGCTGCGGGACGTACTCGGGGACGTGGTCGCGGCTGATCTCGAGCGCCTCGCCGGCGAGGCTGAGCGCCAGCAGGTGCTCGTTGCGCTCGGACCGGACCTCGGCGATGTTGCCGAGGATGTACACGTGGTTGACGTACCAGTTCGCATCGTCGTGGTCGGCATTGCGGCTGACCGTGAGTGCCGCTTCGTAGGTGACCAGCGCCCGATCGGTGTCGCCGAGCGCATGGTGGACGATCGCAATCGCGTTGAGGAGCGCACCCTCGGCGGCCCGGTCCTTCGACGTGCGATACACCTCGAGCGCCTTCAGGCCGTACTCGAGGGCCTCGGTGAAGTTGCCGGCCGACTGGTGCACGAGGCCGATGACGTTGAGGGCGAACGCTTCGATGACGGTGACCCCGGCCTGGCGGGCCAGGTCACGGGCGTCGAGCGCGAGCGCGAAGGCGTCGCCGGGCTGGCCGCCGGTGTATGCGATCGATGCCAGGCGGAACAGCGCCTCGGCCTCGCCGGCCTCGTCGTTGAGCGAGCGGGCCAGCACGCGGGCCTGCTGGGCCATCGAGCGGGCGGCGGCCTCGTCGGTCACCTGACAGGCGCGCGCGTCGTCGAGCAGATCGCGGATCGTCCTCGTCACCCCCGAGTTCTCGACCACCTGCATCACCCGAATCGCCAACTCGTGTCCCTTTCGCGACGCAGCACAGCGCGACGCGCGCGGCCCGTGGCCAAAGGCTAATGAAGCGGGCGAGCCGATGCACGGATCACCCGCCGCTCTTGGACGAAGCTTGAGCCTGCCGACGCGGGGTGTCGACCTTGACGAGACGTTGACGGTTCACCACCCCCGAATCGCACCCAGGGTGGCGGGGCGTCACCCAGGGCGACGGTCGTGCGTCGAGTGGTCGGCCGTCCCGACCGGGCGGCGACGTCGTCGCGCGGGAACCGTCCCCGGGATCGCCCCCTATCGTGTACAGATGCATGTCGGTGGGCGGCGCGTCGAGAGTTCGGCGGTTGCCGCGCTCGTGCCCGTCCTGATCGTGCTGCCGGTGTCGCTCGTGGCGCTCGCGGTGTTCTGGTTCGTGATCCGGCTCGCCTGGCACGTGTCGTTCACCTGGTTCGCAGTCGGCTACCTCGCCGGGGCCGTGCTGCTGTTCGTGCGCCCGATCCAGACCGTGCTGCTCACCCGGCTGCTCGGGGCCCGGCCGCCGAGCCGGGAGGAGCGGGTGCGCCTCGACACGGCCTGGCGTTCGGTGCTGCAGGCGGCCCGGCTGCCGCGCCACCGCTACGTGCTGGCCGTGCTGCCGGCCGACGAACTGAACGCGTTCGCGTGCGGCGGCCACCTCGTGATCGTCACGTCGCTCGCGGTCGAGACACTGCCCCGCGACGAGCTCGCCGGGGTACTGGCCCACGAGCTCAGCCACCACCTCGGCTTCCACACGGTGGCCCTGACCGTGGCGCAATGGCTGAGCGTGCCGGTGCTGCTGCTCGCCCGTATCGGGTTCTTCCTCCAGAACGTCGCAGCCGCGGCGACGCACAGCTACGCGAGCCACTCCGCGTCGCTCACGGCGATCGGCCGTCTGGTGAGCGCCGTGCTCACCACGATCTCCTGGCTGTTCCTCAGCGGGCTGCTGGTGGCCAACGCCGTCGGCAACGTCGCCGGACGCGGCGCCGAGTTCCAGGCCGATCAGCGCGCAGTCCTGCTCGGCTTCGGCCCCCAGCTCTCCAACGCCCTCCGCCGCGTCGTGGCCATGGGCGGCGGCGAACGGCCCCGGGGCCTGCGCGAGCACCTCGCCGCCACACATCCACCGGCCCTGACGCGGGTCGCGAAGATCGAGGCGCTGCGCCACGTCCAGACCGGCCGACCGTTCGGCGGGCAGGTCGACGGACGCGGCGCGCGGTCCTGACGGGGTCGAGCCGCGGCGTCGACGGGCCGATGGTCGAGAGCCGGTCGAGAGCCGGTCGACGGCCAGGAAGGTGAGCGGCATCGCCTACGGTGACGCCATGCAACTCGCCCACGAGCGCACCGGAAGCGGACGACCGCTCGTCCTCGTCCACGGCATCACCGAGTCACGTCGGACCTGGGATCCGCTGGTCCCGGCCCTCGCCGAGCACTACGACGTGCTGCTCGTCGACCTGCGCGGACACGGCGAGTCACCGCACGGCGACGCGTACGACCCGATCTCGCTCGCGACCGACGTCGCCGAGACCGTCGACGCCGCGGGCATGATTGCGCCGTTGGTGGTGGGGCATTCCCTCGGAGGCATCGTCGCGAGCGCCTACGCGGCCGTCGCCCGCCCGCGAGCGGTCGTCAACGTCGATCAACCGCTGCGGTTGGCCGACTTCAAGGCCGGCCTCGAGCAGCTCGAGCCGATGCTGCGCGGCGACGACGAGTCGTTCCGGACGGCGATCGATCTCGTGTTCCAGTCGATGATGGGTCCACTCGGCGCTGACGAGGTCGAGCGGGTCGGAGCACTGCGACGGGCCGACCAGTCCGTCGTGTTGGGCATCTGGGGGACGGTCTTCGAATCGACGGCCGAGGAACTCGACGCGACCGTGGCCGCGCTCGCCGGCGCGATCACCGTGCCGTACCTGTCGCTGCACGGCATCGACCCGGGTGAGGAGTACACACACTGGCTGCGCAAGCTGGTGCCGTCGGCCACCGTCGAGGTCTGGCCCGAGCAGGGCCACTACCCGCACCTCATCCACCGCGACCGATTCGTCGAACGGATCGTCGACTTCGACGAACTCCGCTGACCAGCGAGCGATCCCCCGACGGGCGATCACCACGACGAGCGTTCACCACGACGGGCGTTCACCACGACGGGCGTTCACCACACGGCGATCGGTGCGACCGTCGCGGCGAGCACCTCGAGCAGTGTCGCCGGCGCGAGCTCGAGGTCGAGGCCGCGCCGCCCGCCGCTCACGAAGATGGTGTCGGACAGTTCGCACGTCTCGTCGATCACGGTGCGCAACCGCTTCTTCTGCCCGAACGGGCTGATCCCACCGACGACGTAGCCGGTGATCCGCTCCGCCGCTGCGGGTGCGCACATCTCGGCCCGCTTCGCACCGACGGCCGCGGCGATCTCCTTCATCGACAGCTGGGCCGTGACGGGGACGACGCCGACCACCTGCGTCACGCCGCCACCGCTGCCGGTGACGTCGGCGAGCAGGGTCTTGAACACCCGGTCGGCCTCGACGCCCAACGCGCGGGCGGCGGCCAGGCCGTAGCTGCGTTCGGCGGGGTCGTGGACGAACTCGTGCACCGTGAACACGGCTCCGGCGCGCTGCAGCTCGACGACGGCGGGGGTCACGGTCGGCGATGGTATCGACCCGGTCTCTCGCCCGTGGAAGCGCCCGTGGAAGCGCCCGGGCACGCACGCTCGACGGCTCCCACCGGCTCTGGGAGACTGACGCCGTGGTCCTCCATGATCCGGATGCCTCGGTGGCACGCGCCTCGACACACCCCGTGAACGCGTACCGCCTCGACGACCGCTACCTCGGCGACGACGGCGTCGTGTTCATGAGCGGCGCCCAGGCGCTCGCGCGTCTCCCGTTCGAACAGCTGCGGATCGACCGCGCCGCGGGCCTGCGGACCGCTGCGTTCGTCACCGGCTATCCGGGCAGCCCGCTCGCTGGGTACGACCGCGACGCCGACACCGTGGCCGCCCTCGCCACCGCTGCCGGCCATCACCTCGTCCACCGGCCGGCGCTCAACGAAGAGCTCGCCGCCACCGCCGTGATGGGCTCGCAGCTGAGCGTCACCCTCGACTCGTCGCGGTACGACGGCGTGGTCGGCGTCTGGTACGGCAAGACCCCGGGCCTCGACCGCGCCGGCGACGCGCTGCGTCACGCGCTGTTCGCCGGCACCTCCCATCTCGGCGGTGCGGTCGCGCTCGTGGGCGAGGACCCGAGCGCGAAGAGCTCGACGCTGCCGTCGTCGTGCGACGCCTCGCTGATCGACCTGCGGCTGCCGACGCTGTTCCCCGCCGACGTGCAGGACGCGCTCGACCTCGGCCGCCACGCCATCGCGATGTCGCGGGCGTCGGGTCTGTGGAGCGCGATCAAGGTGATCGAGGCGGTGGCCGACGGCACCGGGACCGTGGAACTGCACCCCGACCGGTTCGTGCCGGTGCTGCCGGTGGTGGAGGTGGACGGGCCCCGCGGACGCGTGCCGTACCGGGCGACCCCAACAGGCCGCCTGCTCACGCCGTACACGCTCGACGTCGAGCGGGAGTTCCACGAGGTGCGGCTCGAGGTCGCGCTGCGGTACGGCATCGAGAACGGCCTCAACCGGGTCGCTGTCCGCGGGCCCGACGACTGGATCGGCGTCGTGGCGAGTGGCAGCACGGCTGGTGAGACCCGTGAGGCCCTGCGGCTCCTCGGCCTGCGCACCGACGACGACCTGCGCGCCGCCGGCGTGCGGCTGCTGCACCTGCGTATGCCGTGGCCACTCGACACCGCGACCGTCCGCGACTTCGCCGCCGGCCTCGCCGAGGTGGTGGTCGTCGAGGACAAGACGGGTCTGCTCGAGGGCCGCGTCATCGAGGCGCTGTACCCGCTGGCCGACCGGCCGGTGGTCACCGGGAAGCGCTCGCCCGACGGCACGCCGTTGCTGCCGCCGACCGGCTCGCTGACGGCCGACGTGATCGCGCCCCGGCTTCGCTCGCGGCTCGAGCAGCGCCTCGCGCCCGACCGGCTGGCGCCGCCCCCGCCGGCGGTGGCCGACCGACGGCTGATCCCCCTGTCGGTGAACCGCACCCCGTACTTCTGCTCCGGCTGCCCGCACAACACGTCCACACGGGCTCCCGAGGGCGCCCTCGTCGGCGGCGGCATCGGGTGTCACACGATGGTGATGCTGATGGACCAGGGCCCGTTCGGCCAGATCGTCGGCGTCACGGCGATGGGCAACGAGGGCGCCCAGTGGTTCGGCATGGCACCGTTCGTCGACGAGCCGCACCTGATCCAGAACATCGGCGACGGCACGCTGTTCCACTCGGGCATGCTCGCCGTGCGCGCCGCGGTCGCGAGCGGGACGAACATCACCTACAAGGTGCTCTACAACGGGGCCGTCTCGATGACGGGCGGCCAACTGCCGTGCGGTCAACTCGACGTGCCGGCGCTGTCGACGGTGTTCCTCGCCGAGGGCGTGCGCCGCGTGCTGATCACCACCGACGACCCGGGCCGCTACCGAGGCGTCACCCTGCCGCTCGGGGTGGAGGTCTGGTCGCGCGACCGGATCCTCGAGGCCCAGCGCACGCTCGCCGGCGTCGCGGGCACGACGGTGTTGATCCACGATCAGCGCTGTGCCGCCGAACTGCGCCGCGACCGCAAGCGCGGCCGTGCCGCACAGCCCGGATGGCGCGTGCTGATCGACCAGCGCGTGTGCGAGGGATGCGGCGACTGCGGGGCGAAGAGCAACTGCCTCAGCGTGCAGCCGGTGGACACGCCGTTCGGCCGCAAGACCGCGATCGACCAGGCGAGCTGCAATCTGGATGCGAGCTGCGTCGAGGGCGACTGCCCGTCGTTCCTCACCGTGCGTCCGTCGAGGCGTCGCCGCAGGCGGGCGAAGCCGCAGCGCGGTGGCGGTCGCACGGGATCCGTCGTCGACGCCGACACGCTGCCCGCACCGTCGATCGTGGTCGACTCCGACGACTGCACGATCCGCCTGAGCGGCATCGGGGGCACCGGCGTCGTGACGGTCGCGCAGATCATCGGCACGGCCGCGATGCTCGACGGGTTCCAGGTGCGTGGCCTCGACCAGACCGGCCTGTCGCAGAAGGCCGGCCCGGTCGTCAGCGACGTGCGGCTCACGAGGGGCACCCCGCGCTCGTCGAACCGGGCGAGCACCGGCTCCGTCGACGCCCTGCTGGCGTTCGATCTCCTGGTCGCCGCGAGCGACGCCCACATCGCCGGGGCGGCACCGGGGCGGACCATGGTGGTCGCGTCGAGCGCGGCGGTGGGCACCGGGTCGATGGTGGTGCGGCCGACCCTGGCGTTCCCCCGCGACGAGGCGCTCGACCGGGTGCGCGCGTCGAGCCGCTCGACGACGACCTTCGACGCGATCGCCGCGACGACGGCGGCGCTCGGTGACGCAGCGATGGCGAACGTCTATCTGCTGGGCGTCGCCGTCCAGGAGGGCGCGGTGCCCGTGCATCCCGATCGGATCGAGGAGGCCATCGCCCTCAACGGCGTCGCGGTCGACAAGAACGTGGCCGCGTTCCGGCTCGGCCGGCGCGATGCGCACACGGTGGCGTCCGAGGGACCGGCACCGCTCCGCGGTGCCTCCGTGGCCGAGCCCGGGCCCGAGCCGCTGGAGCAGCTGATCGACCGACTCGCCGACGATCTCGTCGGCTATCAGTCGACGCGGTACGCGACCAGCTTCCGCGACGTGGTCGCCCGCGCCGCCGGCTGCGACGATCCGGCGTTCACCCGCGCCGTCGCCGTGCACCTGCACCGGTTGATGGCGTACAAGGACGAGTACGAGGTGGCCCGACTCCTGCTGCTCCCCTCCTCACGCGAGGCGGCCGAGACCGTCGCCGGACCGGGCGCGAGGGTGCGGTGGAACCTGCACCCTCCGTTGCTCCGGGCGATGGGCCTGCGGCACAAGATCCGGCTCGGGTGGTGGGCCACCCCGGCGATGGTGGCGCTGCGCGCCGGTCGTCGTGTGCGCGGCACGCCGCTCGACCTGTTCGGCCTCGCCTCGCTGCGGCGAGCGGAGCGGGCGATGGTGGCCGAGTACGTGGACGCCGTCGATCGGCTGGTCGCGGGCTTCGGTCCCGAGCGGGCAGCGGAGGCGATCGCGATCGCGTCGCTGCCCGACCAGGTGCGCGGCTACGAGCACCTCAAGCGCGGCCGGATGCAGCAGTACCGCGCCGAACTGGGCGAGCGGCTCGCCCGGTTCGGCGGATCGTGACGTCCGTGGCATCGGTGACCGGCGAGCGCGACGAAGCGCCCGTCGACGGTTCGTTCGCATCGCTCGGCGTCGCCGCGGATCTCGTCGACGCGCTCGCGACGATGGGCGTCGACCGACCGTTCCCGGTGCAGACGCTCACGATCCCCGACGCGCTCGCCGGACGCGACGTGTGTGGCAAGGCCCCCACCGGCTCGGGCAAGACGCTGGCGTTCGGTATCCCCATCGTCGAGCGCACGGTGCACGCCGCACCCGATGCGCCGGGTGCGCTGGTGCTCGCCCCGACGCGGGAGCTGGCCCGCCAGATCGGTGCGGAGCTCGCCCCGGTGGCGGCCGCACGTGGGTTGCGCGTGCACGTCCTGCAGGGCGGCGCGGCGTTCGAGCCACAGATCGCCGCGCTGCACGCCGGCGTCGACATCGCGGTGGCGACACCGGGGCGGCTCCTCGACCTGCTGGGCCAGGGCCTGATGACCCTCGGCGCCGTGCGCATCGCAGTGGTGGACGAGGCGGACCGGATGGCCGACCTCGGGTTCCTGCCGCAGGTTCGGGAGCTGCTCGCCCTCGTGCCCGACGACCGGCAGACGATGCTGTTCTCGGCCACCCTCGACGGCGACGTCGACGTGCTCGTGCGCGACTACCAGCGCGAGCCGGTCGTGCACGAGGTGGCGCCGCCCGAGCTCGCACCGATCCGGCATCTGTGGTGGTTCGTCCACGACGCGGCCCGGCCCGACCTGCTCGTGAAGCTGGTGAAGCGCAGTGGGGCGACGGTCGTGTTCAGCCGCACCCGCCACGGCGCCGACCGCATCGCGAAGCGGCTCTCCCGTGGACAGATCCGCACTGCAGTGCTGCACGGCGGCAACTCGCAGCTCAAGCGCGAGGCCGCGCTCGACCAGTTCGCGCGCGGTGAGGTGCAGGCGCTGGTGGCCACCGACGTCGCGGCCCGGGGCATCCACGTCGACGACGTCGCCTGCGTGGTGCAGTACGACCTGCCGGTCGACCCGAAGGACTACGTGCACCGCGCCGGGCGCACCGGGCGGGCCGGTGCGGTGGGGACGGTCGTGTCGTTCGTGTCGCCGTTCAACGAGGCCCACGCCCGGCACCTGATCGCCGAGGCAGGGGTGGACGCCGAACTGGGCGAACCCGACCTCACGACGATCGAACCCGCCGCGGTGCGCGAGGCGATCGACGAGCAGTTGGCCGAGCTGGCCGCAGTCCGACGCCCGGGCACGATCGGCTCGGTCGACGTCGCGGCCACACGCCGCTGACGGTGCGGTGCCGGCCGGATCATCCCGGCCGGACCGTGTCAGGCGGTGCCGTCGAACTCCGACGAGGGCGCGATCCGGCCGAGCCCGGCGTAGGCCTGGATCGGCGTGCGGCCGGCGTTCACCACCGCATCGATCTCGTCGGCGATGGGTGCCTCGACGCCGTACTCACGGGCGAGCTCGACGACCACGCGGCTGGTCTTCACGCCCTCGGCGACCATCCGCATCCCGGCGGTGATCTCGTCGATCGTACGGCCCTTGGCCAGTTCGACGCCGACGGTGCGGTTGCGGCTGAGCGGGCTCGAACAGGTGGCCATCAGATCGCCGAGGCCGGTGAGCCCGGGGAACGTGCGCGGGTCGCCGCCCATCGCCACGCCCAGGCGGGTGATCTCGGCCAGCCCGCGCGTGAGCACCATCGCCTTGGTGTTGTCGCCGACCCCGAGGCCTTCGGCCATGCCGGCGGCGATGGCGACCACGTTCTTGAGCGCACCGCCGAGCTCGCAACCCGTGACGTCGGGGTTCGTGTAGACGCGGAACCGTCGGCTCGTGAACACCTTCTGCAGCGACGTCGCGACATGCGCGTCGGGCATTGCGATCACGGCTGCCGCGGCGTACCCGGCCACGACCTCGCGGGCGAGGTTCGGACCGGCGAGCACGCCCGCAGGGTGCCCGGCCAGCTCCTGCTCGATCACCTCGGTCATCCGCAGGCGCGTGCCCTGCTCGAGCCCCTTGGTGAGGCTGACGATCGGCACCCAGTGGCGGATCAGCGGCGCGATCGTCACGAGCGTCGCCCGCACCGACTGGGACGGCACGCCCATCACGATGACGTCCGCGTCGTAGACGGCCTCCTCGATCGACGTGGTGGCGCGCAGCCCCGGGTGGAGGTCGAGGTCGGGCAGGTAGCGGCTGTTGCGGTGCCGTTCGTTCACCTCGGCCACCGTCGCCTCGTCGCGGGCCCACAGCACGGCGCTCGCGTTGGCAGCGGCCAACGACGCCACCGTCGTCCCCCACGATCCGCCGCCCAGGACGGCAACGTGCACCGGTCGCATCGGTCTCCCCCTCGTGTCGATCGCGAGCGTGCACACCCGGTGCGGCGACGTGGACGTCCCACGCCGACACCGAGTTGCGGTGCGCTCGCGGCGGTCCCCCCGACCGCTCCCGGCACCCGGCCGGATGCGGTCACCGTATCGGGTGGACGACGGCAGCGACGACGGGACGACGACCTGGCGAGGTCACGCGTCGAACGGCGGGCCGACGCGTAACGTGAGGCGTCATGGGCAACCCCTGGCCGCCGCCATCGGCCGACGACGAGCACTACGGCAGCGGGCGCGACCGGCCGAACTACGCCCTGCGTCGCGCCATCGTGGCCGTCGTGGTGCTGGCCCTGGTCGGCGGCGGGCTGTGGTTCACGTTCCGAGGTGACGACAGCGGCGACGACGGGGCCGACGGTGGGACCAGGAGCTGGGACGTCGTGGTGGTGCAGCGCGCCGACGGCGCCGTGTCGGTGCTCGATCGCGACGGCGACGAGGTCGCCGATGCCACCACCGACCTGCTGGGCGTCACCGACATCGGTCTCGCCGGCAAGGTGCTGCTGGGCATCGATGGCGACCCCGCGGCCGACGGTCTCGGGGTGCTGTCGCTGGAGGACGGCTCGATCGACGCGATCGACGTGGCGTTCGACGAGGTGCGGCAGCTGGGCCGCTCGTCGCTGCTCGCGGTGTCCGACACCTCCGGCACCGGGCTCGAACTCGTCGACGCCGGCGACGGGACGACCATCGATCTGCTCGCCCTCGCCGACGGCGACGACCCGCTGGCCGATCCCGGCTCGGTGCGGGTGGACGACGCGGCGACGCATGTCGCGTACACGGATCTGCGCAGCTCGGAGACCGTGGTCGTCGACGTCGCGGCAGGAACGGGGACGTCGCTGCCCGGCGCCCTGGTCGACCTCGCCGACGACGGCGTGCTGACGGTGACCAACCGCGGCGACACCGTGTTGCTCGATCTCTCGCAGGCGACCGGCGAACGGGTGGGCACGGTCGAGACGGCACCGATCCTCGCCGGCATGCTCGTGGGCGATGCCACGGCGGTCGTCGTCACACCCGAAGGGGTGGTGTCGATCGTCGACTTCGGTGACGAGTCGGTCGACGAGGTCACCCGGCTCGCCACCGTGCTGCCGCTGCCGCCGGGCACCGACGTCACCACGGATCCCGAGATCACCGACGGTGCGGTCGTGCTGGGCGGTCGCACGCGTCTCGCACTGTTCGGCGAGCGATTCGTCGCATTCGTCGACGCAACGGGCGCCCTCGTCCGGTCGGTGGACGTGGCCGACCGGGTCGAGGTGTTCCTCGATCCGGTGACCGCCGACCAGTGCGTGTCGGTCGGCGACGACGGTGGGCCCTACACCCTGCTCGACGCACGCACGGGAGTGATCGTCACGTCCTTCGACGACGGCGCGCTCGTCGGTCATGGGGCCGACGGATGTGTGGTCGGGTTCGGCACCGCCGACCCAACGGGCGACGACCTGGTCGCCGGTCTGATCGGCGCCTCGGATGCCGACCGCATCGACCAGCGGCTCACCCATCGCGTGCTCGCGGTCTCCGCCGACGGCACCGCGGCGATCGACACCGACGGTGCCACCGTGTCGTGGGTCGATCTCGTCGGCGGTGAGGTGACCGAACTCGTGCGACCGGACGACGGCGACAGCGACGCTGACGACAGCGACGCTGACGACACCACCACCACGACCCCGCGCACGACGACCACGACCTCGGCCTCGGCCGGTACGACGCCCGTGACGACGACCGGCGGCCGGGACGCGATCGTGGCCGTCGCCTTCGCCACGCGCTGACCTGCGCCGACCCTCCGGCGGAAACTCGGGCGACCTCGGCGCCACCCGCGGGCGAGACTGACCGGCGTGACCGCACCCGGCACCGCTCGTTGGCGCGCCCTGCTCGCCCTGCTCCGCCCCGACGCACGTCGATGGGTCGGTCTCGGCGCGCTCATCGCCGTCAGCTCGGCCCTCGCCCTGGGTGGGCCGTTGGTCGTGCGCCGCATCGTCGACCGCGCCGCCGACGGGGCGACGACCGCGCAGCTGGTCCGCCTCGCGACCGTGTTCCTCGTGATCGCCCTCGCCGCGCAGGTGATCAATGTCGCGGTCACCTGGTTCGCCACCGTCACTGCCTGGCGCACCACCAACCAGATCCGCATCGACCTCACCCGACACGTGCTCGGCCTCGACCACGAGTTCCACCGGACGCACACGCCCGGCGAGCTGATCCAGCGGGTGGACGGCGACGTCACGTCGGTCAGCGACTTCCTCGGCCGGGTCGTGCCGCGGTTCGTCGGAGCCGCCTTCGTCGTCGTCGGGATGATCGTGGTGCTCGCGATCGTCGACTGGCGGCTGGCGGTCGGCGCGTTCGCCTACGTGGTGCTGGCGATGTGGGCCGTGGTGCGGAGCCGCCATCGCGCCGTCGGCGAGTCGTCCGACGAGATGGGGTCGTACGCCCGCCTCTACGGCGGCATCGAGGAACGGCTCACCGCCGCAGAGGACCTTCGATCGAACGGTGCGGCGACGCACGCGATGTGGCGCTTCGTCGAGGAGAGCACCGACGCGATGGCGAGCTCGGTGCGGCGCGAACGAGCGTTCCTGCGGATGTGGTGGATGGTGCAGGCGTCGGTCGCCGGCGGCTCGGTGATCTCGCTGGTCGCCGGCACGCTGCTGGTGGCGGGCGACGTGATCACCGTCGGGACGGCGTTCCTGCTGTTCCAGTACGTGCTGCTGCTCTCGCGACCGTTGGAGGACGTCGTCGACCAGCTCGAGACGGTGCAGAAGGCGAACGGGGCCATGGTGCGGGTGATCGACCTGCTCGCGGTGCGCCCCGGCATCGACGACGGCGGCACGACCTCACCGCCGGCCGGTCCCCTCTCGCTCACCCTGCGCGAGGTGTCGTTCGAGTACCGGCAGGCACCCGAGGCGAACCGGGCGTATGCCGATCTCGTCGCCGAGGAGGCCTCGCGGCGTGTCGCCGACGGCAGCGAGCGGGTGCTCGACGGCATCGACCTGCACATCGCCGCCGGCCGGTCGGTGGGCGTCGTCGGACGCACGGGCAGCGGCAAGACCACGTTGTCCCGACTGGTACTCCGCCTGGTGGACGCGAGCGACGGCGAGGTGCTGGTCGGCGGTGTCCCGATCCGGGACGTCCCACGGCGAGAGCTGCGCCGGCGTGTCGCGTTGATCCCGCAGGAGGTCGAGCTGTTCACGGGATCGGTGCGCGACAACGTCACCCTCTTCGACACCGGACCCACCGACGAGGCGGTCGCGGACGCCCTCCGTTCGGCCGGCCTCGACTCCCTCGCCGACGGTGACATCCACCGCGAGCTCGGTGCCGGCGGTGCCGGGCTGTCGGCCGGCGAGGCGCAACTGCTCGCGCTCGCCCGCGTGTGGCTGCGCGACCCCGATCTGCTGGTGCTCGACGAGGCGACCGCTCGGGTCGACCCCGCCACAGAGGCAGCGCTGGAGGCTGCGGTGGCACAGCTGGTGCAGAGACGCACGACGCTCGTGATCGCGCACCGGCTGTCGACCCTGCGGCACGTCGACGAGATCGTCGTGCTCGACCACGGTCGCGTCGTCGAACACGGAGAACGGGCCACGCTCGCCGCCGACCCGACGAGTCGGTTCCACCGCCTGCTCGCGCTGGCGCTCGACGTCGATGCACAGGCGCTCGACGACCTGCCCGAACTCGACGACCTGCCCGACCTGGGCGGGGTGACGGCATGAACGTCTGGCGGCTCGCCTGGCGGGCGTCGCAGCACCGGCCGCGCACCTTCTGGCTCGGCTGGACGCTGTTCGTGCTGTTCTTCACCTTCCCGGTGGCGATCGGCTGGCTGCTCGGCACCGGCTTCGACGCGGTGTCCGACGGGCGCAACTCGCGCGTGTACGTGATCGCCGCGTGCATCGCGGTACTCGAGGTGGCGCGCATGGCCACCATCCACGCCGGTGCGCTGGTGTGGACCCAGGCCTGGGTGCACATCCAGACCCTGCTGCGCGCCAACATGCTCGCCGCCCAGATGGCGAGCGGCGGTCCGGAGGCAGGGCAACCGGTCGGCTCGGCCGGCGAGGCGATCACCCATTTCCGCGACGACGCGGAGGACGTCGCGATGCTCG